>NZ_CP107052.1:0-355000 GCF_025736875.1 Candidatus Kirkpatrickella diaphorinae
CGATCCGCCAGAAGCGTTATGACGGACAAAGACTGGGAATCTGAGAATATGTCGTCAAAAAATGAGAATAACGCCATGAAGGGTATTTTGCTGGCCGGGGGATCGGGGACGCGCCTCTATCCCATGACGTTGGCGACATCGAAGCAACTCCTACCTGTCTACGATAAGCCGATGATCTATTATCCCCTGACGACGCTGATGCTCGCCGGGATCCGCGATATTATGATCATCTCGACGCCGCAGGATATCGGGCAGTTCAAACGCCTGCTCGGGGATGGATCTCAATTCGGGGTCAATTTTGAATATCGCGTGCAACCTTCACCGGACGGCTTGGCCCAGGCCTTCCTGATCGCGGAAGACTGGATTGACGGGCATCCTTGCGCGCTGGCCCTGGGTGATAATCTCATCTTTGCTGAACATCTCAGCACCATGTTGCGTGACGCCGCGACACGGACCCATGGCGCGACTGTCTTTGCCTATCAGGTCCGTGATCCGGAACGATATGGCGTCGTCACGTTCGATGAAGGCGGTAAGGCGCTGCGCATCGTCGAGAAACCCGCGCATCCTGAGTCAAACTGGGCCGTTACGGGACTTTATTTCTATGATCATCGTGTCGTGGAATTTGCAAAGCAGGTGAAACCTAGCGCGCGTGGAGAGCTGGAGATCACGGACCTCAACCAGATTTATCTTGAGGAAGGAACGCTTCAGGTCGACAAGCTCGGGCGGGGTTGCGCCTGGCTTGATGCGGGCACGCCCGACAGCCTGATGCAGGCCGGTTTGTTTGTGCAGACGATCCAGTCCCGTCAGGGCATGTTGGTGGGCCTGCCATCGGAAGCCGCCTACCGCATGGGTTTTGTTGATGAGGCACAGCTGGATCACCACGCGGCTACGCTCGGCAAAACGATGCTCTCCCGGATGCTTCATGAACTGAAAGATTGAAGCCAGGTCGTTAAAAAAGGATAAAATATGAAAGTCACACGACTGGACATCCCCGATGTCATCCTCGTCACGCCGCCAAAATTCGGCGATGCGCGCGGGTTTTTCTCCGAAACCTACAATGCGGCACGTTATGAAGAGGCCGGGATCACGCTTCCTTTTGTGCAGGATAATCAAAGCCTGTCGCGCCAGAAAGGCGTGGTGCGCGGGCTGCATTGCCAACTGGCCCCTTATGAGCAGGGTAAACTTGTGCGCTGCACACAGGGCGCGATCTGGGACGTGGCGGTGGATGCGCGCTCTGGCTCCCCGACATACGGGAAATGGGTCGGCGCGGAATTATCAGAGGAAAACTGGTCTCAACTCTGGGTGCCGCCGGGGTTTCTACATGGTTTCATGACTCTGACGGATCACGTGATGGTGCAATATAAGTGCACCTCTGTCTATGACAAAGCTTCTGAACGTGCCGTTATCTGGAATTGCCCGCATCTCGGTATCAAATGGCCGTTGCCGACCTCCGATATTGTCCTGTCGGAAAAGGACCGGGAAGCGCCTCATTTCACGGAAGTCAAAAACTGGTTCAAATATTGATGACTGAAAATAAAAAACAAAAAATCCTCGTCACCGGGGGGAGCGGGCAACTCGCAACCTCTCTCAAAAAACGCGCACCGGGGGAGGTTGTCGTCGTCGGTCGGCCTGAATTTGATTTCGATCGGCCGGAGACCATTCTGGAGACGCTGGCGCGCCATCAACCTTCCGCAATTATCAATGCAGCGGCATGGACGGCGGTCGACCTCGCCGAAAGTCATGAAGTTGAGGCAAAGGCGGCCAATCATACGGGGCCGGAAATCATCGCGCGCTATTGTCGAGAGGCGCGCGTGCCCTTCATCCATGTGTCAACGGATTATGTTTTTTCAGGCGATAAAGGCGCGCCTTATCAGGAATCCGATCCGATCGCGCCCTGCACCGTCTATGGCCGCACAAAGGCGGAGGGTGAAGCGGCGGTCATGGCGGCCAACCCTGAAAGCGTCATTCTACGCACATCATGGGTTTACGCGCCGCACGGCAAAAACTTTGTGCGGACAATGTTAAATGCCGGCGCAAAAAATCCGCGCCTGAAGGTGGTTGCGGACCAGCGCGGTAACCCGACAAATGCGGATGATCTGGCCGAAGCTGTCCTTAAAATCATGCATCAACTTCTCTCAAAAGAGGAAAAAAACGCTTTGGGCGGCATTTACCATGCGGCGGGGACGGGTGAGACCACATGGCATGGGCTCGCAGTCGCGGCGCTTGAGGATGCAGTGTCATATGGTCAGCCCTTCCCGGAGGAAGTCACGCCGATCGCAACAAAAGATTGGCCGACCCCCGCGAAGCGCCCGATGGATTCGCGCCTGTCATGTCAAAAATTGAAAGAGGTCTTTGGGGTAGAATTACCGGACTGGCGCGCCAGCCTTAAACGCGCCATTGGCGAGGTTTTCACAGGTAAATCGTTTTGACGTTTTCTCTCAAGGATGAAGCCTCTCATATTGGAGAGGCTTCAACGCTTCGGGCATCTGAGTCGCCGGTTATCTATATTCTCCTGTCGCTTTATAATGGTGCAACCTATCTCCCCGAGCAGTTGGAAAGCTTCCTGCGGCAGGATTACCGGTCGTGGCGGCTTCTCTGGCGGGATGACGGTTCCAACGACGAGTCCCGAGTACTCATGCGGGCATTTTCAGCGAAATGTGCCTCAGGTAAATGCATTGAAGTGTCTGCGTCACCCCGTCGCATCGGCGTGAGACGTTCCTACGAGCTTTTACTCAATCACGTGCCTGAAAATGGTTATGTCGCTTTTGCCGATCAGGATGATGTCTGGTTGGATGACAAGCTTTCACGCGCCTTCAATGCTCTGAAAGCATCACGTAAACCGGCCTTATATTGTGCACGCCAATATATTGTTGACGAAAATCTCGCGCATCGCCGCCTGTCCCCTGCGCTGCCGCCCGGTGAAAGCCTTCATCTCGCGACAGCTCTGACGCAAAACCTCGCAGTTGGTCATACGGTGCTTCTCAATCCCGCTGCTATCGCGCTCATCAAGAAAAGCGTCGCGCCGGAGGATGTGCTTCTCGATTGGTGGAGTTACCTCGTCGTTGCGCTATTTGGCGGCGAGATCGTGACGGATAATCGCCCGGCAAGTCTTTATCGGCAACATCGTCAGAATACGGTCGGCGCCACCTCGCACCTCCTCATACGGGCCTTTCGCGCGATGCGGCGGGGGCCAGCGGTTTTTATACGGCGGTTTGCGGGCAATGTCGCTTCTCTGCGGCAAGTCGCGTCGGCCCTCCCGTCCGCTTCAATGTCAGAGCGCGCGCCAAAAGCGCTTCAAATCCCTGCACAGCAACATCGCACGCTTTTGAATGAGATTGAGGACGCGCTCATGGCGTCGCCGCTTGAGCGTATCAAATTCCTCTTCCGTCATCGCGACCTGCATCGACAGGGCCGGTTGGAGCATATCGTGTTTTGCCTATGGTTTATCCTGCGGCGCGCGTCCCAACCACCTCGTCGCGGACGGGAAATAGCGCTTCAATATGACAAGTCGCGCACGCTCACCCCATGATCGATCCGGGATGAAGCAAGCCCCGAACAACGTTGAAAGCGCGCGGTGCGACCTTAAAACCCATCGCCGGAAGCTTTTTTAATCCAGTCCGCCATGGCGCCGCCCGGCGGGGCTGTCACGGAAATCGCCTCTTCATGACAAGTCAAATTCAAGGCGCGGCAATGAAGAAGAAGTTGCGAATCATTGGATGGCACGCCGTAAATCGGGTCGCCAATGATCGTATGGCCCATTGCGGCGCAATGTGCACGGGCCTGATGGGTACGCCCGGTGAGAAGCTGTAACGCCAGAAGGGTCGCGTTATGGCCACGATGCAGCACGCGCCAATGCGTGCGACTTTCCTGCCCTTCAGGATCGACTTCCATCTTCCATTGCCGGTTTTTCTCAACCCGCAAGAGAGGTAAATTGAGGGTTCCGGCGTCTTCGGCCGGGTGCCCGCTCACAATGGCCCAATAGGTTTTCGTGACCTGACGTCGCGAGAACGCATTTTGCGCCGCGATCAGCGCCTGCTTCCGAAGCGCGATGAGCAGACATCCCGACGTGTCCCGATCAAGCCGATGCGCCAGCCAAGGCCCGTCCTTCCGTTTTGAAAGAGAGGGGAAAAACGCCTCGACTGAAAGCGCCGTCCCGCGACTAGGATGAACAGGAAGCCCCGCCGGCTTGTTGATGGCCACGAAATGCGAGCTGCGATAGAGAATATCCAGCTCGAAAGGGGGCGCTTTCTTGACCGTCAGGTTTCCTTGGCGCTGCCGGGCATCACCCCTCGTCACGTCGGCTTCTTACCAGAACTTCTCGCCGCCCTACATGGTTGGCGGCACTGACAATGCCCTGTTTTTCCATTTCCTCAATGATTTTGGCGGCACGATTATAGCCGATGGAGAGGTGACGCTGGATAAAGGACGTTGACGCCTTGCCCTCACGCGCGACGAGGTCAACCGCCTGGTCAAAAAGCGTGGTTTCGCCATCATATCCGCCGCTGAGGCCATTTCCGGAGGAAGAGAGATCCTCATCCGGCTCGGCGGCAACGATTTCGTCATTATAAATGGGTTCACCTTTGGATTTGAGGTCCGCCACGACCGCCTCAACCTCACTATCCGCCACGAAAGGACCATGGACGCGGGTGATGCGCGCTGCGCCCTGCATGTAAAGCATGTCACCCTGGCCCAGAAGCTGCTCCGCCCCCTGTTCACCCAGGATCGTCCGACTATCGAATTTGCTGATGACTTGAAAGGAGATCCGCGTCGGGAAATTCGCTTTGATCGTGCCGGTAATGACATCAACGGAGGGGCGCTGCGTCGCCATAATGACATGGATGCCCGCCGCCCGCGCTTTCTGCGCCAAACGCTGCACGGCGCCTTCAATATCCTTCCCCGCAACCATCATGAGATCCGCCATCTCATCGATGATGATGACGATAAACGGCATGGTCTCAAGATTAAGTTGCTGCTCATCAAAGACCGGTCGACCCGTCTCGGAATCGAAGCCGGTCTGGACGCGGCGCATCGGCATCTCACCTTGCGCATGGGCCTGACGGACGCGGTGGTTATAACCGGCAATATTCCGCACCTGTAAATGCCCCATGGCGCGATAACGCCGGTCCATCTCCCGCACTGCCCATTTCAGTGCGGCGACAGCTTTATGCGGCTCGGTGACAACCGGGGTGAGGAGGTGGGGGATGCCTTCATAAATCGATAATTCCAGAATTTTCGGGTCGATCATGATCAATCGGCACTCTTCCGGCGGGTGACGGAAGAGAAGTGAGAGGATCATCGCATTGACGCCGACCGATTTGCCTGACCCCGTCGTACCAGCAATGAGGAGATGCGGCATCTTCACCAGATCAGCGCAGATCGGATCCCCCGCGATATCTTTCCCCAATGCCAGTTTAAGGTGAGAGCCGGGCTCCTTGAATTCGGGCGTGTCCAATACTTCACTGAGGAAAACCGTCTCACGGATGGCATTGGGGACTTCAATGCCGATGACATTGCGCCCCGGCACCGTCGCGATGCGCACACTCAGCACTGACAAAGAGCGCGCGACATCATCCGCCAGCCCGATGACGCGGGCGGAGCGTATGCCCGGCGCGGGTTCAAGCTCATAAAGCGTGACGACCGGCCCGGCATGGATATCGCCAATCTGCCCTTGCACACCGTAATCGGCCAGAACCTGCTCCAAAAGCCGTGCATTCGCCTGAAGAACTTCCTGCGTCGGGCCTGAATTCGCGGCTGGCGGGGCGGGTTTCAGAAGGGTGAGAGATGGGAGCTGCCAGCCATCGAGTTGCGTGTCCATTTGTGCCGGGCGTGACGGCGGTTCCGCCGGACTGGCCGCCTGGCGTGGCCGCCCGAAACTGAAAAATCCTCGCCGCGCAGGTGGCTCTGGCGCCAATCTCTGGGGATCATTCCGCGTCGTCATGGGGTCGACGCTGCTTTCCTCTTCAACGTGCATGATTTCCGGGTGATGGCGCGCGGCGTCCTGCTCCTGAGGGGAGATTTGCGCCAATTGACGCGCATAAGGATTATCGGATCGTGACGGCGCGCCCGGTGCCGCATGCCCCGCGGCCGAAGCGGGTGAGATTTGCGGCTCACGTCGCGCATCGGGCGGGTGGAGCCATTCATCGCCGTGATGTGATGCGGCGCTCTGCGTGCGGCCCGATGGTGCGGCATAAGTGGGTGAAACATCTGCGTAGCCAAGACGCGCAGGCGTCTCCGGCGCATATCCAGCGATATCCGGGGTGGCGTGCGCAACGCCCCGCCGCCCGATCGCGCGGAAAAGTGAGGCAAGGCCCCGGCTTGTGCGCATGACAATGATCATCAAAGCCCGCCACTCATGACGCTGAAGACCCAAAGCAAGCGGGACGAGGAGGAAGCAAAGCGCGATGGCGAGGAGGAAGAACCCCGTCGCGCCATAACCATGCAGCAATGACCGCCCCGATTCGATCAGTTTCCGTGCCAGCAAATCACCCGCCGTCCCGCCAAAACCGGAGGCGGACGGCCAGGCGACCTGCGTGAGCGGGATGAGCTGCTGGAGTGAGGCGACGGTCATCGCCACGGTCGGGATCAGCGCCACCGCGCTGATGAGTCGCAGGATCGGCGATGCGAGTTGATGATATCGGATAATCTGCCATGCCCAGCATGTGAAGATGATGGTGGGCAGCGCACTGGCCAGCCCCAGCCATTGGACAAATTCATCCGCGATAAAAGCGCCGAAAAGGCCGAGGTAGTTGGAGGGGGTCACATTGGCATTGGCCGTGTTGAAAGACGGGTCCTGCGGATTATAGGACCAGAGCGCGGCGGCGAGGCAGAGGGCCACGGCGACAAGGGCGAGCCCGCCACATTCTATGAGACGCAGTGAGACGGCGTGACGAAAATGGGAAGTTGTGCCGCCTGAAGCTGCGCGACGCCGGAATAAACTCACTGTAACCTCTGATCTTGATGTCCTGTTAAGGTCGAATGCGCGATGGAAAGCGTGCTTGTTTTGTTCAAGTTAACATCTGAAGCGCGGATACGTCGCTAAAATAAAAATAGAGGTGGTCCGGTTTTGCATTCAAATCCCCTCCCATTGCGCGCCTCTCCAGAAGGAAATCCGCGCGACCCCGATTTTGCGCAGGTCGAGAGGCGGTTCGGAATTGATCGGATCCAGGTTCTTCTCCGACTCCGTGATGATCAATGTATCAGGCCCGATCCAGCCGGTCCGCATAAGTGCTTTGATGGAAAGCGGCAGAAGATTCTGGCCGTAAGGCGGGTCGAGGAAGGCGATATCCATCTGCCCGGTGGCACGGGGCGGTGCGGTGACATCGCATTTCAGCACCATGCTATGATCTGCAAAGCGTGCGCGCCTGATATTTTTTATCAAAGTGCGATGTGCGGGAGAATGGTGATCCATGAAAGTGACGTGAGCGGCTCCGCGAGACAGGGCCTCAATGCCGAAAGCGCCTGTGCCCGCGAAACCATCAAGCACCTTTGCATCCTGCATCGGATGCGCGGCGGCCCAGCCCGCATGGGCGAGCACGTCGAACATGACCTGTCGCGCCCTGTCTGAAGTCGGGCGTGTCGCCTGATCATCCGGGCCATCAAGGACAAGGCCCCGCCTCATACCGGCAATGACGCGCATCAGCGTGCCACGGAGCGCGCGGCTTTGCGCCGGGGTGCGGCTTCAAAACCCCCGATCTGCTCCCGCAATGTTTTGGTCGGCACTTCTTCCAAGGCGCGTTTCTGGAGGGTTCCGAGCTGGAACGGGCCATAGGCCACTCGGATCAGTCGGCTGACATGCAGGTTCAGCGCCGCCATGACACGGCGGATCTCCCGGTTCTTCCCCTCCTGCAGGCTGACGGTCAGCCAGGAATTATCGCCTTTGCGCGAATCGAGACCCGCCTGAATCGCCCCATAGCGGACGCCATCGAAAACCGATCCCTCAGCGAGGGCGGCGAGGCGCTTCTCATCCACCAGGCCAAAAACACGTACGCGATAGCGCCTGACCCATTGGTGAGAGGGCAATTCAAGCCGACGTGCGAGGGCGCCGTCATTCGTCAGTAGGAGCAGCCCTTCAGAATTCAGGTCCAGTCGTCCGATGCTGATGACGCGCGGTAAACCGGGGGGAAGGGATTCGAAAACGGTTTTGCGATTTTGCGGGTCATGATGGGTCGTCACCAATCCGGTGGGTTTGTGATAGCGCCAGACACGCGTGCGCTCCTGCGGGCCGATGACAGCGCCATCCACGCGGATCATGTCCTGAGCGGTGACAAAGGTTGCAGGTTGCTGGATGACCTCGTTATTCACGATGATCCGCCCTTCCGCCACCATACGTTCCACATCGCGACGGCTTCCGACACCGGCCCGCGCCAGAAACTTCGCGATACGTTCGCCTTTGACGTCGTCCGTCATGATCTCAACATCCTTTTAAGCCCCGGGGAGGGACCCTCCGACCTTTGTCCGCGCCCGATCGAGATTTTGCAAATCGCCCTGAGGGCGCGGCAGGTAAAGCATATTCACGCACGTTCATGCGCAAACGACATGGTTTTTGCATCATATGATGTGCAAATATCAAACCATGACTGAGAAAAAAGCGAATTTCTTTGCGGTAAAGGATCCCCTCAACGTGCCGGAAGTGCTTTCACCCGAGCAGGCGATGGAGCTGGCCCTGACCCTTGCCCGGGAGGCCGGTGCGTCTGGGGAGGTGCCCGTTGGGGCCGTCATACTGGACGCAGAGGGGCGCCTTTGCGCGGCTCAGGCCAATCAGGTCGAATCTGATAGCGACCCCTCCGCCCATGCGGAGTTGCGTGCGATGCGGGCGGCTGCACGTCATTGCGGGACGAAATATCTGTCAGGATGCACGCTCTATGTTACGCTGGAGCCCTGTCCCATGTGCGCGGCCTCAATGGTGCATTTCAAACTCAGCCGCCTGATTTTTGGCGCCTATGACCCGAAAGGGGGCGGGGTTGAGCATGGTCCGCGCATTTTTGAGCAGAAAAAATGCCTGCACCGGCCGGACGTGATTGGCGGCATCCGCGCGGAGGAAAGCGCCGCCCTGCTGAGGGGGTTTTTCAGTCGGTTGAGAGCGGAGAAGGGAGCGGAAAAACCCTGACATCGTTTTTAAAGAAAAAGACGCCAAGAGAATCTTTACGAGGCTGGATGTTTTTCTTAAACTTGTTGCGCAAATAACACTATTTGATCAGGATGCGCCGACGGTCGGTCATTTGATCCTGATGGAGAGGGCCCGTGAAAACTCGTTTTCGTCCGATTTCCAAACATCTTTCCATATCAAAAAATTTAGCACTGATGACCGTGCCGCTTGTCGCACTCAGTGCGGTCATCCCGCCGCGAGCTTATGCTGATGGCCCCATCAAACCCGGGGCACAGCTTCAGAATGCGCCGGATCTCGTCGGGCTCGTCAAGGCTGTTAAACCCGCTGTCGTATCCATCACGGCGCGCATCCGTGTGGGCGCGGATGATCAGGGTAATTTTGATGATAACGGGCAGTCGCCACAAAGCGCGATGCCTTTTCCCTTTCCATTTCCTTTCCAATTTGCACCGCCCACCGGCCAGCGCATGGTGGAAGCACGTGGGTCCGGCTTTATCATCTCGCAGGATGGTTATGTGGTGACGAATAATCATGTCGTCAAAAACGCCACAAAAGTGACGGTGACGCTTGATGATGGGTCAAGCTTCCCCGCGAAAATCATCGGTCGTGACAGTAAGAGCGATGTCGCCCTGCTGAAAATCAAAACCACGGACAAGCTCCCTTTCATCCGATTGGGTAATTCCGACAATGTGCAGCCGGGCGCCTTCGTTGTGGCCGTCGGCAATCCTTACGGTTTGGGCGGCACGGTCACATCCGGGATTGTGTCCGCGCTGGGACGCGACCTCGGTGCCGGGCCTTATGATGACTTTATCCAGGTTGATGCGCCGATCAATCACGGCAATTCAGGCGGGCCGCTTTTTGACCAAAGCGGGGAAGTGATCGGGATGAACACGGCCATCATCTCGCCGTCCGGCGGCTCCATCGGGATTGGCTTTGCCATCCCGTCCAACACCGTCAAGGATGTGGTCAATCAGCTTCAGAAAACGGGGCATGTCACGCGGGGCTATCTCGGCGTTACGGTTCAGCGGATTTCGCCAACGATGGCGAAAGCGCTCGGCTTGACAAACCCGTCACCCGGTGTCGCGCCGACGGGGGCGCTGGTGGCCAATGTCATTGCGGGCGGCCCCGCGGATCGTGCCGGTATCCGAAGTGGTGACATCATCACGTCGGTCAATGGCGTGAAGGTGAAAAACGATCATGATGTCGTCATGCAGACGGTCGCCAACAAGCCTGGCTCTGAAATTGTGATTCAGGTGCTGCGCGACGGCAAAACTCAATCCATCAAAGCGCGGGTCGGCAGTTTCCCCAAAAACGGTGACGCCGCATTGTCCGACTCAGATAATGCGGATGATGCCGGTTCAACGAAGCTTGGCGTATCGCTTTCCCCGCTGACGGATGATATCCGCCACCAGCTTGGCGTCGATAGAAGTGTGAAAGGTGCCGTCGTGAGTGCGGTCACGCCGGGCTCCCCGGCGGAACAGGCCGGTATCCGCCCCGGTGATATCGTGCAGAGTGTCGATCGCACGCCGGTTTTGAACCCGGAAGCCGCGACCCTGGCTGTGCGCGCTGTACTCAGAAAAAACAAACCGGTCCTGCTCCGTATCTATCGGGACGGTCAGCGGATTTTCATTGCGATCGCGCAGAATAATAATCGCGATGATGATTGAAAATTGTTTCCTGTCATGAGCAGGCGACGCGCCGGGTGCCGTAAATAGCATCCGGCGCTTCTTTTTTTACGCTCCCGGAACGCCATATTGACGGGGTGGGCAAGGTGGTTTGCGCTGTCAATTTGCTGTAAGGGGAGGTTGGACGCGACAAAACGTTCCCTAAAACAAGGTGCAGTGTGCGATGAAACCTGACGAAGCGTGTCGGCGCAAAATCATAGATGGCAAGGCGATCGCCCGCGCTCTGACTGAGTCCATCAAGGATAAAGTGGAGCACTTCCGCGTTGAGACCGGCAAAATCCCGGGTCTTGCGGTTGTCTTGGTGGGTAACGACCCGGCCAGTGAGGTCTATGTCAAAAACAAGGCGATCCAGACTCATCGTGCGGGGATGCGCTCCTTCATGCATATGTTGCCAGAGACAACCGCGCAGGATGAATTGCTGGAGTTGATCGCGCGGCTCAATGCGGATGCGGCGATCCATGGTATCCTCGTCCAACTCCCTTTGCCGAAACATCTTGACCGGAATATCGTCATTAATGCGATCGCGCCGCATAAGGATGTGGATGGGCTGGGCGAGGCCAATGCCGGGCGGCTCAGTCTGGGTATGGATGGGCATGTGCCCTGCACACCTTTAGGGTGCCTCAAGCTGCTTCAGGAAACGCTGGGGACGTTGCGCGGCCTGCATGCCGTCATCATTGGCGCGTCCAACCTTGTTGGCAAGCCGATGGCGCAGCTCCTGCTACGTCAGGGTTGCACCGTCTCCATCGCCCATATCGACACGAAAGATCCAGGCAGTCTGGCGCGTCAGGGAGATATTCTCATCGTTGCCGTGGGGAAAGCCGAACTTGTCCCCGGTGACTGGGTCAAGCCCGGTGCAACCGTCATTGATGTCGGCATCACCCGCATGGACCTGCCCGATGGCAAAACCCGCCTCGTTGGCGATGTGGCGTTTGATGACGCGCTTGAAAAAGCTGCCTTCATCACCCCGGTGCCCGGCGGGGTCGGGCCAATGACCATTGCCTGCCTGCTCAGCAATACGTTCGACGCGGCGTGTGAAGCGGATAAGGGCGTCTGACATGACGCGAATATCCATCGAACTTGTGCCGCGTGATGCGGCATCGTTGCGTCAGGATTTCGAGACGGTGCGGCGCGCGCTGCCGCAGGCGGGGTTGATCAATATACCTGATCTCACACGTATGGAAATGCGATCATGGGAGGCGGCGCATCTCCTTAATCGGGAGGGGGACATCCCGGTTATCCCGCATATTCGTGCGATTGATGTCGCCCCGGATGCGCCTCTGCCCTGCTCTGAAGAATCCGGCATAAACGAAATTCTGGTGGTGGAGGGTGATCCGCCTGCCGACCCGTCGCGACCGACCTACCCGAATAACAGTGTCGAGATTATCCAGCGTTACCAGCGTGAGGCGCCGCATTTAAAAGTCTACGCCGCCTTCGACCCCTATCGCCGCGCACCTTATCAGGAGCTTGAGGCCGTCAGACGTAAGATTGATGCAGGTGCTGTCGGATTTTTCACACAGCCGCTTTTTGACCTCCCAATGCTGGAGCTTTGCGCCAGATGGCTGGAGGGTCAGTCCGTTTTCTGGGGTGTGTCCCCAGTCGTGAGTGAGAGAAGCCGCGCTTATTGGGAAAACGTCAATCACGTCGTCTTTGCGCGGGATTTTGACGCTTCTCTCTCCGCTAATATTGCTTTCGCACGTAAAGTGCTCAGCTTTGTCATGAAGGAGAAGAGCAATATCTACTTCATGCCATTGCGCATTAATCTGGCCGCCTACCTTAGCGGGCTGATGATGCCGGCCGTTTAGATGCGACGCATCTGACGCCCATCCACGAGGCGGGCGTCATTGAGGCAGAACTCGGGACGGGTTTTACTTCATGAAAGAATCGGGAAGCTTGCCACCATTCTCTGAAAGTTTCTGCATGACCTGCTTGCTAAGCCAGATATTCATGCTCGCACTGTCATTCATGTCGCCCGTATAGCCGAGTTCCTTCGCGAGCTGTTTGCGCGCTTCAAGAGAGCTGTCCATATCCAGGAGCTTCATAAGATCCACAATGGATGTCTTCCAGTTGGAAGCGCCACCACCTTTTTTATTGGCAAGATCGGACAGGATGGCGTTGACATCCATGCCAGATGAACTCCCCTCCATCGTGCCAGGTGTTTTTGCATCGGCACGGCCGAAAATTTTGGAAACGAGGGTGCTAAAGATACTCATATTAACCTCAAAATCAGAAGAAAATCAGGAAAAAATTTTGTCATTCACTTAACGTGGCGTGCTCTGGATTGTTCCCGCGCATTTTCCTGGCTTCTGCGGCCTGCTGCACCTTTCCCGATTGCAAAAAAAGGGGCCGGACGGGCCCCTTTTTCATATGCGTCAGACGGACGTTTCAGTAACGGTAAAGCTCATGCTTGAAGGGGCCTTCCGTCGGCACACCGATATATTTCGCCTGCTCAGGGCTCAGGCGGCTGAGTTTCGCGCCGACCTTCGCGAGGTGAAGCGCGGCCACCTTCTCATCAAGTTTCTTCGGCAGGGTGTAGACCTTGTTTTCATATTGTCCTTCCTGCGCCGTCCAAAGCTCAATCTGCGCGAGCGTCTGGTTCGTGAAAGAAGCTGACATAACGAAGGAAGGATGCCCGGTCGCGTTCCCGAGATTAACCAGACGGCCCTGTGAAAGCAGGATGATGCGCTTATCATCGGGAAAAACAACCTCATCCACCTGCGGCTTGATGTTGTCCCATCTGAAATTGCGCAGCGCCTCAATCTGAATTTCACTGTCGAAATGGCCGATATTGCACACGATGGCGCGGTGCCGCATGGCGCGCATATGCTCAAGCGTGATGATGTCGACATTGCCCGTGCAGGTGACGAATATATCCCCGCGCGGCGCTGCATCCTCCATGGAGACGACTTCATAACCTTCCATCGCGGCCTGAAGTGCGCAGATCGGGTCCACCTCTGTCACAAGGACGCGGCAACCTGCATTGCGCAGGGAGGCGGCTGACCCTTTGCCAACATCACCATATCCGGCGACAACAGCGACTTTGCCCGCCATCATCACATCCGTGCCACGCCGGATCGCATCGACCAGGCTTTCCCGGCAGCCGTAAAGATTATCGAATTTGGATTTGGTGACGCTGTCATTGACGTTGATGGCGGGCACGAGCAGCTTGCCTGCCTTCTCCATCTCCCAGAGCCGATGCACGCCCGTGGTCGTCTCTTCCGACAGGCCGCGCACATCTTTGAGCATTTCGGGATATTTATCATGCATCAAGACGGTCAGATCACCCCCGTCATCGAGGATCATATTGGGCGTCCAACCATTCGGGCCCTTGATGGTCTGTTCAATGCACCACCAGAATTCCTCTTCCGACAGGCCCTTCCACGCGAAAACCGGGATACTGGCGGCGGCGATCGCGGCGGCGGCCTGATCCTGGGTGGAGTAGATATTGCAGGATGACCAGCGCACTTCCGCGCCAAGGGCAATCAGCGTTTCAATGAGCACGGCCGTTTGGATCGTCATATGCAGGCAACCCGCGATGCGCGCGCCTTTCAGGGGCTGCTTTTTGCCGAATTCTTCCCGAAGGGCCACCAGCCCTGGCATTTCGCCTTCTGCGATGGAAATTTCTTTCCGACCCCAATCGGCCAGGGACATATCACTTACTTTGTAATCGCTCATGTGCGCGGCGCCTCACTTGTTAGCAGTCTTATCTCGCAAGGGTTATAAAGCGAGTAAGGCGTGAGGGCCAGTGGCCTTGTTCCGGCGGGATGCCCGCCTCAGAAATCGTCGGAATTATTGAGCAGATTTGCGTCGCCCGCTTGTCAAGCCCGGTGCGTCGATGTTCGGTTTTCAGTATCGTTATGCCGATGGCGGGAGATGGCTATCCGCCCAAAGCGGCACCAGGAGCGCTTTTCCGTCGTTAACAGCGCTTAGAGATGCGGTGCGCGGCGATATTTCCGGTGATCATGCTGCGCCGTCGTCTTCTCGCCGGGTTTAAGTTTAACCTGCGGATTGGCTGGACGGGCCGGAGTCGGTTGCTCCATCGCCTGATTGCGGTAGGTTGGGTTCTTCTCCGTCGGATTATGCGCGCCCGCAGATTGCTGGCGCATCCGGTCTGCTTTTTCTGCCGTGGGGGGCGCGTCGTTTGAAGGTTCGGAGGTTGGCTGCGCCTGCGCCGCGGCGGCCACGGTAAAGCCCGCCAATATAGCGAGGGTGAGGAAACTCTTATGCACGGATGTCATGCAGCAACCTTATGACGGAGAGCGTTTCAGATGCCGGACAACCAGGCGCCGACGGGCCTCAAGCCTGTGAACATTTTTACTCCCATTAAGTTTCGAACTTGTATACAGATCGCTGAATTTTAAGAACTCTGGAAACATCTGACCGGGCCGTGAGTTTTTGATGCGCCAAGGACGGCCTCAAATTTCGGGTTTCCGGCAATGCAGACCCGGGAGGGTAAGATGTCATCCCCACGTGTGAAGAAACCGTATCCCATTATTGGCGGGACGGATCTCGTCAAACGGCGCGGCAAGCGCAGTGGTGTCGTGAATGGGCTCGTCTGGGCGGTCAGCGTCGCGTCATCCGGCGAGTCGCATCCCCTGACGGATGAGGAGATCAACGCCATTCTCAATGGCAGTATGCCTGCAGAGGATGAAGTCCCGGGCATTGTCGATAAATGGTTCTGGCTGCATTTTGATACGGTCCATAGCGCCGCGCGCCTTCAGGTGGCGCATCTGACATGCTTCCCGCGTGAGGCATGTCTGGTCCTGGCGGAGACGGAATACGGCATCACGCTCGAAGCAACGGACCACGTCGTCTGGGGCGCGATGCCGGCTTTCGATGATGCGGTGCTGGAAGAAGATCGCGATTTCTGCGCGTGGCGTTTCGCGATGCGCCGGGATTTGCTGGTGACGACACGCCGCAACCCGATCCCGGTCCTGGGCAGCACCTTCCGCTCCCTCAAAGCGGGGAAAGTCTCGGCGGGGCCGATCGGCGTCATTGAGCGCACGATACGTGTCTTTATTGCGAGCGTCCGACGGCAGATCGGTCGGCTGGATGATGAGGTTGACCGGGCTGAAGATGCCCTTCTGCGCTTTGAAAGAAAACGCGACCTCGGCCATCTCGGCGCCATTGTCGGTAAATCGCGCCGTCGCGCGACAGAGTTGCGCCGTGTCGTGACCCCGATCGACCGCGTGATCCGCGATGCGGATCTCAACCTGCCGCTTTGGGCGGAGGATGAGCTGCGTGACCGGCTGGAAAACCAGGTCCATGCCGCGTTGGATGACTTGCTGGCGGTGCAGGAGCGCTCACGCTCTTTGCAGGATGAACTCTCTTCCATGCAGGTTGAGGAGACAAAT
Organism: Candidatus Kirkpatrickella diaphorinae; assembly: GCF_025736875.1. Lineage (GTDB taxonomy): Bacteria > Pseudomonadota > Alphaproteobacteria > Acetobacterales > Acetobacteraceae > Sorlinia > Sorlinia diaphorinae. The sequence continues at coordinate 16,140 of NZ_CP107052.1, forward strand.
CGCCGCCTTTATATCGTCTCCGTCGCGACAATCCTGATGCTTCCCGCAACGTTGGTGACCGGGTTTTTCGGCATGAATACGGGCGGGATGTTCCTGCAGACAGGCGCGCTCGGCACCATCTGGGCCGGAATTGTCTGCGCGGTCTTTATGTTGCTGACCTGGATCTTCCTTAAAGTCGCACGCCTGCTTTAGGGCTCAACTGCCGAGGTACGTTGACGCGACTTAGCGATTCTCCGCGGAAGTCAGCACCTACTCGTCGCGCTCTGTCCCGGATGGCTGCCCCAGATGCACGGTGCCGCGCGCTTGCGCCAACGCCATTTGATGTTGACGTGCCGCATAACGTGCACGCTGCGTCGCATTGCGCGTATGATGGCAATGAGGGCAGGATTCGCCCTCCACATAGAGGGGGGATGTGCGATCATCCGGTGAGAGGGGCATGCGGCAGGCGTGGCACAGCGCATATTCACCGGGTTTGAGGCCATGCTGCACGCTGACACGATGGTCAAAAACGAAGCAATCTCCCTGCCATAGACTCTCCGCCTCTGGCACAGTTTCCAGATATTTGAGGATACCGCCTTTCAGGTGATAGACCTCCTCAAACCCTTCCTCCCGTGCAAAGGCGGTCGCTTTTTCACAGCGAATGCCGCCCGTGCAGAACATCGCCAATTTGGCCTTCCGACCTTGTTGCGCCTGCTGCGCCCGGAATTGCCTGAACCAGTCAGGAAAATCCCGGAAACTCTTTGTGCCGGGGTCAATCGCGCGTTTGAAACTGCCGATGGCGACTTCATAATCATTGCGTGTATCAATGACGATCGTATCAGGATCGGTGATCAGCGCGTTCCATGCCTCCGGCGTGACGTAACGCCCGACCGATTTCAGCGGGTCAATCGTCGGCTGACCCATCGTCACGATTTCCTTCTTGAGCCGTATTTTCATACGGTGGAAAGGTGGCGCGTCCGCATATGACAATTTCCATTCCAGAGACGCGCATCCGGGCAGGGCTTTTATTTCAGCGATGATGGCGTGAATGTCGTTATCCTGGCCCGCAATGGTTCCGTTAATCCCTTCCTGCGCGAGCAGAAGCGTCCCGCAAATGCCGTGCGCCCTGCATTTTTCCAGAAGCGACGCTTTGAGCGGTTCGGGGTCGGGAAAGGGCGTGAAATGATAGAGCGCAGCAATTGTAAAGCGGTGACGTGTCATAAGCCGGGTCCAGTCTGGGGAGCACGGCCCTTTTAACCGATATTACTCAATGAGTCTTGTCGTTCCGCCGGGCATCTTTTCCGGGTTTAGCCGCATGGGCGGTTTTCTCTGGCGACGCAGGGGGCGCGAAGCCGAGAAATTGCAGCCACTCCGTTTGCTGCGCATCCGGAGGTGATATGGAAGCGTCATTCATGAGTCGTGCGATGACGTCGTGTCCGGTGGCGAGACATCTGATCATCGGGGTGGCCTCCGAATAGCGGACTGTAAAAGAGAGCACCACAATAGTGTGTATGAGAATTATTCGCAACTAAAAATGTCTCGGTAAGGGAGAGCCGCCTCGAAGGCGCGTTTCTGCGCGGCCATCTCGACTGCCTCCTCCATTAGAAAATCCTGCACGGCTTTCCTTAAACCTTCGTGCGCGATGTAATGCGCCGACCATGTATAAGTCGGGCGGTAACCGCGCGATATTTTGTGCGTGCCTTGCGCACCGGCCTCAACGCGTTTGAGTTGATGCGCGATGGCCCATTCAATGGCTTGGTAATAGCAAAGCTCAAAATGCAAAGCGGGCCAATCCTCTGCGCAACACCAGTAACGCCCGTAAAGCGTGTCACCACTCAATATATTTAAAGCGGCGGCGATAATTTCCCCGTCGCGTGAGGCGGTCATGAGGATGATGTTTTCGCCCTGTGACGCGGCAAGACTTGCAAAAAATCCGGGGGCGAGATAGGCGTTTCCGCATCTTCGATCCGTCGTGGCGCGATAAAGCGCGTTGATACGCCGCCACTCATCCGGCCGTAACGAGTCGCCGCGTCGGGTTGAGAATGTCAGGCCGTAGGATGTCGCCAAATCCCGCTCTTTGCGGATCATTTTTCGCTTACGCGAGGTGAGGGAACCCAGAAACGCACTGAAATCCGCGTAAGCGTCATTTATCCAGTGATATTGCAGGCCTCGGCGCGTCAGCCAGCCCGACTCCGCAAGGAGGGTGGCTTCCTCCTCCGTGCAGAATGTCAGATGCGCGGAAGAAAGCCCGGCAGATTGCGCCATTTCAACCATATGCGCCGCCATACGCCGCTTGACCATGTCCGCCTCTTTTCCGGTAAGGCCGCATGAGATGCGGGCCCCGCTGACGGGTGTGAAGGGGACACATCCCGTGAGCTTCGGGTAATATCGGCCGCCTGCCGCCATGAAAGCCTCTGCCCATGGCTGGTCGAACACATATTCACCTAAAGAGTGGCTTTTCACATAAAGCGGGGCAATGGCCAGAATCTGACCGTTCTCACGTAAAACGCCGTGACAGGGATGCCATCCTTGAGACGGCACGGCGGAACCGCTCTGCTCCAGTGCGAGGAAGAAATCGCGGCCCGTCAGAACGTCATCGCCGACACAGCGCCGCCAATCCGCCGCGGGTATCGCTTCCGCACGGGGTGCGATGCTGAAACCGTCACTTGTCATGCGGCGAAAGGCAGGCGGGAGGGCCGAAACCCTTCGGCCCCCTGTGACGACTTATCAGAGCGCGATTTCAAAAATAGCCTCGACTTCCACCGGAGCATTCAATGGCAGAGAGGGGACGCCGATGGTTGAGCGCGCATGGATGCCACGCTCCCCGAAGAGCTCGACTGCGAGGTCGGAGGCGCCATTCATGATTTTGGCGTGATTGGTGAAAGCGGGCGCGCAACTGATAAATCCGCCAAGGCGCACAATTCTTTTGACACGCTCCAGATTTCCGAGGGCCGCCTTCGCCTGGGCCACGACGTTGAGGAAGCAGGCCTGCGCGCAGGCAATGCCGATCTCTTCCGCAACCTCACCCCCAAGCTTCCCTTTCGCCTTCAGGGCGCCCGCCTCAAGCGGTAACTGGCCGGATATGATGAGAAGTGAGCCCGTCTGGACGCAGGCGACATAATTGGCGACCGGCTTTGCCGCTTCCGGCAATGACAGGCCCAATGCGGCAATTTTTTTTTCAATATCGAGAGACATGGAGCGACCCTTTGCTTTTTTAGCCTCACGCATGCGGTATGCATGACGGCGCTGAATTTATAGGTCAGGCGTCTCAAGAGCGCCATGTCGCTTTCGTAAAACATTTACACGACGCGCAAATGCTGCCGATGCGCCCCGTCCCGATCACCGGCTTCCGCGTCAGCCTCGAAAGGGAGGAAAGGATCGGCGGATGACATGGGGTCATGCTCCGCTTCCGGGCTGATATCCGGGAGTTTCACACCCAGATACGTCTCTGAAAGGCTGCGGAAAACATAATCCGTTATGGATGAGGCATGATTGGCCGCGGCGTCACCTTCAACCGTGCCGCCAATCCCGTAACGTGCATAGGCGAATTGGTCCACATAGACATCCAGCGGGACACCATATTGCAGCCCGATTGATACGGCCTGATTGAGACTGTCAATCAACCCTTTGACCATCGAACTACCGCGCGCAGCATTGATCGTGACTTCACCCAGTGAGCCGTCGTCAAATTCACCTGTCCGAAGGTAAAGGCGCTGCCCCCCGATGGAAACACGCATGGAGACGCCATTGAGCCGGTGCGGTAACAGCCGGCGCTGCCCACGCTCCAGCCGGGATTGCGGCGACAGGATAAGAGTCGGGTCAGGGCGTGCGGGCATCCGATCAACAAAACCCGCCAAGGCGCGATGCATTGCCAGATGGGCCGAAATATCGGGCTGGGTGAGGGGCGTCTGTCCCGCAAAAGCGGCCGCGAGGGCAGTCTCGGGCGTGAAGCCTTTATAAGCGAGCCGCGCGAGAGTGCTCGTCCTGAGCGCGCCATTTTCGTTCAAGGGGGAGAAAATCGGTGTGAAACCGCACGCATCGACACCGAGGATGCAATCAATGGGTCCCGGCGCCGAAAACCCGGTCTCTATCAGCGGTTGAGATGGCAGGCTGTCATCCGCATGGTCGATTTCATCACGGATCTGCTCACCGATCGCGGCAAGCCCGGCAATGGGGCATGATGTGGGCGGTAGCGGGACCGGCCCCGCATTCTGCCGCGCGACGGAGGTTGTCAGCCAGGCCATATAACACGCAGCATCCCGCCCGGCATCGCTGTCATAATCAAAGCCGAGCGCGGCGAGGGCTGCATCGATATTGGTCAGGAGGAGCGTGCCTGCCCGACGGGGAAGAAGCGCGTCCTCCGGCGGTGCGGCGCTGATATCAGCTTCTTCCGGCGTGTCGAAAAGCGGTAACTCTCCATTAAGCTGCGTGCCGGCATGGGCGTGGATCTCACGCAGCGTGTCGCAGACGCGACGCAAAGCGGCGACATAACCCGGCCCATCAAACACGCCGTGACCGCAGAAGGACGCGACATTGACGATGAAGCCCCCCTGACGGTCATGCTGGCCCTGCCACAAACCGGCCGTCGGCGCGACCTGACGCTGAAGGAGCAGATCAAGAAATTCCCGGCTCCTTACAACGCCCAGATTTTCATCGCCTGTGATATTGGCCTGGATCATCGTCAGCCAGGGCATGATGGCGTCATCAAAAGTGAGGGGGCCTTGCGACAGGGACAGATCCAGCATGGCGCGCGCCGCCACATCATCCCAGGTGATGGGGAGGGTGACGCTGCCAAGCGGGCCGGTATCCGGGTCCGCGCTGATGCGGACGGATCGGAGGGGGAGGGCTTTGATTGTTTCCATCATCGTCATACCGTCAGCTTAAGTGAGGTCGTGCGAGATAAAAAGGCTATACGAACCGCATGATAGGCGTTTAATGGTCTGTATAACGAGGATAAGGTGGATAACTTGATATGGATCGGCGCGCGAGCTGCCTGAGAGGGTCAGAGGCTTCGATGGCGCCGGTCATGCCGGGCGCATAAATGCGTGGCGGGCATGTCAATTTAAGGTAAGGCGGAGGAATATGGAACGCGTTTCAGCCATTCAGACACGACGGCAGACCGCAGAAATCATTGTCGGTATGCTGGTGCTTGCCGTTCTCCTCCTGATGCTGGTCCTTGCCATCGCCGGACGCTATCGCAGTGGCGGGGATGATTATATTCTGAAGGCGGATTTCAACCAGATTGACGGCCTCTCCATCGGCTCGGATGTCCGGCTTGCCGGGATTACGGTTGGACATGTCGCCACCACGCGCGTTGACCCGAAAACCTATCGCGCCAACGTCACCTTCACGGTTGATCGTTCAGTTGCCCTGCCGGTGGACAGTGCGGCAATCATCACTTCAGACAGTCTGCTGGGCGGCAAATATATCGCCCTCTCTCCCGGTGGGGACACGGCGCTGCTGAAGTCCGGGCAGCTTATGTCCATCACCCAGGGTTCCATCAGCCTGGAGCAGCTTCTGAGCAAATTTATCTTCTCCGTGACGGACAGCATCCAGAAAAACGACCGGTCGGATGGTGATAATGGCGGGTCATCCCTCAAATGATGCGGCCGGACTGGAAAGACGTGCATGGTGTGCCGATCTCCTGTCTCGAAAAGCGGCGCCTCCTCGATGAAAATGCGGCGGAGCTTGAGCAGGTGATACGGGATGCGTGGGATGACGCCCTCCTGATGGGCGTGGCACCCGCCATTATGCGGACATATCTGGAAAAACTGGTGACTGGGTTGAAGGAAGGGTCAGCTTCATGATGCGAAGGGCGCGCCGGGTAGAGGGCCGGTTGATCGCGGTGGCTCTGCTGGGGCTGATAGGTCATGTGACCGAGGGGGATACGGCCCGCGCGGCGGATCTGGTCGCGCCGCCGGTCATGTATGCGCCAAACCTCTGGCAGGGGAAGAGCGTGGCCGTCATCCGCATACTGCGCCGGGTCGACTCTCATATTGAGGAAATGACCATTCCCGTCGGGCAGGAGGGGCAATATAAAACACTGCACCTTCATGTTGAACAATGCGTTGAGAAGCCGCCGACATTGCCGCGAGACGCGGCGGCCCGCCTCTCCATCCGCGATGACACGAACCCGGATTTTCATTTCGATGGCTGGATCGTGCAGAATGCCCCCGCCCTTTCAACTTACACAAACCCGCTTTATGGCGTCAGTGTCGTGCGATGTGAGGGCAACCCGGTGGCTCCCCTGCTGGCACCTTTACCAGCACCGGTGAAGCCGGACCCGGATGCCGTCAAAAAGCCGGAAGATGCGCAGGGGCCGACCCGTGAAGCTGCCGGGCCGCAGCTTTCAAGCCCGAACTCTCAAACGCCGCAGGAGGCTGCACCTTTCGAACTCGCGCCCGGGGGGCAGGGCTTAACCGCGCCAGCCAACTCCGCCCCTTCCAGCAAGATGCCCCAGGACGCGCCGCTGCAATTGGCGCCGCCCTGAACTGACAGAAATCCTAGGCTAAAATCTCCGGATTTTCCGGCAGATCCGGAGATTTTTCCGACGCGCGACCTCTCATCGTTGCTGAAGCCGCGCAACCCATAGAAGCCGGAGAAGTTCACACAAGATGCATTCTCGCCGTGCCTCTGACCCTGCTCAAAACCCCCCTGCGCCGCCTCTCCCCCTGAATCTCGCCAAAACGGCCTTTCTCCTTGATTTCGATGGCACGCTCGTCGATATCGCGCCCACGCCGGATGCCGTGACGGTCGCGCCGGGTCTGACTGAGACATTGCAGCGCCTGAGAGCCGTAACGGGCGATGCAGTCGCGATCATCTCAGGCCGGACGATTGAGGAGATCGACCAGTTTCTACCGCACATTGTCTACGCCATCTCCGGTGAACATGGCGCAGCCTTCCGGGAAGCGCCCGACGCGGCCATCACGCATCTCGATTTACCGTCGCCGCCGCCTGAATGGTTGCGGCAGGCGCGGCAATTCGGCGCGATGCATGAAGGCAGCATCATTGAGCCGAAGAAAAACGGGCTGGTGTTGCATTATCGGAACTGCCCGGATGCCGCGGCGGTTTTTGAGCGTTTCGCGCGTGAGATCACCGCGGATCACACTGATTTTTATGTTCAACCTGCCAAAATGGCGTGGGAAATCCGGTCGAAAGGCGTTGACAAAGGCAAGGCCCTGAGGCGCATCATGTCATTGCCGAAATTTCGTGATAAACTTCCGATCTTCGTCGGCGACGACAAAACGGATATTGATGGTGTGCATGCAGCGCAGGCAATGGGCGGGAAGGGGTATCTCATTCCAGAAGATTTCGCGACCTCAGACATATTCCGAGCCTGGTTACGACATTGCGCGGAGATGCGGCCATGAGTCGTCTCGTCCTCGTGTCCAATCGCGTGCCGGATGTCAAGGAGCGCGTGCAGTCGGCCGGTGGGCTTGTCGTCGGGCTTGGCGAGGCGGTGCGCGACACGGAAGGGCTGTGGTTCGGCTGGTCCGGTCAACATCGGGAGAATGCTGTTTCCTCCGACGTGCAGATAGAGCAGCTTCATAGAGTCACATTCGCGACGGTTGATCTGACAACCGATCAGCACACACGCTTTTACGAGAATTTCGCAAACGGCACGCTCTGGCCGCTTTGCCATTACCGCCTTGAGATGATCCGCTACCGGCGGGAGGATTATGAGTCCTATCGTGAGGTCAATACGCTTTTCGCGCGGAAGCTGGCCCCCTTATTGCAGGAAGACGACGTCATATGGGTGCATGATTATCACCTGATGACTCTGGGTGCCGAGCTGCGCGCTCTCGGCGTCCGAAACCGCATCGGCTATTTTCTGCATATCCCGCTACCGCCCTGGAGCGTGACGCGGGTTCTGCCCTGTGCGGCGGAATTGCTGCGTGACCTGACACAATATGACCTGATTGGCGTGCAGACTGAGGAAGACCGCGAAAACTTTAATAGCTGCTTTTCAGCCATCGGTCTTTTCACACGGGTGGAGCATTTTCCGATCGGCATCGCGCCGGAGGAATTTAGGGAAGAGGCACGCCGCAATGTCGATGCGCCGGAAGTCGTCCGCCTGATGGACAGTCTGCGCGGCCGCAAGCTGGTGATCGGTGTTGATCGGCTCGATTATTCAAAAGGCATCCCGGAACGAATCAAGGGTTTTGAAAAACTGATCCGGCGTTATCCGCAGCATGAGGCGAAAGTTGTCATGTTGCAGATAGCCCCGGTCTCACGTGCGGGGGTGTCCGCCTATCAGCATCTCCGGCGAGAAGTCGATGAACTGAGTGGACATGTCAATGCCACGTTCGGCACGTTTGACTGGACGCCTGTCCGCTTCCTGACGCAATCCGTGCCGCGACATGTCCTGGCAGGGTTTCATCGCCGCGCGGATATTGCCCTTGTGACGCCATTACGGGATGGGATGAACCTCGTCGCAAAGGAATATGTCGCGGCGCAAGATGGGGATGACCCGGGCGTCCTCATTTTATCGTCACTCGCTGGTGCAGCGCCTGAACTTAAGGCCGCCCTTCAGGTTAATCCCTATGATCCCGATCAGATCGCTGAGGCGCTTCATCTTGCGCTGACAATGAAAAAAGAAGTACGGAAAAAAAGATGGCGTTTTCTCAACGTCGAGGTGCAACGCAACACGGCGGCGCGCTGGGCTGCAGAATTCCTCTCCGTACTCAAGGAAGTGAGGTGACATGATGTCCGTCCGGGCCTGTGGGGCGTTTCTTTTCCTGCTCAGCATTCTTGCTCTTGCAACGGCGTGGTTCGCGGAGCGCGTCCTTGGGTTGCCGCCCTGTGAATTATGCCTGCTTGAGCGCATACCGTGGAAGATCACCTTATTCCTCGGTGCGGTGGCGCTGCTGGCCAACGGGCGTGTCGGTGCCATTGCCAATGTCACGGCCATCCCCGTCACCTTTGTCGGGGTTGTGCTTTCCGCCATCAATATCGGGGTTGAGCAGAAATGGTGGGAGAGTCCTTTCCCCGCCTGTCATGCGCCCGTTTTTAAAGGCGGTAGTTTTTCACAGCATCTGGCGGCCATGCCCTTGCGCCCCGTGAAACCCTGTGACGCGCCGACCTATCTGTTTCATCTGCCATTTTCGATGGCCCTGATGGGTGGGGTTGTTTCGCTTATTGTGATGATCGCGCTGATCTATTGGGCGCACGCTTATTTCACGACACCGCGGAAACGATTCCGCCACAGCGCTTCTTTCAGATAAGACGCGTTCGGGAGGTCTTGCGGGCGGCCAAGCCCGCTCCCATTTTGTGATATATCCTTTAAACGCGCAACGTCATCTCAGCCGAGCCGTTTGAAGGGTGTTGATATTATGGAAGATTTTTACTCAATCTACAGTCACGGGATGGCGCGGGTCAGTGTTTGCACTTTTCCCGTTCGACTTGCCGTACCTCTCCATAACGCGGAAATCATCGCCGGACTCGCGGCGCAATGTGAGAGGGAAGGCAGTGTCCTCGCTGTATTCCCGGAATTATGTCTGACAGGTTATAGTCTTGAGGATCTCCGCCATCAAACTGTTGTGATTGAAGCGACGCATGAGGCGCTACGGACGCTTGCACATGAGACGCGCGCCTTGCAGATCACGCTAATTGTCGGCGCCGCGCTGCGTTTCCGCAACGGGCTTTATAATTGTGCGGTCGTGCTCCAGGGCGGCAGGATCTGCGGCGTGGTGCCGAAGTCTCATTTGCCGGAATATGCCGAATTCTATGAGAGTCGACATTTCTCCGCCGGGTCAGGGATAAATGGCGCGGTGATTTCCGTCGCGGGTGACGAGGTGCCATTCGGCTGTGATCTGATTTTCAGATATAAAGATATTGCTGATCTCATCCTCGGCGTGGAGATCTGCGAGGATTTATGGGTTGCCGACTCACCTCATATCCGCCTGACGCGGGCCGGTGTGACGGTCATGGCAAATCTTTCAGCCAGCAGCATCACGATCGGCAAGTCGGAAACGCGGGATCTCCTCTGCCGTGCGGCATCGCTCAAGACAATCTCCGCTTATCTTTACGCCGCTGCGGGGGAGGGGGAATCGACGACTGACCTCTCCTGGGACGGGCAGGTCTCGATTTACGAAATGGGAGACATCCTCGCGCAGTCGGAGCGTTTCCCTTCCGGCGCGAAAATTGTCCACACTGATATTGACCTTGAGCGCATCGTGCAGGAGCGCCTGAGACGACAGAGTGTGGTGCAGGGTGACACAGGTCACGCAGCCCGAACATGGCGGGACATATCTCTCCATACGAAACCGCCACGGGTCGATATCGGGCTGAAGCGGGAGATTCCGCGATTTCCCTTCCTCCCGAATGAGGCATCACGCCTCGCGCAGGATTGTTTCGAGGCGTGGACGATCCAGGTCACGGGCCTCATCCAGCGTCTTCGGGCCAGTGGCGTGACCCGGATGGTCATCGGCGTCTCCGGAGGGCTCGACTCGACGCTCGCGCTGCTTGTCTGCCGCCGTGTCGCCCAGCAGTTGGACTGGCCTGCTGAGTCGATACACGCTTATACCATGCCCGGTTTCGCCACGGGTGACGCAAGTAAATCCCTGGCCGTGGCGTTGATGCGCGCGCTGAATATTGAACCGCGTGAGCTGGATATCCGTCCCGCTGCAACACGTATGCTGAGCGATCTCGACCACCCTCATGCGCGCGGGGAGGCGGTTTTCGACACAACGTTCGAAAATGTCCAGGCCGGGCTGCGGACGGATTATCTGTTCCGCATCGCCAATCAAATAGGTGGCATTGTCATCGGCACGGGTGATTTATCAGAATTGGCCCTTGGCTGGTGCACTTACGGCGTTGGTGACCAGATGTCACATTACAACGTCAATACCGGGATGCCGAAAACCCTGATTCAGCATGTATTACGGTGGTTAGCGGCTGAAAAACTCCCCTCGGCAGCTTCAGTGCCGATCATTCAATCAATCATTGAGGCAGAAATCTCACCTGAGCTTGTGCCGGCGCAAAATGGCAGCGTGCAGCGAACCGAGGACATTGTGGGGCCTTACGACCTACAGGACTTCTTTTTATATTTTACGCTGCGATACGGGTTGAAACCGTCGAAAATTGCTTTTCTTACAATGCATGCATGGCTGGACCCCTCACAAGGCCGGTGGCCTGCGAACTACCCGGAGGGAAGAAAGTTATGTTATACTTTGTCTGATATCAGGAGATGGTTGGAAGTATTTCTAAAAAGATTCTTTAGTTTCAGTCAATTTAAACGCTCCGCTATGCCGAACGGGCCGAAGATCAGTCCCGGCGGCGCACTTTCCCCTCGTGGGGATTGGCGGATGCCTTCCGATTCGCAAGCGCAACTCTGGTTGGACGAGCTTTTCGGGAAAGTTCCCTAAAAAATTGACGATTTTCGTAAAAAACTTGTGAGTGAGGCAGATTCTTCTTGCTGGAGTTGGTCCAAATGGTTAAAAACATATTTCGGATGGCAATGGTTTCGCACTTCAACAGTGCGGGCAGGGGGTTGCTGTCTGTTTAAGTCTGTGTATTCGCGTTAACCATTTTTAAGCTGTGTCATTCGCGGTTGTTGGTTCGACCACTCGTATTCGTCGAGTCAAAAGAAGGTTCAGCGGTAAAGTAACTTTAAGTTTTACCATTTTGACTGCGCGTTTTAGTTTGACAGTGAATTAACTTTTAGTTTAGCTGTAACTTGAAGTAGTAAAACAGAGGTCGCAACAACGCCGCCGAGCTTAACGGCGGGATAACTTGAATGAGGATACGGGAATGGCCGTTGTAACAGTTGTCGGGTCTTCAGGTGGGTCGGTTCAGGTAACTGTCGACGGTGGGAGAGCGCAAACCCTTGCCCAGGACTATGCGCAGCAGATTCTGACGGCCTACACCGAAGGTCAATTCACGTCGGAAAACTTTACGACGTCGGGCAACAATATTGGTCAGACACCCTCTCAGCCGATCACCGTGTCTCAAGGCGTCATTTCTGCGGGTGGCGGTTACACTGTTTCGGGCGACTATACCCACCTTGTTATCGGCACGGGCGCAGATGCAACTATTCCCGCTGGCACGATTATCAATCCGCAGCTCAATCAGCGTGTTACTGTCAACGCCATCAATATAAGCTCAGCGTTCCTCTCCGTATTGTCAGGTGATCTGGCGGGTGTCGATTTCACGGCGGGCAATTATAACGGCTCTTTCGTCGCGACGACGGGGGATAACGCTTTCAGAGCTACGGGGACGACCGGCAACTGGACGATCGTGACCGGGCAGGGCAACAGCCAGATCTACGCATCGGACGGTAATAACGAAATTCAGACGGGTGTCGGCAATAACACGGTCCGCCTCGGCAAGGGTATAAACAACGTCAGTCTCTATGGGACGGATACGGTCGACGGCACAATTGGCGGGCGCGCAAATGTCACCGTCTATAGTGGGAACACCAACCTTAACCTCGCAACAAATTCCTACGTCCACACCGATGCCAGCGTTACTGTCGGAAGCACGATCAACGTCGGTAATGCGAGCACGGTCGATAGTGCCATGAGCTCGACAATCACCTTCTCCGGTGCGACAGGCTCAATCATTGGTGGTTCCGGTGATACGATTTCTGCGGCAGGTGATCTCTATCTGGCCCAGGGCTCCAATCACACGATCAGTGTCAATGGCGCGCTCAGCTTCATTAATGGCACGGGCAATATCAGTGTCACGACCCAATATGGAACGGTTTGGGGTGCATCCGGGCTCAATCTGTCATTGTCCGCGGATAAATATCTGATCTACACCACAAACCAGCCTGGCTCTGTCGGTGACCAAAACGTCAATGCGTCCAATTCAACTGGTAAAGTTGAGTTCTGGACGGGTCCTGGCAGCCAGACACTTATTGGTGGTTCGGGCTACAACCACTTCGTCTTCGGCACAGCCTTCCAGGGGACGAGCGGTGACAGTTTCGCGACTGTCCGGTCTGGCCAGGGTCTCAGCGATTTTGGTGTGCTTAAGGGACATTCCGGCGGTCACATTACTATCGAGGACTTCATGTCCAATGCTGGTAACAAGTTCTTCATGTATAACTACAAGCCGGCGAATGCGGCACAGGCCGTTCAGAAGCTTCTCGACACAGCTGTAGTTAATGGTAACAATACGACGATTACTCTCGACAACAATATGACCGTGACTTTCGTCGGTATTACGCATCTCAATGCTTCGAATTTCGACATTAGTTAAACATTAACAAGTTTTTATAACTTTTAACGCCTCGGAAACTATTGTTTTCGAGGCTTTTTTTTACTAAATACCGTATTTCCACTTGCCTATCTTCGATATACACTCCTTTGTGCGAAGAAAGCATTGGGGTCCAACTTGCTCGACATAATTGATAAAGATATTCCTCGCGTTCTTAACGGAAATAGTGACGAGGAAACCCTTCTCCGAAATGACATATACCGATTGACGGTTGAGGTTGCGGACCTCAGGCATCATCAGGAATGCGTTTATAACTCAATATCGATGCGCCTCACCTGGCCGCTACGTTTTGCCAAAACCCTGCTCTCAAGCGGGATGAAGAGGGACGTCGCGTCAAAATTCCTCCAGCATGGACTTGCCATCTTCAAGGAGCACAGCGCTAAAACCTGCTTTCAGTGGCTCCGCCAGAATTGGGAGCGCTCTGTGCTGCTGGCCAAAACGGGCGGACGCCACTTTGTGCAAACGCATCATTATGAAAAATGTGCAGAGATTTACCACCGGGAAGTCATGCCAAATCCCGGCCTCGTCAGACCTTTTATTGTCATCATTGCTGATCAAGGTATCAGTGCCTGCACGAAGTACCGAGTAACGCAAAGAAAAGAGCATCTTGAGAAGATTGGCTGGAAAGTCCTCGTAATCGACCCGTTTCGCGAGCGTGATCTTCTCACCCCGATATTGTCAGCAACCATCGCAATATTTTATCGCCTGACATTGTCCCCCCGCATTCAGCGCGCCATGAAGCTGGCGAAGCATCTAGGCATCCCGACTTACTGGGAAGTCGATGACCTGATATTTGATCGCCAAAGTTACGAAGAAAACGGCAATCTCGAAACGATCTCTTACCTGGAGCGCGCCTTTTACTTTGAAGAGGCGGATCGTCACCGTGCAAGCCTCATTTATGCGGGTCGTGGCATTGCATCCACACGCGCCCTCGCTGAATCGATGGTTGAGGCCGGGGTGGAAGAAGTTCACGTTATCGAAAATGCGCTCGATCACGAAACAATGGATGTTGCGAGAGAAATCGCGGCCAAGCCCCCGGTAAAATCTTCAGAGACAGGTCCGATATGGCTCTGCTTCGGCACGGGCAGCCGCGCGCGTAATGTCGATTTCCGAGAGGCTGAAGGCGCGATCCTGCGCGCCATGGCGGATGAGCCCCGCCTGCATCTGCACCTCGTCGGAAATCTTGTGCCGTCAAACGCGCTGCATCGTTATGGTGATCGGTTCCGTCATTCCCGGGAAACGTCTTTCGAGCAATATCTGCGTCACCTGGGCGCGGCTGATTTCACAATCGCGCCCCTGGAAAAATCACGCTTCAATGATTGCAAAAGCGTCATCAAGTTCATGGAAGCGGGCATATTGTCTGTTCCCATCATTTGTTCCCCGTCGCAGACGATCTGCGAAGTTATGAATAGCGGCGTGAATGGACTGATCGCCGATACAGAGGAGTCCTGGTATCGCGCGATCATGGTGCTATGTGCGGACCCTGCGAAGCGGCTTGAAATCGGGGCGGCAGCGCGCCAGACTGTCGAAACAAAATTCTCATCCGAAAATATCATCCAGCACCAGGTGCTTGAATTGTTCGGTTCACCCCCGACTTTCCTGAAGGAAAAACTCAGGGTGCTCTCCGCCAGCGTCTATTACGCGCCACAATCCTTCGGCGGGGCCGCTTTACTGGTTGAGGCCTTGCAACCTTTATTGCGGGATCGCGGCTTTGACCTCAGTATGTTCACGACAAAGGCGGAAGCAAGTAACGAGGATCATCACGCTATTCGCTATGATTTTGACGGGATGCCCATTATTGCTGCGCCTTCTGAGCCATGTCTCTGGACGTCAAATACGAAAACGGGCGATGTATTCGGGCAATGGATAGATGCCTGGTCGGCCGATATCGTGCATCTGCACGCGATCCAGACGATGGGGATGGACCTCGCCATGCAATGCCGCGCACGCAATATCCCTTATATCATTACGCTGCATGATTGCTGGTGGATCTCTGAAAATCTTTTCATCACTGATGATCACGGGCAATATGATCTCAAACAGTCAGGAAGGACGCCACCTCTTTCACGCCACGATTCTTTCCTGTCGGCGCGGCGCGGATTGTCGTTTGACATATTGACGCATGCGGCAGCGCTTCTCGCACCGTCTGAATCCCATAAACGCGCCTATGTGCGGAACGGCATCCCTCCGGAAAAAATCATCGTCAATAATAATGGAGTTTTTCCACCCAAAAGGCCGCATCGTCCACGCAAAATCGGCAGTCCCCTGCGGATGGGCTATGTAGGCGGTATCGCCCCCGCAAAAGGCTGGGGCGTGCTCAGGGCTGCATTGGATGGTCTTGAATCGTCAAATTGGTCGTGTCGCATTGTTGATAGCAGCTCCAATCTGGGATTGACCAGTATTCGCGACAGTGATTTCACGAGTAGCGGAGAAATCATTGTTGTGCCCGGTTACAAAACCGAAAATATTGATGTCTTCTTTGACGAGATCGACGTTTTATTGTTTCCCTCGCAATGGGAGGAAAGTTTCGGGCTCACTGTGCGCGAGGCGTTGGCGCGAGATGTCTGGGTCATCTCGACAATGCCGGGGGGGCAAAGTGAGTCGATTGTGGAAGGTGTCAATGGCAACCTCATTCCCATGGGCGAAAATCCGAAACCCCTTATGGTTGCGATGCAGAATTTGATCGATAATCCCGGACGTTTTGATTTCTACGTCAATCCTCTCAAAGGTGATCTGATGACACTTGAGGATCAGGCGGATGAGATCGCCAGAATCTACAGACACTGTACTTCATTATGAAACGCATCATCAGCACTTCACGGCCATTATATCATAACTGTCGAAAAACCGCCATCATCTACCTGTTGATCGGTTTGAGCGCAATTCTCGGCAATATCTGGTTCTCTCCGATCAGCGTCATACCGGATGAGCCGAATCACTTTGCGCGGGCGCTTCAGATTTCGGAGGGGAAATTCTACAGTAAAAGGGTGGCACCCACCGACTCAGGCGGTGATTTTCCGGCTGAGATGATGCGGGTGCTTCATGCTTACGACGATATTAACTTTCATGCCGAAAAACGTATCACGCCTGAGTTATTGACGTACGCTAAACAAAATGGCTGGGGCGGTCCCGTTGAATATTTTGGCATCGCAAATACGGCTGTGAATCCTCCCTGGTCCTATCCCGGCGTGGTGGTCGGTATCTGGCTTGGCAAGATTTTCCATTTCTCGGTCTTCACCACGTTCATGCTGGCGCGGGCTTTGACAGGTCTTCTCGCCGTCACGCTCACGGCGTTCGCCATTGCGCTCTGTCGCAGGGGGACGCTCTTCCTCGTGGCGCTGGCCTCCATGCCCATGACCCTGCATCTTTTCGCGAGCTGCTCACAGGATGCCCTGCTGATCTCCGCCGCCTTCATGGCTGCGGCACTCCTGACGCGTCAGGGACTTGATGAACCTCCCAGTTGGGCGCTTATCTGCGGGGCCGGGCTCTGCTTTGCTGCGTTTGTGGGCAAGCCGCCCATGCTGGTTTTTGCCATCCTGCCGCTCCTGATAACGCCGCTCATCTGGTTCTGGCGCTGGTTCGTCTCACTTGCCATCCCGTTCGTGGTGTCAATCGGCTGGGCGTTGACAGGTATCAGGTGGGGTAAGGCGGCCTATGAATCATCCGCCGGCATGTCTGAACACGGTCAGATACAATTTCTGCTGCACCATCCCCTTCAATTTCCGGGCACGATGCTGCGCACATTCTACCTGCAGGGCCAGCATTTGAGTGAGCAATTCATCGGTGTTCTCGGTTGGCTCGATACATTTCTGCCCCGCGCTTTCTATGTCGCTTCCGTGCTGTTTGCGCTCATCCTGCTTACATTCTACCTGCCAAAAGTGCGTCAGGCAGCGCATGAGAGGCGTCGTGTCGTGATGACTCTGGCCGTGATGGTCTGTGCGACGATTCTTGTCTGCATCTCGCTTTACATTATTTGGACAATCGTGGGTCAGGATGAGATTATCGGCTTGCAGGGGCGATATTTCATTCCTATCGCGGCTTTCCTCATCGTCGCGATGCGGCCTGACACGGCTTTGATGGCCGCCCGTCCTGCCCGATACCGCCTATGGAACGTCGTCACAGTCGGTTATGCCTTGTCCAGCACGGTGACCATGGCGTGGTCTCTGGACGTGCGTTACTGGCCCTGATCAGGCGGGGCCGCAAGCAACCCGGTTAATTGTCATTGGAAGATCTGGCTGGGGTGGGAGGATTCGAACCTCCGCATGGCGGAATCAAAATCCGCTGCCTTACCACTTGGCTACACCCCAATCTCGGCGCGTTTCTACTTTGAGACGGCCCGGAGGTAAAGCCTCTATTTCGCCTTCCGGTCGAGATTTTCGGAGAAGGGCTCCGGCGGGTCATCATTGAAGTGAGACGTTGCTGATCTCAGCAATCCGAGGCGTTCAGCCCGGTCAAGCGCCTTATCAAGACCGGACATGGTCACGGCCAGGTCCTCACTATCATCACGCTCCCAGATGCGGATGAGGTGACCCCAGAGGGCCAGAAGCGATTTGAGGCGTATCCTGCCCATCCATCCACTCACATCCAACCCGGCAGCTTCCGCCATCCATTCCATGGAGCTTTCCGTCATGACGGCCAGCATCAGCGCGAGCTTCGGGTCGAAAGGGATATGCCGCAACACGGCGCGGACGCCCTCACGATATTCCTGAAACCCGTCGAGACGGCGCATCATAAGGTCAAACAGGCGCTCCCGCGGGGTGCCGCTGGCGTGATGCTCTAAAACGAGCTGATCCGCATATTGACCCAGATAGATCAGAACTTTGTTCTTGTTGGGAAAGCGCCGTCGCGCCTCACTCAATGTGACACCGGCTTCCTCCGCAGCTTGGTAGACGGACGCATGGGCCCAGCCCCGTTCAGCGGCGCGCGTCATCATGGCGCGAAGGATCTTTTTCTCGATGTCATCGGGGCGGTGGTGCGTTGCCGTCAATTTCTTCATCCTATCTTACATGTCGGCTGTCATCGGGCGCGGACGCGACGAGAAGGTCAGGAGGGCCTGGAAAGCTCTCTCGTTCGCTGAAGCCCAGCCGCGATAGCTTCGGAAACGAGTTGCTTCATCCCCTGATGCGCGCGCATGAAGACGTTTAAAGCTGCCTGTGTAACGCCATGAGGGCTTGTGACGTTGCGGCGCAATGTCGCACTGTCTTCCTCGGATGTGGCGAGGAGTGCACCGGCCCCTGCCACAGTGTGCCGGGCCAGAATGCGGGCAACCTCCGGCGTCAATCCCCGCGCCACCGCCTCCTGCTCCAGCAATTCCGCGAAGAGAAAGACATAGGCAGGGCCGGAACCGGAGAGAGGGGTCAGGATTTCGATCTCATCCTCCCGATCAAGCCACAGAACGACACCAACCGTCGCGAGCAACGCATCACAGATCCCGCGCTGCGCATCCGACAGCCCCACACCATAGGCGCCGGTCACGCCCTGGCCGATTTCACTCGGCGTGTTCGGCATGGCGCGTATAATGGGATTACCGCGTTCCGGCCGGGGCAGGGCCCCACGCAGATCCGCAATGCTGCGCCCGGCGAGGACAGAGATGATCACGGCGTCACCGATCCAGGGCGCGATTTCT
This sequence comes from Candidatus Kirkpatrickella diaphorinae, assembly GCF_025736875.1. GTDB lineage: Bacteria > Pseudomonadota > Alphaproteobacteria > Acetobacterales > Acetobacteraceae > Sorlinia > Sorlinia diaphorinae. The sequence continues at coordinate 34,963 of NZ_CP107052.1, forward strand.
CGAAGCGTCTCCTCCATCCGCGCGGGCTTTACGGCGAGGATAATATAGTCCGGCTTGAAATCCGCCGATATGTCGGCAGCTTTGCGACAAATGTGATGACCCGCGGGGACCGCCTCAAGGTGACGATCCACGATGACGGAAGGCGCGATGCCGTGCCGCAGCCACCCCCGCCAGAGCGCCCCCCCCATATGCCCGCAACCGATAAGAAGAATCGAGGGAAGTTGTTTTGACGGCATAAGAGAGACTCTTCAAAGGAGGGGCAGGCTGGCGGCGGCGGCGTGATCAGGGTGAAGCCGGTTTTTTTTTCGGCGTGGACGGGTTGTGCGCTTCGCCTGCATTCAGGCGGTCCTGTAGAAGTTTGACCTGCTGGGCCAGACGCTCCGTCTCCATGCGACTATGGCTCGCCATCTGCACCATGGCGTCAAATTCCTCTCGCCGTACGACTTCCAGCCGGGCGAGAAACTCATCAACGCGGTTCTGCACAAGCGCCTTCAGCTCCTCCCGCAAACCCGTCAGGGCAGAGAAGGCACCTCCGGCAAGGCCGGACATATCATCAAATATTCTGGGACGGTCTCTCATGATACTCTCCTGCGCTGCGCGTTCTGCGCGCCCGTTATAAAAGGCGAAGCGGCCTGCGGATCGCGACCCGGCTTGCGGAAGCACGATGTGCCCGCTTCGCGACTGAAAACAGGTCAACGCTCGAGCCTGCCGGTCGTTTAGCGCGTTGGCTGCGTGAGTTCAACGCCCCGGCGAGATTGCATCAGGGGCCGACATCATGCAATCAATCTCCTCTGCTTCGATGCCATCCCTCATGATCGGATTTACTGATGACTGAAAGCGCCCTGCATTTTCCGCATATCGACCCGGTCGCTCTTCATCTGGGGCCTCTCAGCGTGCACTGGTATGCGCTGGCTTATATCTTCTCCATCTATATCGGCTGGAAGATCGCGACCCATCTGGCAGCTCTCCCGCCCCAATCCGCGACGCGGGAGCAGATGGATGATTTCGTCTTCTGGGCCATGATCGGCGTTGTTCTGGGCGGACGGCTCGGGTACGTGCTGTTCTATCAGCCAGGCTATTACCTGACCCACCCTGCGGCGATCCTTCAGGTCTGGAATGGCGGGATGTCGTTCCATGGGGGCGCGCTGGGCGTCATACTGACATTGGCCATTTTCTCATGGCGGAATGGCCTCAATTTTCTGGCATTTTCGGACCGGATCGTGCCTGTTGTGCCGATCGGCCTCGGATTGGGACGCTGCGCCAATTTCATTAATGGCGAGCTCTGGGGGCGGCCCGCAGCGCATCACCTCCCATGGGCCATGATTTTTCCCGATGCGGGCCCGCTGCCGCGCCATCCGTCTGAGCTGTATGAGGCGCTGACGGAGGGGGTGGTGCTTCTCACCGTGATGTTCTGGGCGGTTAGAAGCCCCTGGGTGCGGGCGCGATTTGGTTTTTTGTCAGGCCTCTTCCTGCTCGGTTACGCGGTAACGCGAAGTTCCTGTGAAATATTCCGGGAGCCGGATGCTTTTATCGGCTATCTGCCTTTCGGGGTGACAATGGGGCAGGTCCTTTCCATACCCATGGCCGTCGCCGGGATCGGCCTTATTATTTACGCCATGCGGCATTCGCGCGGGAATTCCATGATGGCGGGAGGCGCCGATCATGGTTAAAGTCCTCTCGCCGCAACATGTCTTGCAGGCCCAGGCCCTGCCGGACATCATGCATGGATTTTTCACCCGTCAGGGCGGCGTCTCCACGCCCCCTTATGATTGTCTGAATATTTCGACGTCAGTGGGTGACCGTGCGGAGAATGTGGCGACCAATCGGGAGCGGGTTGCAAATTTCATGGGCGTTCCCGCCGATCATCTCGTCACGGTGCAACAGGTCCATGGATCTGACGTGCTGACGCTCCAGAACCCGACCGATCTCCAGCGCCCCTCAAGCGCCGATCCGGCTGACGCCATCGTCTCAATGTGCCATGACATCGCGATCGGCGTGCAGACGGCGGATTGCGGGCCCATCCTGATTGCCGATGCGTCGGGGGATATTGTAGCGGCCATTCATGCGGGGTGGCGAGGCGCCATGCGCGGCGTGATTGAAAATACGATCTGGACGATGCAGGCCCTCGGCGCGCAGGAACTGACGGCCGTCATTGGCCCGTGTATCAGCCAGAGGCGCTATGAGGTTGAGGAGGATATGCGCGCTGAATTGCTGGCGCAGGATGACAAAGCACGCGCTTTCTTCATCAATGCTGAGCGGGCTGGCGCTTATCTTTTTGACCTTGGAGGTTATTGCGCCCTCCGCCTCCGCCGCGCCGGGTTGCGCCATATTTCTCAGATCAGATTGGACACGCTCAGTGATTCACGTCGTTTCTTCAGCCACCGCCGCATGACACTTGGCGGGCATGAACATACAGGGCGTCAGATTTCGGCGATCAGGGCAGGAAAAAGAACATGATGCCAGGCAGGCGCGCTCTCCGCGCTTTTTTCGGAATCGCGCTGATGACAGGTCTCGCGGCCTGCGTTTCCGTATCCAAACCATTTTATGATCCGGGCAAGGAGGGGAAGAGGCTGGTCGCCAATCTCCCGCCGCCACGCCTGGCTGTGCCGCCGCCAGACGCCCTCCTGGGGGATCAAAAATCATCCCTCGATTTCGCGCATGTCATGACGCAGGCCCTCGTCTCACAATCCCTTCCCGCTGTGACGAAACCGACCAGCAAAGGTGATTGGTGGCTGAAAGTCGCGCTTGAAAAAACGCAGGCGGGGCTGGTGTCCCGTTACACGATTATCGCGCCGGATGGAAAGGCGCGGGGACATATTGACGGCCCCGTCCTCAATGAATCGCGATGGAAGGGCCTGTCAGAAGCCGCACGCCGGCAATTTGCGATGGAGGCCGCCCCGCGCATCGCCAGCCTCCTGACCGGGATCAAGGCAGAAGCCATGATGGCGGACCCGAGCAGTCTCAAGCGCCGCGCCGCGAAAATCCAGTTCCTCGGTGTGCAGGGCGCGCCGGGGGACGGCGATATCTCCCTGTCACGCGCTTTCATGACATCCTTGCCCGATCAATATGACCAGATCACGACGAAGAAGGAGACCGCCGATTTTACCGTGTATGGACGCGTGAAAATGACGGACGGCCCGAAAGGCACGACGGGCAAATCGAGCCAGCATATCGAAATCATATGGCATGTGCGTGACAAAGCCGGGAAGGAAGCCGGGGCGGCGACGCAACTTCACGATGTTCCCGCCGGATCACTTGACCGAGCCTGGGGGGATATTGCCCTCGCTGCCGCGCAGGAGGCGGCTGGCGCCGTGCGACAGATTATTTCCGCCTATTCCGGGCGCAATTATCAACCATTGCCGAAAAATGCGCATTGACTTTACGCCACCGCGAAATCGGTGCAGTCAGGACACGCATGAGGCGAGAAATTTATCGAAGTTGCTTCGGTTTACGTCATTCGGGTGACATGAATGCCCAGCATTGTTAGAAGCCCGCATTCCCGCCTTCTCCAACCGGAGTCGTCTTTCGATGAAGATTGTCGCCTGTAACAGTAACCTCCCACTCGCCTCTGCTGTCGCGCAGAAGCTGGATATGAAGCTCTGCGAAGTTTCCGTGCGCAGATTCGCGGATGCGGAAGTTTTCGTTGAAATCAGGGAGAATGTTCGCGGCGAAGATGTTTTTGTCATTCAAAGCACATGTGCGCCGACAAATGATAATCTGATGGAATTACTGATCATGCTGGATGCGCTGCGTCGTGGCTCCGCACGGCGGGTGACGGCGGTCATGCCATATTTCGGCTATGCACGCCAGGATCGTAAATCCGGCCCCCGCACGCCCATCAGCGCCAAGCTTGTCGCGAACCTTCTGGTCGAGGCCGGGGCGCACCGCATCCTGACGATTGACCTCCATGCCATGCAGATACAGGGCTTCTTCGATATCCCGGTCGATAATCTTTATGCCGCGCCGCTCTTCACGCGGGATATTCAGGCACGCCACGCCAATGAGAAATTGATGGTCGTCTCACCTGATGTGGGTGGCGTCGTCCGCGCACGACAATTGGCGGAGCGCCTCGCGACGGACCTGGCCATTATCGATAAAAGGCGAGAGCAGCCAGGTGTCTCTGAAGTCATGAACGTCATCGGTAAAGTGACAGGGCGCTATTGTATCCTGGTTGATGATATTGCCGATAGTGGCGGCTCATTGTGCAACGCGGCGGAAGCTTTGATGAATTGTGGTGCGGCCGGTGTTGAGGCTTACGTCACACACGGCGTGCTGACGAATGATGCCGTGGCCCGCATAGAAAAATCGCCCTTAAAAATGCTGTCGATCACCGATACAATCCCGGCTACGGAAGCCACGCTGGCCGCACCGAATATCCGGCAGATCAGTACGGCGAATCTTCTCGCTGACGCGATGAAAGCCGTTTCTGAGGAGAGCTCAGTCTCCTCCCTGTTTCATTGAGGATTGATGCATGATTCTCCCACAGCCCTTCTGGTATCTGCGCCACGGTCAGACGGATTGGAATGCCCGGAACCTGTCACAAGGCCGCAGTGATATTCCCCTTAATGCGGTGGGGCGGCAACAGGCGATCGCGGCGGGAGAAGAGCTGAAAAAATGCTGGGACCGTGGTGCGAAACCGATCACCCATATCGTCACGTCCCCTTTAGGGCGCGCCAGGGAAACGGCGCGCGCAGCGCAATCCGCTTTGGAGTCGGTGCAGGGTAGAGCGGTGCCACTCTCCGATGATGAGGGTTTGCTCGAAGTGTCCTTCGGGGAGAAAGAGGGCCATCCCATGGGAGACTGGTATGATCCCTGGATTGCCGGGACTTACCTGCCCCAAGGCTGTGAACCCTTTGACGATCTTAAAAGCCGCGCTGTGACTGCTGTGAATCGCGCTCTGAAACAGCCTCATGGAGGGCTGCCGCTTATCGTCGCCCATGGCGCGCTTTTCCGTGCAATACGTGCGGCGATGAATCTGCCTGTCAATGTGCGCCTGCCCAACGCAACCCCGATATATTGCGCTTTTGATGAGGGTGCGTGGTCCCTGACGCCTTATGAGATTAAGGGCTGAGGTTACGCCGCCATTCATCAGGCAAGGCATCGTCCACGGGCATATGAGCGCGCATGTCGTTGCCGGGTGGGTAAAACTTGCAAGGATGCGGGTTTTCAGGTAAGTCGCCGGTTCGGATCAGGCACCCCTGGAGGCCTGATCTTCGTCTATCTGCAAGGAGTTTTAACGTGGTTGACATGACTTCACTTGAGGTCTCGACGCGTGCGAAGGCTGGTAAGGGGGCAGCGCGCGCAACGAGACGGTCCGGGATGGTGCCCGGTGTTGTTTACGGTTGCAAGCAGGAGCCGACGCTGATCGAACTCGATCCGCGCGTCATCATGCGTGAAATGCACCGTAATGGCTGGCGCTCACGCCTGTTCTCGCTTGAGCTGAAGGGCGGCCCGGTCCGTGCCATCATGCGCGATGTCCAGCTTCATCCGGTGACGGATGTGCCGATTCATGTCGACTTCCAGCGTCTCGCGGCGGGTGAGAAAGTCCACGTCACAATCGCGATCCATGTTGAGAATGAGGAAGCCGCGCCCGGCATCAAGCGCGGCGGTGTGCTCAATACCGTGCGCCACTCCGTGGAAGTCCTGGCCGATGCGGACAAAATTCCGTCCAGCTTCACGGCTGACCTGTCCGGTCTCGACATTCATGACACGATTCGCTGGGCCGACCTGAAGGGCACGGAAAACGTGACACCTGTCGGGCAGGTTTCTCATGTTGTGATCGTCACCATCGCGCCACCGACCGTGGATGCAGAGATGGAGGTAGAAGCCGCAGCGAAGGCTGAGGCTGAGGCCGCCGACGACAAAAAGAAGTAAACTGACGAGGGGGCGCTTATGCTTCTTTGGGTGGGGCTCGGTAATCCCGAGCCCTCAATGCAGCGTCAGCGCCATAATATCGGTTTCATGGCGGTCGATGAGATTGCCCGTCACTATGGCTTCTCGCCCTGGCGTGCCCGCCTCGGCGGGTTGACCAGTGAAGGCGTGATTGACGGGCATAAAATCCTCCTCCTCAAACCGATGACTTACATGAATCGCTCAGGTGAGAGCGTTCAGAAACTCGTCCATTTCCACAAGCTCGCCCTTGACCACATCACGGTGTTTCACGACGAGCTTGATCTGGCATTCTGTAAAACACGCGTCAAAAAAGGCGGGGGCGCTGCGGGCCATAACGGGCTGCGCTCCCTCGACCAGCATCTGGATTCAACATCCTATTGGCGTGTGCGCCTCGGGATCGGGCATCCGGGCCATCGGGACCGGGTGCATGGTTACGTGTTGGGTGATTTCAGTAAGGCCGAAACGCCTTTTCTAACCGCTTATCTCGATTCCATTGCCACAGCCTGCCCTTTACTGGCGGACAGTCAGCCGGAAGAATTTATGACAAAAACGACCCTTCTGGTCAGGGAGGCCACTCATGGGCTTTAATTGCGGTATTGTCGGCCTGCCAAATGTCGGCAAATCCACGCTTTTCAATGCTTTGACGGAAACTGTCGCGGCGCAGGCGGCCAATTATCCTTTCTGCACGATTGAGCCGAATGTGGGGCGCGTGGCCGTCCCGGACCCGCGGCTTGAGATTTTGGCGCGCATCGGCAACTCACAACGCACCCTGCCGACAAGTCTAGAATTTGTCGATATTGCCGGGCTTGTGCGCGGCGCCTCGAAGGGGGAAGGGCTGGGTAACCAGTTTCTCGCCAACATACGTGAAGTCGATGCGATCATTCACGTGCTGCGCTGTTTTGAAGATGGCGACATCACCCATGTGGAAGGTTCCGTCGATCCGGAGCGGGATGCGGAGATTATCGAGCTTGAGTTGATGCTCGCCGATATGGAATCGCTGGAGAAGCGGGAACCCGCTTTGCAGAAGCGTGCGCGCGGTAATGATCGTGAGGCGCAGCAGCTTCTTGCCGTGATGCAACCTATCCTGGCGGCACTGCGTGACGGCCGCCCTGCACGCACCGCCATCCCGGAAGGAGAGGAGGAAACAGCGCGTCGCCTTCAGCTTATGACGACAAAGCCTGTCCTTTACGTCTGCAATGTCGATGAGGATCATGCGGCAACGGGCAATGCCTTCTCCGATAAAATTGCGAAACGTGTGGCGGCGGAGGGCGGGGCCATGGTCGTGGTTTCCGCCGCAATTGAGGCGGAAGTCAGTCAGCTCGCGGCGGAGGAACGTGGCGAATTTCTTGAAGGTCTCGGCCTGAAAAATTCGGGCCTGGACCGGGTCATTGCTGCCGGGTATCAACTTCTCGGATTACAGACTTATTTCACCGTCGGCCCGAAGGAAACACGCGCCTGGACCATCGTCGCGGGCACGAAAGCACCGCAGGCGGCTGCCGTCATTCATAATGATTTTGAGCGCGGCTTTATCGCTTGTGAAACCGTCAGCTACGATGATTATGTGACGTTCAAAGGTGAGGCCGGTGCCAAGGAAGCCGGTAAATTACGCATCGAAGGCAAGGATTATGTCGTTAAAGATGGCGATGTCCTTCTCTTTCGCTTCAATGTGTGACGCGCACCGCCCTGATAACAATGTGGTGACCGGGACGGGATTGCAAACCCCGCATGTTTCGAGGATGCTGAGAACGTTGCATTTCAGAAGGTTCGGCTGATGCTGGAAGACGCTTCCATAAGGGATCTCAGCGCGCTTATGACAGCGGCGCGCGCGGCATATAATGTCATTTCCGCCACTTCAGCCGCGCAACGCCGTCAGGCATTGATGGAGATCGCTTCTGCGTTACGGACGCATGAAGCCGAGATCCTCGAAGCTAATCAACGTGACCTTGGCCATGCTGAGGGCAATGCCGCCTTTCTGGATCGTTTGACCCTGACCTCCCAGCGCCTGCACGACATGGCGAAAGCCGTTGAACGCATCGCCGCGCTTCCGGACCCGGTTGGCAAAGTGATGCAGGAATGGACGCGGCCCAACGGGCTCGTCATTCGGCAGGTTTCCACCCCGATCGGTGTGATCGGGATGATTTTTGAGAGCCGCCCGAATGTCGGGGTCGACGCGGCGGCGCTCTGCATCAAATCGGGTAATGCCATCATCCTGCGTGGCGGCTCGGAGAGTTATCATTCCACGCAGAGCCTGATGCGGGCTGTGCAGCAGGGCCTGCGACATGCCGGACTGCCAGTTGCCACGGTGCAATCCGTGCCGGATACGGATCGTGCCCGCGTGACAGAGATGCTGCACGCTCAGGGGCAGATTGACCTGCTGATTCCGCGCGGGGGTAAATCTCTGGTGACGCGCGTCATGCAGGAAGCCCGCGTGCCGGTCCTGGCACATGCTGAGGGGCTGTGTCATAGCTTCGTGCACCAGGATGCCCGTCTCGAGATGGCGCGCGCCGTCATTGCCAATGCCAAAATGCGGCGGCCCGGCATTTGCGGGGCGACAGAGACTTTACTGCTCGACCGCGCCATCGCGCCGACGTTTCTGCCCGTTCTTGTCGCGGATCTCAGCACTTTGGGCTGTCATTGCCGGGGGGATGCGGCGGCCCGCGCCATCCTGCCGACACTTGACCCTGCTTCAGAACGGGATTTCGCGACAGAGTGGCTCGATGCTGAACTTTCCATCGCCATTGTGGATGGTGTTGACGGGGCCTGCGCGCATATCAGGCACTATGGCAGCGGGCATACAGAGGCGATCATTACGGAAAATGAAGCGGCGGCCGAATCCTTCATGCGCGGCGTGCCGAGTGCCGTCGTGATGTGGAATGCCTCGACGCAATTCTGTGATGGTGGCGAGTTCGGGTTTGGTGGCGAAATCGGGATTTCCACGGGGCGGCTCCATGCGCGTGGCCCGGTCGGTGTCGCGCAATTGACCACTTATCGTTACGAAGTTCGGGGCGATGGCCAAACGCGCCCCTGATGTCGGTGCTTTCCCCGTCTTCGGGGATGGACGGCGTATGACGGTCGGCCTGTTGGGCGGCAGTTTTGACCCCGCTCATGAGGGCCATCAGCGCCTCGCCGCCTATGCTTTGAAGCATTTACGGCTTGACCAGGTGTGGTTGATGGTGACGCCGGGCAACCCTTTCAAGAAACATCAGCGCTCAGAGGCTTTTGAGGCCCGATTGCGTTCCGCACGGCGCATCTCCGATGGCAGGCGCATCGTTGCAACGGATATTGAAGCGCGCCTGGGCACGAAATTCACCGCTGAAACATTAACCATGTTGCGTCGGCGTTTTCCGCATATCACCTTTGTCTGGGTGATGGGTGCGGATAGTTTCGCTTCTCTGACGCGTTGGAATCATTGGCGGAAAATCATCCGGACGGTGGCGATTGCCGTCGTGCCCCGGCCGGGTCAAACGCGCAGCGCCCTTCTTGGTAAAACGGCGCAAAGGTTAAGACGTTTACGCAAGCAGGCGCGCCTTGCGCCGATCCTGGCGCAGTCAGGTGCGCCGGGGTGGGCTTTCCTTATGACGCCGCATAGCGGTATATCTTCGACCGATCTGCGTCGGTCAGCGTCTCGCAATGGGACATTATCGACCTATTACCGACTGGAGTATGAACCCATCCCTACCAAACCTTCCCCGCGGTTGAAGAGCGCCGCGTCTCTCTCCTCTCATGAGCCTCAAGACGAAGCTTCTCTTCACATCGCGTCGACGGATGCGCGTCAGGCCCCTGACAAGACAAGCCGGAAAAAGCGCGTTTCAGCCGGACCGGAAAAAAAAGCCAGATCTCGCCCCGCCGTGCCGGAAGTCGATACCGATATTCTGATGAATGTTATTCATGAAAGCCTCATGGCGGATAAGGCGGAGGACATTACCGTCATTGATCTCATCGGGCGCGCCAGCTTTGCGGACAAAATGGTGATCGCAACGGGCCTGGCGGACCGGCAGATTGCCGCCATGGCTGAGCATATTGAGAAGAAACTCAAAGAAGCCGGCGTCAAGCGCGTCTGGATTGAAGGGGAGGGGGGCACGGACTGGGTTCTGCTCGATGCCGGGGATATTGTCGTGCATCTCTTCAAAGCCGAGGCGCGCCAGCATTATGCCCTTGAAAAGATGTGGGCGCCAGAGCTGGATGATGATGCTGATAACTGAGCCCGATGTTACTGCTCGCCGCTATTGGTAAAATGCGTCAGGGGCCGGAGCGCGAACTCGTGGCGCGCTACCAGACGCGCATTCGTCCCCGATTTGAGATTTCAGAACTTCCGGAAGCGCGGGGCGCACTTGCGGAAAAACGGCGTCAGGAAGGCGCAGCCCTGCTTCATGCGACGCGTGGGAATTATCAGCGCGTTGCTTTGGATGAAGGGGGCACCATCTTCGACAGTATTGGCTTTGCCGCGGCCATTGATAGAATATTGTCGCACGGCAAGGGTGTCGCTTTTTTGATTGGCGGCGCGGAGGGGTTGGACCGTGAGGTTCTCGACCAATGCGATATCAAGATTTCATTCGGCCGAATGACGTGGCCGCACATGATGGTGCGTTGCATGTTGGCCGAGCAGCTTTATCGGGCGCGGTCAATTTCAAGCGGGCATCCGTACCATCGCGCCACTCGTCCCTGATAGCACCGTCCCCTCAAAGTAAAACGCCACGGCGTGACGGACACCGCGGCGTATTCGTTATGATAAGGGAAAGGCGTGCGGCCGCTTATTGCAGGCGGTGCTCCGGCCCATCAACGCTGAAAGCCGTCTCAGGTACTTGCGCGACCTCAGTATTCCGCAAGGCGGACATTCTGGGCGCAACAGCCGACATACGCGTCGAATTGGCGCTGTCCTCATGCGCGAGCATCATGCCTTGATCCGGGCGCTCATAAATGAAGCCGTAGGTCGGGTAGATACTGCCAAAGCTCTCCGGATGGCCGTTTATGGCCACGCGCACCGCGCTCCAGTCATTATTTGGCGACACGTCAATCACCCGCGTATTCCGCGCGACGCCACGTTGTCCCCAATGAGATTGGTCAATGATAATGGTGCGGTCATTGACGAGTTGACGCACGACCGCCACGTGGCCCAGAGGCATCCGGCGGATCGGGCGGAAATTAAGAACGGCACCGGCCTCAGGCGCGGCACCGCGGGCGTAAATCCCCGCCGCATTACGCCACCAATCCCGCGCATTGCCATGCAGATGTACATTGGAGGCCGTTTTGGCATAGGCGACGCACTGAATCACGCGTCCGCCACGATATCTGTGACGAATACGATGATGGGCCAGGCGCGTGACGTAATGGCTGCGCGCATGATGCGATGCTGAGACCTTGCCATGGCGGGAAGATGTCTTTGAGCGGGCGGAAGCGTCAGCAGCGCCGAAAATATTTGCGGCCAGGAGCGATAATGCAGAAAGGCACGTCAGATAAAGTCGATTGGTCGGGCGCGCTGGGCGGAGTTTTTTATTCACGAACGGCTTCCCATCTTTCTGATACCATCACCTGTTGCATGGAAGTAACTGTAAACCGGCAATCTGACAAGCTTCGGCACCGATTTTCCTGCGCGATTCTCCCAAAAAATTTTGGTGCATCGCAGGCAGGGTTCGGCGTTATTTTGTTGTGACCAGCATGACCTCAACGAGCATGCGCGGATCGGCGAGTACAGCCTGCACGCAGGCGCGTGCTGGTGCCTGGCCTTCCGGCAGCCAATTTTCCCAGACAGAATTGAATTTTGCGCGGTCCTCAATATTTTTTAACCAGATCTGTGCTTGCAGAATACGTGTGTTGTCAGTGCCATGACGCTCGAGCAATGCATCAAGTTGCATGAAAATATTTTGAGTTTGCGCAGTAATATCGCCTGCAAGATCACTGGAAACAACACCTTGCGTAAAAATAAAGCCGTGATATTCGACAGCTTTAGAGAGGCTGGGTGTTGGATCGGACCGCAATATGCGACTCATTTATCGTATCCTTACGATTCTGTAACAGGTGATCATGGCGTTTTACGGCGTGCCGACGCGCACGGTGTAATTTTGCCGGTCACGGACCGCAGGGTCAAGCGCGCATGTCGCTTGCCAGCACGGAAACGCCGCGTTATCGCTTCCCGTCGACATGGTCAGTCTGGACAAGGAGAGACACTGAAATGCCTATGCAGATCGTGAGGGTCACCCCGGTCCGGCAGAACTGCGCCATTTTCTGGAAAAAAGAAGCGACACCCACCCGCAAAGAGGCGGTCGTGATCGACCCGGGTGGCGATATTGATCTCGTCATGCAGGTGCTGGGCGATGCGCGTGTCGAGGCCATCCTGCTCACGCACGGGCATTTTGACCATGCTGGCGGTGTTAACACCCTTAAGGCCCGCCTTGCGGAGAAGGGGCAGCCCGATGTGCCGGTCTATGGGCCGCATAAAGACGACACGTTTCTTCTCAATACAATGGCGGAGCAGCTTGCGGCTTTTCTGGTTGACGCATCAGGCTTCGAGACAGGGCCGGTCATACCGGACCGGTTTCTTGAGGAAGGAGATGTGCTGAATCTGCTCGGGCGCGTCATACGTGTCCGGCACGTGCCCGGTCATACGCCGGGCCATATCATCCTGATTGATGAGACGGAAGAAGTCGTCATGACAGGCGACACGTTGTTTCGCGGCGTGGTGGGGCGCACCGACTTCGACTATGGTGATTATGATCTCCTCATTTCCGGGATTAAAGAGAAAATCATGTCTCTGCCCAACCGCTATAAAATCATGCCCGGGCACGGATTGCCGAGTTTCATCCACGTTGAGAAACAGTATAACGACTACCTCAGATAACGCGTCACGAATATTTGAAAGGCTATTTATGCGGAAATTCCTTAAATCGTCCTGGACGCTCTTCTGCGGAATCGCCATCGCCTTCACGGCACAGATCGCGCTGCCGCCACCGGCATCCTGCGCCGAGGCCCTTCCCCATGCCGCGCCGTCGACCAATGAGGACGGCAAAATTCATCCTTTGCCGACACAAAGCCTGACAATCACCTCGCGGGATGGCGTCACCCACCGATTTACCGTCGAGGTTGCGGTTAAATCAGCGGATCAGGCGCGGGGCCTCATGTTTCGTAAAAGCCTGGCGGCTGATCATGGGATGTTGTTTATCTGGCCTGCGCCCCGCAATTCAATCATGTGGATGCGCAATACTTACATCCCTCTCGACATTGTCTTTATCGACGCGTCACACAAAATCGCCGCGATCGCTGAAAACACCGTGCCACTGAGTGAGGCGCTGATCCGGGGGCATGGCGCCTCCGTGGCTGTGCTGGAGCTTCCCGCGATGACAACGGCAAAAAGCGGCATTCGTGTGGGGGACAAACTGGCTTATGATGGCTTCAAGGGTCAGAAGCCTTGAATTCTCAAAGGGTTGTCATCCTGACCGGCGTTGCCGGGTTTATCGGCTTCCACCTCGCGCGCTTTCTTCTGGCGCGTGGAGATCGCGTGATCGGGATTGATAACGTCAATGATTATTATGACGTCACTTTAAAGGAAGCGCGCCTTGCGCAGTTACGTCGAAGCAAGGCGTTCACGTTCTATCAACGGGACCTGGCTGATATCGCGGCAATTTCGACCGCGTTGAAGCCGCATCAGGATGTGACCCATATCGTCCACCTTGCTGCGCAGGCGGGTGTCCGTCATTCCCTCGCGGCGCCGGCGCGATATGTCGCGTCCAATGTGCAGGGGCATGTCACAATGCTTGAATGCGCACGCGTCATGCCGGGATTGCAGAATTTCGTCTATGCTTCTTCTTCCTCCGTGTACGGACTTAATACGGATCTCCCTTTCAGAGAAACGGATGCGGTCAATCGGCCCAGCTCCGTTTACGCCGCGACAAAGAGAGCGGATGAGTTGATTTCCGAAGCCTATGCGCATCTTTACGGATTTCCGCAGACGGGTCTTCGCTTTTTCACGGTTTATGGACCGTGGGGGCGGCCGGATATGGCCTATTATCGATTCGCACAGGCGATTTTATCGGGCACGCCGGTTCAGCTTTATGAAGCTGAGGGGTTAGCGCGCGATTTCACGTTTATTGATGACATTATTAGTGGCGTCGTCGCGGCGATGGACCATCCAGGCGAGCCAGGCGCGGCACGCATTTTCAATCTTGGCGGTGACCAGCCCACGCCCATCCGTGACATGGTGGCGCTTCTGGCGGAATGCCTCGGCAAACCGGCCCATATCTCCTTATCGCCGCTTCCGAAAACAGATGTGCTGTCAACTTGGGCTTCGCTCGATCATGTCAGTGAAGTCCTCGGTTGGCGGCCGAAGACCTCTCTTAAAGATGGGCTCGGAATATTTGCGACATGGTTTGAGGAATATCATGAGTCAGACGGTGCGTTCCGTAAAACGCAGTGAATTGCTCAGATTGGGTATTCCCGTTCGTCGCAATAATCTTCCATCGAGATGCATGACGTCACTGTTCCCAGATCGATACGCGCGATCAGGCCTCGGTAGATGCGATCGAATTCCTTAATATCCGGCACAGCGAGCTTCACCTGGTAATCATAATCCCCGGCGAGGCGATGGAAATCGATGACGTTCGGGATGTCCAGCATGATACGCCGGAACTTTTCAAGCCAGCTTTCTGAATGCTGCCGCGTCCTGATAAGGAGGAAGATAGTGAGGCCGAGGCCAAGTGCTTCCCGGCTGAGTTGAACTCTCTCACCAATGATGATGCCTTTATCGCGCATGATCTGCATACGTCGCCAACATGCATTTTGCGACAGGCCGACACGGTCCGAAAGTTCACGTTGAGAAATCGCGCCCTCCTTCTGGAGGACGCGTAAAATTTTTCGATCAAAATCATCCATGACGACGGATTATATCAAAAAATTTCTCAAATACTCATCAAAATATCGAGATAGTAGAGATAAATTTTCACTTGATTCAAACTATAAATTCGACTTGGGGGCGATTGTATAATGATACTGGATTCGTGCTGGTTTTTGCTGAAAGATGCTGAACGACCCAACACGACACCTTATGATCACATTGTATGTCTCGCGCAAGGAAGCGCAAATGATTGGCGCGTTGCTTGTGGGGAAGCTGATATGATCGGACGATAAAGCTGTCAATTGACACGCTTAAGACGGTGAAGCGACTATCGACCGAAACGTCTCACGCATCTTTACGGATAGCCAGGCGGGTGCGACGCAATGAAAATGATCTTAAAAATGCCCCGCTCTATCTCGGCGTGTCGGAGCGCGCGGCAGATTTGGAAATGGCGCTTAACGATTCGGAGCATGGACCTGCGCCGGGGCCTGCTCAGCTCTCTTCTTCGATATCCAGCTGGGCAATCTCAATGGCATGGCCGTTAAGATGGGAGGCAATCCCATGCCCGGCAGCGACAGCCAGGACGCAAAGGGCGCAGGAGAGGACAACGTTGGCCAGCGCCTTCTCCCACGCGCCTGACCGTATAAGGTCCAGCGTTTGCAGGCTGAAACTTGAGAAAGTCGTATATCCGCCGCACAGCCCGACCATGACAAATAAACGGGTATTTTCTGAAACCGGAAAACGCCCATGTGCCAGGGTTAATGTGCCGAAAAAACCGATGATGAATGATCCGACGACGTTGATGCCCAGGACAGTCCCCCAGGGAAATCCATGACTGATGGGTCGCGCAGCATAGCCGACAAGGAACCGCCCGAGCGTGCCGATAGCGCCACCGATCATCACGAGAAGACAACTGAAGAAGCTCATGGTAAAAACCGGTCCTTCCATCTGCATAACCGGGATTTTAAAAGATCGTCGGTATAATTGGCCATCACACTGATATTTTTCCACAATGGTGCGGGTCGAAATGGGTGCGTTAAGGTTCGCCTTTTATGCCGTCTTATACAAAGCATCTTATGCCAGAAGGGCGCGTTGAGATCGAGCGGTTTTCGCGTCTGGCTATTTTTCGGAATCGTCGTAAATATTGAGTCAGAGACCCGTCCGCGCAAACTCTTATTCTAATCTGACGCCGTGAAACGGCGCTATGAAAGGGGCCGCATATGACGAAGAAACTGATCTGTTTCCTCGGAGCCATCATGATCCTCGTGCTCGGAGGCATTCAGGTGCGTGCGGCGGAGATGGCTGCGTCGACAGGTGACAAGGCGCCGATAAGTAACAAAGATTTGACATTCAAATTCACGCTTCGGCAGGCGGCTCTCGGAGTCGGTTATAGCTGGGGTAAAGGTGAGCTCCATTATGATGGTCAGACTTATCACTTCCGTATTGAAGGTGGCGGCATTGTCGCGCTCGGCTTTTCTTCAGTCTCGGGCCAGGGGCGGGTTTTCGATATCAAGAAACTGACTGATTTCGACGGCACTTACTGGTCGCTCAGCGCGGATGCGGCCCTCGGGCGCGGAGGCAACGTCTTCATGATGGAAAATCAGTACGGCACGCGCGTCAATATGCGGGGGAAGGGTGAAGGGGCCTATTTGGGGGCATCCATCAAGCGTTTACGCTTTCGCCTGATTGATGTTGACGGGATTGATCGCGATGAATTGCGTTAATGGACGGTGCGTGACCTCACCCGAATAAAAATTTCGTCAGTTGGCGCTGCAAGGTCGCGTTTCGCGGGATCTCGTAATGACGAAGGTGAGAGACAGCGACAAGTCCCAAACTTGAACTCAGCCAGATGGCATCCGCGACTGCCAGATCATCAGCGGTCAGAGATTTTTCTGAACAGAGGTTTTTTTCCAGCAGGCGCCCGCGGCTGATGCCGGGGAGTGCGCCATCCTGAACAGGCGGCGTGACCAGCCTGTCACCAAAAAGGGCAATGATGTTGGCAGCACTTGCCTCCGCCACATATCCCTCAGAATTCAGGAAGAGCGCATCATCAAAACCCTGCTCAGCCGCTTCGCACCGCGCGAGGATTGCGGGAAGGTAATTCGTATGTTTGATGACCGCCAATGGTGAGAGATGATCCTTCGGGAAGCGCGCAATGGCGAGTTTTACCTCCATCATCGTCTGCGGCGTGTCATGCGTCGTAATGATGTAATGCGGAGAGGCCAGGTGCGGCGGCGTCAGGCCGCGCGGGCCGGAACCGCGTGAGATGGTCAGGCGCAGCGCTCCCGATTTCATGGCGTTCCGCTGCAGGAGCGCCACCATATCTCCAACCAGAGCCTCCTGATGGATGAAGGGAAAATGCAGCATTTCAAGCCCCTGTGACAGGCGCGCCATATGACGGTCACATTGCTGCAAATTCCCATCCGCAACGCGGATTGTCTCAAAAATGCCGTCACCAAGCAGAAAACCGCGATCATCCGCCGGGATGGTCGCCTCCGCAGCGCGGACGAAACGCCCGTTCATGCAGACATAACCCATTATCTGAACAGCTTTAAAAGTGGCTCGGCTTTCAGGCACATCTCGTCAAACTCCCGCTGCGGATCGGACGGGTAGGTGATACCACCCCCTGCGCCAATCTCGATTTTCCCACCCGAGATCAGGATGGAACGTATCACAACGTTACTATCCATCGCGCCATCATTCCCGATCCAGAACATCGTGCCGCAATAGGCATTGCGCGCTGAGCCCTCCGACCGGTCAATCAATTGCAGCGCCGCATGTTTCGGCGCGCCCGTGACGGAACCGGGGGGAAGGCTGGCCCGCATGAGGTCCACAGCCGTTTTACCGCGCGCCAGCTTGCCGCGCACGGTGGAAACGAGGTGATGCACATGGGTGAAACGCTCGACCTCACATAAAGCGGGGACGGACACGCTCCCGACTTCACAGACACGCGCGATGTCATTGCGCATGAGGTCGGTGATCATCAGATTCTCACCATACTCTTTCGAATCGTGTGCGAGGTTCTCAGCAATGCGCGTATTTTCCTGCCCATCCCTGCTAATCGGCGCTGTGCCCTTGATCGGGCGGGTCTCAAGCCAACCATGGCGATCGAGGGAAATGAAACGTTCCACCGAAGCGCTGAGAAGGGAAAATTGGGGCAGCTTGATGAAACCGCCGAAAGGGGCGGGAGAGGTCTCCCTTAAACTCAAATAAAGGGAGAAAATATCCGCATCATCCGGCAGCGCACCGCGCCATCGCGATGTCAGATTGGCTTGAAATAAATCCCCCCTGCCAATCGATGCGCGCGTGGCTTCAACAGCGTCCTTCCAATCATCAGCCTGCATATCCGGTGTGAGGAGCACGCGCGGCAGGGCGCGGCCGCGTTTCGCCCGGTCGGGCGGAGGCACAGGCGGCATCGGGCTGTCCGCGTCGCTGCACCAGAAGAGACGCTTCTCCTGACGGTCAAACACAAATGCGCCATCAAAGGCCATCGCGGTCAAAGCAGGAATAAGGGGGCGGAAACGAGATCGGACACCCTCTAGCGCCAGACCCGCCTCATAAGACGCCAAACCGATGACACCGCCCGAGAAAGGGACGTCACGATGCACGTCATCCCGCTGCGTGTGTAACAACCCGCGCAATTGGTCCCACGCGTCCGGTTTGTCGCTGCTCAAAATCTCCCGCGGATGAACACAAAGGATGGACCATCGGGAACGCGGCGAAACAATGCCGCCACTATCGAGAAACGCGAGATGCGGGACGCCCGCAAACGCCGTTAAAAGCGCTTCCGGTGTCCTCCATGCAAGTTCAATCTTGGTCATATTTTCCGCAGAGAAAGGCGGGGGCGCGGTGATGTGGCGCGACGAGATTTTCAGTCAAGCGGCGTCGAAACATGCGAGAAAAGCGTCACGACGATGCACGGGCGAGGTCGCGTTTCACGCTTTGCCAAAGGGCTTCCAGCTCCGCAAGGGATTTTTCCTCCAACCGGCTGCCTTCGGCGGCGAGTTTCTTCTCCATTGCTTCGAAACGGGAAATGAACTTCCGATTGCTCCGCTCAAGGCAGGCTTCCGGGTCAAGTTCCAGCTTGCGTGCGAGGCTCGCCGTCGTGAAAAGCACATCGCCGATCTCGTCTTCAAGTCGATCACGATTGCGTGTCGCCATTTCTGCCCGTACTTCGGCGACCTCTTCATCCACTTTTTCGAGGACTTCCGCCGCGTCCTCCCAATCGAATCCCGTGCGTGCGGCGCGTTGGCAAAGTTTGGCGGCGCGTTTCAAAGCAGGTAAAGCCTGCGCCACACCTTCCAAAGCGCCATTCTGCGCCTTTTCCCGACGCTCAGCGGCTTTGACATCCTCCCAGCCAACAAGCGCCTCGCCTTTAAAAATATGGGGGTGGCGGCGAGTCATTTTGTCGCAGATCCGGTCCACCACATCCGCGAAGGTAAAAGCGTTTTTTTCTGACGCGATCTGGCTGAGAAAAACGACCTGGAGAAGCAGATCCCCCAATTCATCAGCGAGGGCGTGATCATCCTTTTCCCGGATGGCCTCAGCAACTTCGTAAGCTTCTTCAATCGTATAGGGGGCAATGGAGTCGAAATTCTGCTGACGATCCCACGCACAGCCTGTCTCCGGATCACGAAGCTGCTGCATGATCTTGAGAAGCCGGTCGATATTATGGCCCGAAATCATCGTTCATCCTGACAACGTCGCACGCCTCAAGCCGCGACCTCACGATGTCGGTGGCGTGTGCAGAGATAGATGATGGCATAAAAAGCGACGCTGCCAAGGCTTGAAAAGGCGGTGCCGCGATTACCGGGCTGGATCAGCATCGCCACAAAGACGGCGACAATGGCACCGGTCATGATGACATGCAGCACGCCACTCATGGGCAGGATGAAGGCTTTATTACTCGGGTCCTGCCGCACAAAAATCGCGTGGGAAACAATCAGCATGCCGTAAATAATCAGGATTACGGCGCCTGTGGCGCTCAGAAGGAAGGCGAAGACAAGGTCAGGCGAGAAGATGGAGCTGAAAGCGGAGACAAGTCCAATCACGCTTGACGCGAAGACGGAATGTTTCGGGATAAGACGCACGGAGAGGAGAGAGAAGGGCTCCGGCGCCTGGCCCTTATCGGCAAGGCCTCGCAAGGTGCGGGATGAAATATAGATGGAGGAATTCAGACAGGACAGAATCGCGCTGAGCGTGACGAATTGCATGATTTCCGCCGCACCGGGGATGCCGAGATGTCGCAGCACTGTCACGAAAGGAGAATAGCCTGGTTGAAGGGCAGACCACGGGTAGAGGAGTAGAATCAACGCGATGGAGAGTAGGAAAAACACCGTGATGCGTATACCGATCGAGCGCGTGACCTTCGCCAGATTTTCACCCGCATTTTTGGATTCCGCCGCAGCGACGGTCGCGGATTCTGACCCCATCATGGAGAATATCACTGTGGGAATGGCTGCGAAAATCGCACTCCAACCATAAGGGGCGAGCGTGTGTTTCACCATCAGATTGGCGACCGGCGTCACTGGTTGCGGGCCGATAAAGCCTGCGAGGGCGATAAGCCCGATGGCTGAAAAAATCACGAGGGAAAAGACTTTGATGGAGGAGAGCCAGAACTCACACTCACCGAAAACATGTACGGAGATAAGATTGACGAGATTCACCACCAATATCAGCGTTGGGGCCAGTATCCAGACCGGTATGCTCACCCAATCCCGAAGGGCGATCGCGCCGCCAATAGCCTCCGCGCCGATGGTCACGACCCAGAAAGACCAGTAAAGCCAACCCGCGACAAAGCCGCTGCCATTGCCCATCGCGACACGGATACAATCGACGAAACTCCCGACACTCTCGCGGGAAATCAGCATTTCCCCCAGCATCCGCATGATGAGGATGATCAATATCCCGGTTGCGAGGTAGGAGATCAGCACGCAAGGGCCAGCCTGTCGGATCGCCGCTGAACTCCCGACAAATAAGCCCGCCCCGATCACCCCGCCAAGGGCGATCATGCGGATATGTCGATCTTTGAGTTTGTGGGAGGCCGATGCGCCGGGGACATCGCTTTTGACGTTATTCTGCGATAAGATGATCTTTGTATTCGTCATGAATCCAGTAGCCACATTTCCAACCGTTTCGTCTACAGAAACATTTTTAAGGATCGATTTTGGATGCCGCGCATCTTCATCGATGGAGAGGCCGGCACCACAGGTCTTGATATCAAAGCCCGACTCGAAGCCCAGAACATCGCGTTGATCTCGATCGATCCGGCGCAGAGAAAGGACCCGAAGGCCCGACTCGAGAAGATGATCAGCGCGGATCTCGTTGTTCTGTGTCTGCCGGATGATGCGGCGCGAGAGGCGGCCGATATGCTGGCTGAACACCCTGAAATCCGGGTGCTTGATGCCAGCTCCGCCCATCGCGTGGCGCCGGACTGGGTTTACGGATTTCCAGAGATGTCCGCGTCGCAGGCCCGGCATATCGCGCAGGCCAGCCGAGTCTCCAATCCGGGCTGCTACCCGACAGGCGCCATTGCGCTGCTGCGCCCTCTGGTGGATGCGGGGCTTCTGCCGCCAGATATCCGGCTGCCGATCAACGCGGTGAGCGGCTATAGTGGCGGCGGGCATCGTGTCATAGAACAGCATGCACGCGATGGTGGCCCCGCTTTTGCGCTTTACGCGCTGGAGCTTGAGCATAAACATGTGCCGGAAATCATGCGCCATGCCGGGCTCTCCCATCGCCCGGTTTTTGTGCCATCAATCGGGCATTTCGCGCGGGGGATGATTGTCTCTATCCCGCTCCATCTTGATCAGTTCGGTGCAGCCACCTCCGAGGATTTGCGGCAATGTCTCCGCGTGGCCTACCAGCAGAGCCGTATGATCCGGGTTGTGGACGACTCTTCCGGGCGGTTGACGGCAGATGCCCTCGCGGGCGAGGATATTCTTGAGTTGCGCGTACATGGCAATGATGCACACCGTCACGCCGTGCTGACAGCGCGCCTCGATAATCTCGGCAAAGGGGCCAGCGGGGCCGCGCTCCAGAATATCCGTCTCATGCTCGGCATGGCGGCGGCGTGACGCTTCTCACCGCTCTATGCCGCCACAAATTCCGCGTCCGAGATTGCGTTTCCGGCTGAGACATTATATGGATCGCTGCAATGCGAGAGTGACGGAACGGTAGACGTAGTCGGCTCAAAATCGACCGCCGCAAGGCATGGGGGTTCGAGTCCCCCCTCTCGTACCAAAGGTTGTGCGCATGAATCGCCGCGGGCGGTTTACTGTCGGCCCTTTACCATTTCTGGATCGATTATGCTTCAACGCCCGTCTCTGAAACCCGCGCGGCCCTATTTCTCCTCCGGCCCCTGCGTCAAGCGTCCTGGCTGGTCCCTTCAAAACCTTGAAAAAGCGTTTCTCGGTCGCTCACACCGTGCGGCGGAAGGGCGCGCGCGCCTGCGCGACGTCATTGAGCTTTCGAAGGAGGTCCTCGAAATTCCGCCTGATTGGCGGGTGGCGATTGTCCCGGCTTCCGATACTGGCGCGGTGGAAATGATCCTCTGGGCGCTGGCCGGGACACGGCCTGTTGACGTCCTTTCATTTGAAAGTTTTTCGGCCCTCTGGGCTGCCGATCTGCGCGATGCGTTGAACCTTCCTGACCTTCATAATCACGCTGCGCCTTACGGGGCCTTGCCCGACCTCACCCGGATTGACTGGTCTCATGATGTTGTCCTGACCTGGAACGGCACGACATCCGGCGTGTGCATGCCGCAGGACTTCACAATCCCTTCTTCACGCGCGGGATTGGCGATCTGTGATGCAACCTCAGCGGCTTTCGCGATGGATCTCCCCTGGGATCGGCTCGATGTCGTGACATGGTCATGGCAGAAAGTGCTGGGCGGGGAGGCGGCGCATGGCATGTTGGCGCTCAGTCCCCGCGCTGTGGCGCGGCTTGAAAGCGCGCCGAAACGGGCGCTGCCCAAGATTTTCCGCCTGACGAACGCGAAAGGGCTCATTGAAGGTATTTTCAAGGGAGATACCATTAACACGCCCTCCATGTTGTGCGTCGAAGATGCGCGGGACGGTCTCGAATGGGCGCGCGCCCTTGGCGGGCTGAAGGGCCTCAAGGCGCGGGTACAGAAAAATTTCGACGTTGTGACGAAGTGGGTGGAGGCGACAGATTGGATCGACTTCCTCGCAGAGACGCGCGCGATCCGCTCCCCGACATCCATCTGCCTCACATTCACGGCGCCATGGTTTACGTCGCTTGCCGCTGACAGGCAGGCCGCCATTGTCAAAAAACTGGTCGGCCTTCTGGAGCAGGAAAAGGCGGGGTATGATCTGGCCCATTATCGGGACGCGCCGGCGGGGCTACGCATCTGGGGTGGGGCCACGGTGGAACACACGGATATCGCGGCGCTTCTGCCCTGGATCGAGTGGGCTTATGCGCAGGTCGAAGCGGAGGCGGCCCCATGAATGCACCGCAGGAACCACCCGTCACCCTCCTCCCGACTGGCTTCATCGACCTTTTGCAGCATGAGGCGGAGGCAGAGGCACAGGGCATTGCCCGGATCATCGACGTCTTCTCCCGATATGGATATGAGCAGGTCAGGCCACCTCTCATCGAATTTGAGGCGTCACTGCTCGCGGGGGGCGGGCAGGCGCTCTCGGCGCAGACCTTCCGAATTCTGGACCCGGATTCCCGCCGTATGCTGGCGCTTCGGCCGGATATGACGACGCAGATCTCCCGCATTGCCGCGACGCGCCTGGCGGAAAGGCCGCGCCCTCTGCGCCTGTCTTATGCGGGGAGCTGTGTGCTGGTCGGGACGCCGGGGCGCGACGGTGCCCGGCAGATCACCCAGGTCGGGCTGGAACTGATCGGCCCGGACAGTGCTCAGGCTGATGCGGAGGTGATCCTCGTCACCTCTTCCGCATTGAGTGCGCTGCAGGTGGCGAATGTCTCCATCGACCTCTCCTGCCCGAATATCGCCCGAGCGCTGATCGCCACAGAGACATTCACGGCGGCGCAAGAGGCCACGTTGATCCAGGCCCTTGACCGGAAGGATGTTGCGGCGGTGCGGGATCTCGGCGGTGCGCTCGCGCCCGTCCTGACACAGCTTCTGCGGGCCACGGGTCCTGCGCGCCACGCTCTGGAAATTCTGACGCAACTGGATCTGCCGCCTTCCGCCGCTGACGAAGTCAAGCGACTTCAGGAAGTTGTGAATGCCGTATGGGCGGCGGACCCGGCAATCATCCTGACAATCGACCCGACTGAGTTTCGAGGCTGGCAATATCACACGGGCCTGTGCATGACAGTGTTCGCTGCGGATGTGCGGGAGGAAATCGGGCGTGGCGGACGCTATCTCTCCTATGATCAGGAAGCGGCTTGCGGCATGACATTGCGGCCCGAGGCGCTTTTAAAAGCGACGCCGCCTGTCACGCTTAAAAAGCGGGTCTACCTGCCGCATGGCACGTCCGTTGCAAAGTCCCATCAATTGCGTGAGGACGGCTTTGCGACCGTCGCCGGACTTGACGATGTTTCGGACCCCTGCGCGGAAGCGCGGCGGTTACGCTGCGCATATTACATTCTGCAAGATAAATTGGTTGAGGTTTAAGGGGGTTTTATGTCCAACGTCACCGTAATCGGCACTCAGTGGGGTGACGAAGGCAAGGGCAAAATCGTTGACTGGCTGGCAAGCCGCGCGGATATCGTGGTGCGGTTTCAGGGCGGTCATAATGCAGGCCATACCCTTGTCGTCGGTGATCAGACATATAAATTATCGCTGCTTCCCTCCGGCCTCGTGCGCGGCAAAACCGGCGTGATCGGGAATGGCGTGGTGGTTGACCCGGAAGCTTTCCTGGCGGAGGTTGAGCGTGTCACTGCTCAGGGCCTGACCGTATCGCCCGAAACACTTTGGGTGGCGGATAATGCCGCTTTGATCCTGCCCGTGCATGTGGCGACGGATCGCGCGCGTGAGGCGGCCCGGGGTGATCGTAAAATCGGCACAACCGGGCGCGGAATCGGACCGGCTTACGAGGATAAGGTGGCGCGCCGAGCCATCCGTCTGTGCGACCTTGCAGAAGAAGAAACATTGGACTGGAAGCTTGATGAGCTTCTCCTGCATCACAATACCTTATTGGCAGGGCTCGGCGCACCGACTTTCACGAAGCAGGCTTTGAAGGACCACATTGCGCGCCTCGCGCCCCGCATCCTGCCCTATGGCTGCACGGCCTGGGCGCGACTTGATGAGGCCCGCCGCAGTGGTGCGCGCATCCTCTTTGAAGGGGCGCAGGCCGTCATGCTGGATGTTGATCACGGGACCTATCCTTTCGTGACAAGTTCCAATACCGTCGCGGCCGTGGCGGCAAGTGGCAGCGGTGTCGGGCCGGCCCATGTCGGATTTGTGCTCGGCATTGCCAAAGCCTATTGCACCCGCGTGGGGGAAGGGCCTTTCCCGTCCGAATTATTCGACGTGAATGGCACAACACTCGGCCAGCGTGGCCATGAATTCGGCACAAATACGGGGCGGCCCCGGCGTTGCGGCTGGTTTGATGCGGTTCTGGTGCGTCAGGCCGTGAAGGTGGGCGGCGTCAATGGCATTGCCTTGACAAAGCTGGACGTGCTTGACGGTTTTGATGAGATCAAAATCTGCACCGGCTACACGCTTGATGGCGCGGCGGTCAGTGTTTTCCCCTCCAGCCCGGCGGCGCAAAAGCGCGTCAAACCTGTTTTCGAAACAATTCAGGGATGGAAGGAAACAACGTTCGGTGCCCGGAGTTGGGCTGATTTACCGGCCCAGGCCATCAAATATATCCGCCGTATTGAGGAACTGATTGAAGCGCCGGTAACATTGCTCTCAACCAGCCCTGAACGTGATGACACAATTCTGATGCGGGACCCGTTTGAAGACTGAAATCCAGGATTACCAGACGGACCTGACGTGACCGGCCGATTTTGGAGCGGGAATGATTTTTACCCGCTCCGTTTTCGGACCTTGTCTCGATCTATGAGGTCTTATTTCACCATCTCGGCATGACGTTGCGCGACCAGCTTCGCGTTAGAGAGGCGACGCGCCTCGACCTCCGCCGACATGGCTTTCTGCAGTTTTTCAAACGCCCGCGCCTCAATCTGGCGGATACGCTCGCGAGAAACATTATAATGGTGCGAGAGATCCTCCAAAGTTGAAGGCTCCTCCTTTAAACGACGCTGATGCAGAATATGGCGCTCACGCGGGTTAAGCGTCAGCAGGGCTTTGGAGAGCATGTCCTGTCGCCCGGATAATTCCTCAGCTTCTCCCAGACGCTTTTCCTGATTCGCGCCTTCATCCACCAGCCAATCCTGCCACTCACCCTCGCCATCGTTCTTCAACGGGGCATTCAGACTGCGGTCCGGAGCTGTCAGGCGGCGATTCATGGAGACGATTTCCACATCCGACACGCCGAGTGCTTTGGCGATCTGGTCCACCTGTTCCGGCTTGAGGTCACCATCATCAATGGCCTGCATCTGGCCTTTCAGGCGGCGCAAATTGAAGAACAGTTTTTTCTGAGCCGCTGTCGTACCGATTTTAACGAGAGACCAGCTATGAAGAATATATTCCTGCATGGCGGCGCGGATCCACCACATGGCATATGTCGCCAGCCGAAAGCCGCGCTCAGGGTCAAAGCGTTTGACCGCCTGCATCATCCCGACATTGCCTTCACTGATGAGTTCACTGACGGGGAGGCCATAGCCACGATAGCCCATCGCAATCTTCGCGACCAGGCGCAAATGGGACGTTACAAGTTTGTGGGCTGCGTTTGCATCCTGTCGATCACGCCAAAGGCGGGCCAGGCGGCTTTCCTCATCCGCTGTAAGAAGTGGAAAACGGCGGATCTGCTGTAAATAACGGGTCAAGCTTGCTTCCGGACCCATAGAGACCGCTGGGGTAGAAACCATATGCTCTCACTCCTGAGATCAGGGACGGCCAGGCCGCAACCCTGAGACGCATTTTGGGAATTTGCCCTCGAAATATGCCCTTGATTTAAGCGACATATCTGATGCCCCGCCTTCAGTTTGCGTCACGCCCTGAAGATAACTCTCCATAACAAAAGCACCGAAATTTGTCAATAAACAGTACCGTATTACTCGGGTTTAAACACCAATGGTATCAAGGAGTTGCACGATATCCGGTGCCAGGTTTTTCTCAAAACGTAACATTTTTCCGGTGCGGGGATGGGTAAAGCCGAGCACCACAGCATCCAATGCCTGACGGGGGAAATCCAGCGCCGCCTGCCGCGCGGGGAGGGGCAGGTTTTTCGCGGCTGCGGGGATGCGACGCAGATAAACCGGGTCACCCAGAAGCGGATGGCCCGCATGGGCGAGATGAACGCGAATCTGATGCGTGCGACCCGTCATTAAACGGCACTCAATTTTCGAGACGCATCCCCCGTGGACCGACAAGGTCCGCACCTTTGTCATGGCGTGCTTTCCCTGCCCGGTGACGACGGCCATACGCTTGCGGTCCCGCCGATCCCGGCCGATTGCACCCTCGAAAATGATTTCAGGGGGGAGAATGCCCCAGGCAAGCGCGTGATAGGCGCGCTCAATATTTCTGGCGGCGAAGGCTTCGGAAAGGGCGTTGTGCGCCAATGCTGTTTTCGCGACGACCATCAGCCCGGACGTGTCTTTATCGAGACGATGCACAATGCCCGGACGTTTCTCGCCCCCGATACCTTCCAGCCGGTCACCACAATGGGCAATCAGCGCGTTGACCAGCGTCCCCGCCTCATTGCCCGGGGCAGGATGCACCACCAGGCCCGGCGCCTTATCCAGCACGATGAGGTCGCGATCCTCGAATATAATGTTCAGCGGAATATCCTGGCCGATTGGGGTGGCGGGCAGAGCGCCAGGCACGATGACGCGAATCACCTGTCCGGCGCGCGTCAAACTTGACGGTTCCGTTATGGCAGTGTCATTGCAGGTGATGTGTCCAGCCTCAATGAGGGCTTTCAATCGGCTGCGGGAATAGGCGCTCAGCTTGCCGGTGAGGAAACGATCCAGCCTCTGGCCGGCATCCTCCGGGGAGACTTCCAGTTTTGTGTCGATTTCATGATGGGGCAGGGGGTTCATCAGGGTGGTTCTAGCAAATAAAAGGTGCGGCGTGTCATGAATCTGGAAAACCCGAATCCCGGCCCGTCCCGCGCCCTGACAGGACTCGTCATCGTGATGGGGGTTCTGATTATCATCGGATTTGCCGCGCTTGTAAGCGTCATCATCTCCCGCCACCTGCGTCCAGAGGTTGCGACCCCGCTTGAAGTCCGTCGCGCTCTGCTTCATGTCACGGGTCAATCACGCATTACCAAAATCGTGCCCCGCGCAAATGGAGACGTCATTATCGAGATTTCGGGACAAAATGGGGATCAGCGCGTTGCGGTATGGGAACCCTCATCGGGCCGTATCGCGGCGGAGCTGGAACTCGTTCCGACGCCGTGATGCGGTCTGTCTGGCCGGAGTATGTGATGCGTCCTTTCCCTGCGATCATCTCTTTTTCCGCTGTTGCCACGTCGCTGGGCATTGGCGGATGGCTGGGGCCTGCGCAGCAGGGTTCCGCAACGGCGAAATGGTATCGGGATCTGGACAAGCCTGATCTCACGCCTCCGCCTTATGTCTTCGCGACAATCTGGCCGATTTTGGGGTTGGGACTGGCTTTTTACGGATATCGGGCCATGACCGACGCGCCCTCTTGCGGGAAGCGGACGCGCATCACCTTATGGGCGCTGCTCACCTCGGGGATTTTGGCCTTCCCGC
This sequence comes from Candidatus Kirkpatrickella diaphorinae, assembly GCF_025736875.1. Lineage (GTDB taxonomy): Bacteria > Pseudomonadota > Alphaproteobacteria > Acetobacterales > Acetobacteraceae > Sorlinia > Sorlinia diaphorinae. Next base: position 63,458 of record NZ_CP107052.1, read on the forward strand.
TTGTTGCTTTTCAATGGCGACGTCTGCAGGTCGCGACCGGGCTTGCCGCGGCGATGGCCCTCCTGGCTTCAGGGGGCGTTGCTGCATCCTGTCGGCGCGACATCAAAGCAACATGTGCCCTCGCACCCATGTTGTTATGGCTTGGCTTCGCAACGTGGCTGCAATTTGCGATCTGGCAGAAAAACCCTGACGAAAGCTAGGCCAATCGCATTTCGCACGGACGTCAGCGCGTCAAATATTAATTAATAATAAATTTAAGATGATTCGACCTCAAGGGTTGAAATCGCCCGATGCGATGCGCAGTTCGGTCGGGTGAAAGGCGGTAACGCGCCTCTTCTGGCCGGTCAAAAAGGGCTGGCCACATCCCAATCCTGTCAATCCCGATGGAAAGATGACCAAATAGGAAAATTTATGTCAGATCTTTTTTCACCGATTCAACTCGGCGCCATAGAAGCTAAAAACCGCATATTAATGGCGCCCCTCACGCGAGCCCGCGCAACGCGTGAACATGTCCCGACGCCGATCATGGCGGAATATTACGCGCAACGCGCCGGGGCCGGGTTGATCATCTCGGAAGGTGTCGGCATTTCCAGACAGGGCCTCGGCTGGCCCTACGCCCCGGGGATCTGGAGTGATGAACAGGTCGAAAAATGGCGTCCGATCACGCAGGCTGTTCATGATAAGGGCGGCAAAATCGTCGCGCAGCTTTGGCATATGGGGCGTATGGCGCATTCATCCGTCACGGGTGAGCCAATTGTTTCAAGCTCAGCGACTCGTGTTGACATGAAACTGCATATCTACGCTGGCAAGGAAGATGCGGAGACAGCGCGCGCCCTGACCGTCGCGGAAATTGCACAGATTGTTGAGCAATATGGCATCGCGGCGCGCAATGCGATGCAGGCAGGCTTTGACGGGATCCAGATTCACAGCGCCAATGGCTATCTGCTGGATGAATTCCTGCGGAGCAACTCCAACTTCCGCGATGATGAATATGGTGGCGCGCCCGAAAACCGCATCCGCTTCCTGAAAGAGGCAACGGCGCGGATTATCAAGGAGATTGGTGCGGCGCGCACATCTGTGCGGCTGTCGCCCAACGGGGACACGCAGGGTTGCTTCGAGCCTGATCCTGAATCCGTCTTCGTGCCCGCGGCGAAAATGCTCAGTGATCTCGGGATCGGCTTCCTGGAGCTTCGGGAGATCGGGCCGGAAGGGACTTACGGCAGCACGGACCAGCCGAAAATTCACGACGCGATCCGTAAAGTTTTCAATGGACCGCTGATCCTGAATTCCGATTACACGCGGTCTCAGGCGATTGAGACGGTTGCGAATGGCACGGCGGACGGTATTGCTTTCGGGCGGCCCTTCATCTCCAATCCGGACCTCGTCACGCGCTTGCAGAAGGACCTCCCGCTTGCGCCGTGGAATATCAAGACCTTCTATTCCCAGACGGAAGAAGGTTACACGGACTACCCGACTTACGGGTAACAAGCCCATACCCATCCCGGTTTCGACCGGGATGGACCGGGTTTCTCGCCGCGGCCGTCACATTTCAGAGCGGCCTTACACCGTGAAATATTTGGCTTTCGGGTTGAAAATCACGAGCGCGGAGGTCGATTGCTCCGGGTGGAGCTGATAGCCATCTGAAAGCGAAATCCCCATTCTATCGGCCTCAAGCAGGTTCAGAATGGAAGTCTGATCTTCCAATCGCGGGCAGGCGGGATAGCCGAAAGAATAGCGCGCGCCGCGATAACCCTGCGCCAGCAATTTTTCCCGGTCGCGCGCATCCTCGCTGGAGAATCCGAGTTCAGCGCGCATCCGCTTATGCGTGTATTCCGCCATGGCCTCTGCAATCTCGACAGAGAGGCCATGCAAATAGAGGTAATCCTGATAACGATTGGCCTCAAACCAGTCCCGCGCCAGGTCCGACGCTTTCTGCCCGACCGTCACGACCTGAAGGCCAATGACGTCGCGTTGGGCGTCATCCACATCCCGCACAAAATCGGCGATGCATTCACCATCTTCTTTCGGCTGCCGCGGCAGGGCAAATCGCGCGACTTCATTCTGACCCGTCGCGTCGAACAAAATGAGGTTATTACCCTCACCGGCCGCTTTCCAATAACCGTAACTGGCGCAAGGCTGGAGAATATTCTCATCTTCGCAGATTTTCAGCATACGCTTGAGGACAGGTTTAAATTCTGTCCGCGCATAGGCAAGGAACGCTTCCAATGAGCGTCCATCCTTCTTGAAGCCCCATTGAAACTGGTAAAGTGACCGCTCATTCAGGAAGGGAAGCACCGCGTTCACTTTTGCCTCAAGCGCGCGCGGGCCGAAAAATGGCGCGTCCGGCACGGGGACATCGTGATTGATCCGCTGTCGTCGCGCGCGCACAACAGCCACATCGACAGGCGCAAACCCGCGCGTCTCAGCATTTTCAATCACTCGGGAGACATTCCGTGATTTACGCCCCGCCCTTTGAGTCTGGAGCGCGGCGAGATAATCGTCAAACTGGTTTTGCACGACTTTATCCATGAGAGACAGGCCGTCAAAAGCGTCCCGCGCATAGGCCACGCGTCCGGCCACATCCTGGCCATAGGCTTTGACGCAATCATCCTCGACGTAATTGCGCGTCAGCGCCGCCCCACCGAGAAAAACGGGTATCTGCAGCCCCTGTCGCGCCATTTCCTCCAGATTTTCCCGCATGATGACGGTGGATTTAACAAGCAGGCCTGACATGCCGATGGCATCCGCCTGATGGGCCTTCGCGGCGGCAATCATATCCGCGACGGGCACTTTAATCCCGAGATTGATCACCTGATACCCATTATTGGTCAGGATGATATCGACGAGATTTTTGCCAATATCATGCACATCGCCTTTAACCGTGGCGAGCACCATCGTGCCACGCGCCTGACCTTCAGTTTTTTCAAGGTAAGGCTCCAGATAAGCGACAGCATGCTTCATCGTTTCGGCGGATTGCAGCACGAAGGGCAACTGCATCTTCCCAGAACCGAAAAGCTCTCCCACGACTTTCATCCCGTCAAGCAGGACGTCATTAATGATGTTGAGCGGCGCGATTTTCTCCATCGCGGCGGCGAGATCTTCCTCAATCCCTTTCCGGTCTCCGTCGACAATCCGGTCTTTCAGGCGCTCTTCCGGCGTTTCAGCGCGGCGCTTGGCGGTGGCGTCCTCCGCCTTGCGCCCGCTGAAGAGAGACAGGAGTTTCTGCAGAGGGTCGTAATCCTCCCGACGCCGGTCGAAAATGAGGTCTTCCGCGACCTGTACCTCCTCCGCCGCGATCAGATGAAGCGGGCGGATTTTACTGACATGCACAATCGCGCCCGTCATGCCCGCTTTGACCGCATGGTCAAGGAAGACGGAATTCAGCACGGCGCGCGCCGCCGCGTTAAGGCCGAATGAAATATTGGAGAGGCCGAGAATAATCTGCACCTCCGGATATTTTTCGCGGATAAGGCGAATGCCCTCAAGAGTCCACAACCCCAATTTGCGATCATCCTCCACGCCGGTCGCGATCGTGAAGGTGAGGGGGTCGATCATCAAATCAGCCTGCGGCAGGCCGAACTCCCCACACGCCACCTCAATCAAACGGTCGGCAATGCGCAATTTATCTTCCGGCGTTTTGGCCATGCCGACTTCGTCGATCGTCAGCCCGATCACGGCGGCCCCGAATTTCCGTGCCAGGCGCATCCGTGCATCCGCATGGTCCCGCCCATCTTCGAAATTGATGGAGTTGATGATGGGTTTACCGCCATGACGTTTCAGCGCGGCCTCGATCACGTTCGTTTCCGTTGAATCGATCACGAGGGGTGCATTGACGGCGGCGGTGAAGCGCGTGATCACCTCATTCATTTCCGCAATCTCATCACGGCCGACAAAAGCGGTGCACACATCGAGCGCGTTTGAGCCCTCGGCCGCCTGCTCCCGCCCGACCGCGACGCATCCATCCCAGTCATGCGCTTCCTGCAATGTGCGCCATTTTTTCGAGCCATTAGCGTTGCATCTTTCGCCGATGGAAAAGTAACTATTCTCCTGCCGCAGCGCGGTTTGCGTGTAGAGGCTGGCGACAGAGGGCACCCAATGGACGCTGCGCTTTACCGGCGTCGGGCGCCATGAATCTTGACCCAATTTGCGTAACATCGTGTCGAGCGCCGCGATATGCGGGGTTGATGTCCCGCAACATCCGCCGACGAGATTGATGCCGTCCTCCAGCACGAAACGCTCAACCCAGCTGGCCATGTCATCGGGTGAGAGGGGGTAGTGCGTCTTGCCATCGACCAATTCCGGCAGACCGGCATTGGGCTGGATGGAGATCAGCCCCGGCCAGTTCTCGGCCATCCAGCTGATATGTTCCGCCATTTCCTGCGGGCCGGTCGCGCAATTAAGGCCCATCAAGGGCACATCCAGCGCATTCACGACAGTCGCTGCCGCCGCAATATCGGGCCCGACAAGGAGGGTGCCGGTCGTTTCCACCGTCACCTGAACAAAAATCGGCGTTTCCTTCCCGAGTTGCCCGCGCGCGATTTTCGCGGCATTGACGGCGGCCTTGATTTGCAACGTATCCTGGCATGTCTCGATCAGGATGGCGTCAACCCCGCCATCAATCAGGCCAAGGCATTGGACGACGAGGCCCGCTTCCAGCGTGTCATAATCAATATTGCCCAGTGAGGGGAGTTTGGTGCCCGGGCCGACAGAGCCGATAACATAGCGATGGCGCCCATCGACGAAGCTCTCCGCCGCTTCACGCGCCAATTCAGCGGACAGCTTGTTGATCTCGCGCGCGCGGTCCTGAAGGCCGAACTCCGCCAACGTGATGACGGAGCCCCCGAAACTGTTTGTTTCGACCATATCCGCCCCGGCTTCAAAATAGCTGCGGTGAATATCCCGGATGATTTCAGGGCGTGAGAGAGAGAGGATATCGGTGCAATTTTCCTGCCCCCAATAATCCCGCTCCGTATCAAGGTCGAGCATCTGCACTTTTGAGCCCATCCCGCCATCACAGAGGAGGACGCGATCCCTCAGAAGTTCAAGCAAGGCTGGGCGGGTCATATGGAGGGCTTTCGATGAATATCGGACGAGATCAGGGCGTGTCGTCGCGCGTCAGCCCTTTCGAACGTCAAACTAAAATGCGTCCCGGCTTGAGCGCAAGAGTGCGAAACGCTTAAATGAGGCCGGTCCCCCGCGTTGGGCCGGACATGGAGCGTAATATATTGAGCCGCATCAACCTGACTTTGGCCGCGTGCGTGCCGGACTGGCCTGCATCGAGACGATCCAGCGCGATTCTCCTCACGGAGGGTCAATTTTCCTCATCCAACCATTGGCACCGCATTATCGAGGTCGCGGAGACAGCTCCTATCCTGTCATTACCCTGGCGTCACACTGCACAATGCCCCTGCTGTCAGGTCCGGCATAAGGGGGTGGATGAGATTTATCGAGAAGTGATCGCGCTGCTCAGTGCCTCTGACGCCCTCAGGAGGGAGCTTGTTTATGTCGCGTCTCCGCACTTATTAACGTCATTAACGGCAGGGATTGCGGCGCAACCTGTGCTTGCATCGCGTGTGACGCTCAATATGCCGCCATAATCGTAGAGTTTGTGTCGCGCATATTACGAATTTAAAGTTAATATGACAATTCTGGCACTGTGTTTTCTCACTGGAGAGCCCTATTTTGTGCTATAGGCCGCTTTGCAGATGCGCGCATTTGTTTTAGGAGCGGCATCTTATAAATCCCAAGTGAGTGTTTCCGCGTTTTTCATTGCATCGTATGAGGGCAATTGGTGGATCAGACTGGTAAACAAACTGGATTAACGGGCGAGGCAAGCCCGGCTTACATCCGGATACGTGCAGCCATGGCCGCCGCAAAATTCCACGGTATCGAGCTCGATATCAAGGATTTCGCGGCTGAGCCCGGTGAAACATCCCCCTCTCCGGCGACGCTTGCACGGTGGCTCAATGATTTCGGTGCTGTCGCCAAGGGGATGCGCATCAAATGGCGCTTCCTTGTGCGCATGTATAACACGCCCCCCGTGGTGCTGATGCTGCGCGATGGTTCCGCGGCCCTCATGGTGCGCGTTGACCCTGAGCGCAATATTGTCTGGCTACGTGACCCGCTTGCGCCTGAAAACGCGACACCCGTCCCGGTGGATGAATTGCGTTTATCCGAGGTCTGGACCGGGGATATATTGCTCGTCAAACGCCGCCGCGACCTTTCCGAAGCCGATGCGCGCTTTGATATGATGTGGTTCGCGAAGATCGTCCTGCGTGAGAAAGTCAGTCTCCGCAACATCGTCTTTGCTTCAATGATATTGGCCGTTCTCCAGATCTTCCCCGCATTGATTGTGATGCAGGTGGTGGATCGCGTCGTTAATTACCACTCGACCGCGACTTTGATTTCGATCACCGGTATTGTGGTGATACTCACTTTTTACGAAATTATGCTGACTTATGCGCGGCGGGAACTGACACTTGTCATGACGACACGGGTGGATGCGCGCATCTCCCTGCACGCATTCAACCGCCTTCTCTCATTGCCGCTCGAATTTTATGAGCGGGAGCAGGCGGGCCGCGTGATTGGCCGTTACATGGCCCTTTACCGCGTGCGTGACTTTCTAACGGGCAAGCTGCTTTCAACATTCCTCGATATGTTCACGCTTTTCGTGATTCTGCCTGTGCTTTTCTACATGAGCACGACGCTCGCCTGGATGACGCTCGCCTGTGCCGGCCTGATCGGCCTGATTGTCGTCGTCTTCCTGCCGCCCATGACGCGCGTTTATACGAAGATGGTGGATGCGGAGATGGAGAGGGGCTCCGTCCTTTATGAAACCGTCGCGGGTATCCGGACCATCAAGACCCTCGCGCTGGAGCAGACAAGGCGGGAGAAATGGGACGAGACGACCGCCAATGTCATCCGCTGGAAGCTCGCTTCAGGCCGCATGTCAAACTGGCCTGCCACACTCGTGATGCCGCTCGATATGTTCATTAATCGCGGGATCATCCTCGTCGGGGCCTATCTTGCGCTTAAAACAAATAGCGGTGTCGGTGTCGGTGCGCTTCTGGCCTTCATGATGCTCGGCTCACGCGTTGCGTCGCCGCTTGTCAGCCTCGCCAAAATCCTTGAAGACGTCAATCAGGTGACAACCTCGCTTAATGAGGCGGGCATTGTTCTGAACCAGCCGACGGAAACGAAAGCGCTCACGACGGGTATGCGGCCAATTCTGCGCGGCGCCCTGTCTTTCCAGAATGTCGATTTCACTTATCCTGGTTCTTCCAATAAAGCCCTCAATAATGTGACATTTGAGGTGCCTGCCGGGACAATGTTGGGGCTCGTCGGGCGATCAGGCTCCGGCAAATCCACGATCACGCGCCTCTTACAGGGTGTCAGCCGGGGCTATGCAGGGTTTCTGCGCCTCGACGCGCTTGAATTGCGGGAAATCAATCTTACGCATTTGCGGCGCTCTCTAGGCGTGGTCCTTCAGGATAACTTTCTTTTCAGAGGGTCGATCGCTGATAATATTGTTTCCGGTCGGCCCGGTTACACGATGAATGACGTCATCCGCGCCGCACGTCTGGCGGGCGCTGAGGAATTTATCGACCGGATGCCCGCAGGTTACGAAACCCAGATTGAGGAAGGCTCGACCAATATCTCAGGTGGTCAGCGTCAGCGCCTTGCCATTGCCCGCGCCGTGATCAGTGACCCGAAACTGATGATCCTCGATGAAGCGACCTCCGCCCTCGATCCCGAGAGCGAGGCCCTCGTAAATGCCAATCTGAAGCGCATCAGTCAGGGACGCACGATGGTGATTGTCTCGCACCGTCTTTCCTCCCTGGTGGATTGCGACATGATCTGCGTCATGGATCGCGGCCAGGTGATTGATGTCGCGCCTCATGCCGTCCTGCTGGAACGCTGCGACGTCTACCGCACGCTTTGGATGCAGCAGAATCGTCACACACATCACCATGAATCCTCCGGATCGTCGGATACTGATTCCGGGCGCGATGTTTCTCCCGGGGGGAAAGAAAAATGAGTGACAAAGATATTGTCGAGCAGGATCCCGAGAAGGAAAATGACGGTCCCGTCAATCCGATTGCGCCGCGTGAGGCTGACGACCCGTTCGCGCAACAGGATATGCCGCTCGCGCTGCTGGAGTTCCACTCTCCGACAGCGTCTCTCGTCAACATGCCGCCCTCTCCGGCGGCGCTCTACATCATGTGGGTCGTGGGGGGGATGTTCATCATGTGCTTCCTCGCCGCGGCGCTATTCCCCATGAATAAAATCGTCACCACCCCCGGAAGGCTCGTCTCTGTCGAGCGCACCATCATCGTGCAGCCGCTGGAGACATCCATTGTGCGCTCCGTCGACGTCAATATGGGCGATGTGGTGCAGAAAGGGCAGATCCTCGCGCATCTTGACCCCACAATCACAACGGCGGATATCGGCGATAAACGCGCCCAGCGGGATGCTTATCAGGCGACAGTCAATCGCCTCAAGGCGGAGGCTGAAGGTAAGGATTATACGGCGGACATCAAAAATCCCTATTCCGTCAATGAGGCGGCGGCCTTCCTGAAGCGGCGGCTCGAATTTGCAGCCAAAACCCAGCAATATGAGCAGGATATTGCCTCGTTACAGAGTCAGATCCAGGGTTATGTTGCCAGTGCCGCCATGTATCGGGGACGCGCCAATATCGGGGGTCAGATCCTTGAAATGCGTCAGAAACTCCAGAAGGAAGCTGTCGGGAGCCGCCTGATGACTCTGGGCGCGCAGGGTGAGCTGATTGACGCGGAGCGCGCTCAGATTGAGGCGCAGCAGAATGCCAACGCGGCCAGGGCCAAACTTGCCGCAACGCAGCAGGAGCTCGCTGCCTTTAAGGAAAACTGGCTTGCCGATGTTTACGCGAAACTCAGCGAGGCCCAGCATCGATATGATGAGTCGGAGGCCGAATTTACAAAATCCAAATTGCGCAGCGAGCTGATCTTATTAAGGGCCCCGGAGGATGGTGTCGTCCTGAACGTCGCGAAAGTATCGGTCGGGGCGGTGGTGCAGGGGGCGCAGGTTCTCGTCAGTCTCGTCCCGACAGGCGCAGCGCTTGAGATGGAGGCGGTTCTGCGCGGGCAGGATGCAGGATTCGTGAAATTGGGTGACCATGCTTTACTGAAATTTTCCACCTTTCCCTATAATCAATATGGGGGCGCGGATGCCACCGTCCGCGTCATCAGTGCGGATACGTTCTCAAGCGAGGATGCTCCTCAGGACGTCGCTGGCGCGGCGGGGCGCGGTCAGTCACCACAATCCATGGCGAATGGCTTTTACCGTGTCCGTCTGCGGATTGATCGTTACACGCTGCATGGCGTGCCGTCCTTCTTCCATCCGATACCGGGTATGCCGGTCACGGCGAATATCCAGGTGGGCAAACGGACGATGCTGCAATATTTCTTCAATCGTTTGACAGCGGCAACTTCGTCGGGGCTGAGAGAGCCCTCGTAAAGAGGTCAAAGACGTTGAGGTAAAAGCAAGTGGCGATTTCTCCACGCTTGAATATGTTTGTCTCGAAGCCGCGGCGTCTGCAAAACGCGATCGCGCTTCTCGAAGAGGATGATCGGGCCGTCGAGGGGTTCTCCCGCCTGTCGGCCCTTGCGGCAGAGGGTGTGGTTGAGGCGCAATATCGCGTCGGGCGCGCCTACCTTGAGGCACGTGGCACACCCTACCAGTTTCGGGAAGGTGAGCGCTGGCTTCGCCGCGCTGCCGAGGTCGGCCATACGGACGCGCAGTACTTCCTCGCCATATTGCACCTTATCGGCTACCCGAAGGGCTTCGATCCGGAGAGTGAGGACGTTTATAGCGGCGTTTCAATGGAGGAACGGGTGCCCGACCTCGCCGGGGCGCTGCCCTGGGCCCTTAAAGCGGCGGAAGCCGGGCATGTCGAGGCGGCGGGGCTCCTCGGTTATATTTATTCATCCGGTCCGCATGAGATCAAGGATGAGCAGAAAGCCCTCAAATGGTATGAGATCGCGCATGAGAAAGGCTCTCCTCAGGGGAGTCTCGGCCTCGGCATTGCGCGTCTTCAGTCCTCACCGGATAAAACTGCGATCGCTCTTTTGCGCAAGGCGGCGGATGCCGGCCTGCCGACCGCTTTTTTCTATCTTGGCTGGGTATATGAACTCGGGATTGTCGCGCCGCAAGACGATGTCCGTGCCGCGCGGAATTTTCAGAAAGCGGCGGAAGGCGGCGTCACGGCGGCCGCGCTGCGTTACGGTGTTTACCTGCTCCATGGCCGCGGCGTCGAGAAAGACCTTTTTCAGGCCGAGACATGGCTTCGCCGTGCCGCGCTGAAAGGGGAGGCTGAGGCTGCCGCGATCCTCGGCGACCTGAATATTCGTGGCTTTGACCACGCTCCCAATTTTGAGGATGCAGGGGGGTGGTATCGCCTTGCGGCTGAGATGGGCCATGCGGCGGCGGCGCGCGGGCTTGCGCTTCTTTACCTCACCGGGTCAGGCGTGAAACGTGATCTCGACCTCGCGGCGCAATGGTTTCATACGGCGGCGGAAATGGGCGATTCAGTCGCCAGTGCCGATTTCGGCAATCTGGCCCTGATCGGTGTCGGGTCGGAATCCCAGAAATCAGATCTGTTCAAGCGCTTCATGACCGAGGCTGAAGAAGGGAGCCTGGTGGCGGCATTTAATCTTGGCGTCTGCCTGGCTCAGGGGGTGGGCACGGAGGAAAATCCGCAGGCGGCCATCCAATGGTTCAAGGTCGCGGCGAAAGGTGTCGTTAATGCACAATATTGGTTAGGCCGCCTCTATGGCGGTGAATTCGGCGTTGAGGCGGACCCGGCGGCTTCCGTCGAATGGCTGGAGAAAGCGGCAGATGCCGAGATGCCGGAGGCCCAGGTTGCGCTGGCGCAACTCCTCGTGACGGGAACATCCGTTCTGGGGGAAGATCACCCGCGCGCACTCAAACTTTACCGATCGGCCGCGCAGCGTGGCAATGTCGATGGCACGTTCGGCCTTGGGGCCATGCTGGGCGGCGGCCATCATGTTGAGGAACAGAATCGCGCAGAGGCGCAAAGCTGGTTTCGCCTGGCGGCGGAACGCGGTCACGGCCTGGCGCAATTAATGTTGGGTCGGTATCTTGAGCGCGGCCTGGGTGGTGAGGTCAATCTGGAAGGTGCGCAGCTATGGTATGAGCGCGCTGAGAAATCCGGTGTTCCGGAGGCGTCACAGGCCCTTATCGCGCTGAATAAATCGATGGTTGTCGATGCCGGATGACGGCCCTGCCCGACGAAAGAGGCCGCGGCCGCTCTTCACCGGTTACGGCCATAAAGTTACGGCACGACAGCGCGCGGATTGGAAATGCTGGGCCGATCAACGTGCCCAGCTATCCTACCGGCGTGGCACGGAGGCCGCCCTTTCCGGGGATTACAGTCAGGCCATAACTTGGCTTGACCGCGCCGCCCGTATGGCGCCGGATGACCTCAACGTGGCCGCAGCGCGCGCCTTCGCGTATTTTGCCGCAGGGGATTGGGCGGCAGCCTGCGTGCAACTCGGCAAACTGGTCGACATCACGGCGTCGCCCCGCGTCTTAGCGGCGCTTGCGGTCACTTGGCTGAGATTGCGACGGATTGATCAAGCCTGCGCGGTGACAGAAGCGCTCCTCAGCCGGAACGCGCCGCCGCCTGAAATCTACCCGACAGCGGACCTCGTCAGGCGGCACGTTAATAAAGTCGGGTGGTGCGGTGTCAGCAATGCGGGTATTCTCATCGGGCAGAGCGACGCGCCGGTCAGCATCAAGCTGGATGATCATTTCATTGCGCAAAATGTCTCTTTACCCTTTGCCCTGCCTGAAAAATGGGTGGCGGCGACGCATCTTGAGGTGCTGGCTGACGATAAGCCCCTCCTCGGCGCGCCGATCGACTTGCAGGCCATCCGGCAGACAGAGGGTTTTGTCACCTGTAAAAACGGGAAATTGGAGGGTTGGATCTGGTATCCGCATGACCCGGAAACACCCGCCGAGATATTGATTAAATGCGCGGGTCACGCCCATCGCATCCTGCCGCAGGAAGATGCGGGGGACATGAATCGTTACGCGATATTTCGCGCCGCCCGGCGATTCACATTTCCCATGAAATCTATCCCGCGTGATGCCCGTATTGACGTGACGGACCGTTATGGGCGCCATTTGATGGGGAGCCCGGTGACGCCGGCGCTGCGCGCCTTATTGGAGACGCGCCCTCCCCGTGTTTCGTCGGGCGATGCGCAGCTTTCAGCGCCATCGCCGCGCGCAGGGGCACCAAAAAGGCGGGAAGCCTGTCTCGTCATCATCCCTGTCTATCGCGGCTTGGCGGAAAGCCGCGCCTGCCTCAATTCCGTGCTGGATGCGCGGACTGACGACCTGGAGATACTCGTCATTAATGACGCGACCCCGGACCCGCAACTAAGGGAGGCGCTGCATCTTCTGGCCGCTTCCGGTGACATCACCCTCCTGACACATGAGGAAAATCTCGGCTTCGTTGCAAGCGTAAATGCGGGACTGGAGCAGGCAGCGGGGCGGGACGTCATTTTGCTGAATAATGACGCGATGTTTTTCAATGATGGCGTGCGCCGCCTGCGCGCGGCGCTGCATAGTGCCGCGGATATCGGCACGGCCACGCCTTTTTCAAATCACGCGACGATTTTCTCCCTGCCCTATGTGGACAAACCTAATCCATTTCCCTCACCGGCGCATGGCGCTTTCCTGGATCGCATTTTATCGGAGAGCGCGTTTGCACCCGGCCTTGATGTGCCCACCGCGCATGGGTTCTGCATGGCGATCAAGGGCGCGTGCCTCGAAGAAACGGGCCTTTTCCGCGACGCGCTTTTCGCACAGGGTTACGGGGAGGAAAATGATTTCTGCCTGCGCGCCGCTGATCATGGATGGCGACATATCGCGGCGACGCGGGTCTATGTGGCCCATCATGGCAGCTTGTCATTTAACGGCGCACGAGATGACCTTTTGGCGCGCAACCTCAAACTGGTCGAGAAATTACATCCGGGTTACCTCGCCGCCATTGACGCCTTCATTGAAAAAGATCCGCTCGCGGCTTTCCGCAATGACGTCATCGCGCGTGCCATCAAAGCGACATGGCGGGAAGCCCCGCATCGCACCGCGATATTGGTGACGCATGATGCGGGTGGCGGTGTGGAACGCATTGTCAAGGACCGCGCGCAATGGTTTCAGGATCAGGGCCTGGCAACGCTGGTTATCCGACCGCATTATGAGGGATGCCGATTGTCGCGTTTTGGCGGCGATGATGGGGAAGTCATCTTCCGCCTGCCGGAAGGTTGGGGGGATCTGGTGGCGTTCCTCAAGGAGATGTCGCCTGCTCTCGTCGAGATCCATCATATGGTGGGTCATGCCGCGATTATGCATCAATTGCCGCGCGCTCTTGCTGTTTCGAGCGATATTTACGTCCATGATTATGCGTGGTTCTGCCCGCGCGTCACGCTTCTCAGCGATAAAAGCCGTTATTGTGGAGAGCCGGATCTGGAAAGCTGCCAGAAATGCGTGGACCGTTTGGGTGACCTGACGGGGGAAAACCTCCCCGTGGCGGCGCGCGTGGCACGATCTGACGCCTTGTTACGTGAGGCACGCCGTGTTGTGGCGCCGTGCCATGATACGGCCACGCGCATGATGCGGCATTTTGACACGGTGCCCGTCATCGTTATGTCGCCATCTGACTTGCCCGCAACGCCGAATCGTCGAGTTCCGCGGCGGGTGAGGGGGGCTGCCGTGCGCATTTGTGTGGTTGGGGCGATCGGGAAGGATAAAGGTTACGACGTGTTACTTGCGTTGGCGCGTTACGCCCAGCGTACGCATCGCGCGCTTGATATTCTCGTGATCGGGCATAGTGTCGATGATGATCGCCTCCTTGCGACAGGCAAAGTCCATGTGACGGGTGAGTATAAAAATAATGAAGAAGCTCTTAGCCTGATTGAGGCGTTTCAACCTCACTGGGGATTTCTGCCCTCCATTTGGCCGGAAACCTGGTGTTTTGCGTTAAGTCTTCTGATGGCGAAAATTTCCAGAATTGCAGTATTCGATATCGGGGCGCAGGCGGAGCGGATGCGGCGGGTTCACGGTTCCGTTATTCTACCCTTGGGCATGAACGTCTCACGATTGGCCGACATGTTCCATCCACCATCGGAAGGGGCGTTAGATGAGGGCCGCAAACTGCCCGAAATTGGGGGAAAATAATTTCTTGACGGCGTCTTGTATTGGGGCCGCAATCAGCTATCACTTATCATGGATGCCGCTGTTAACGCGCGGGGTTTAACAAGTCAGTCAGGAAGGTTTGTCATGCCGAACGGTTCGGAATCAGGGAAATCGATCGTACAGATACAGTCCAATGCATCTTTGATGACTTTTGATGCGGGCCTCTATTGTATTTTTATGAGTAAGCCGGTGGAGCATTTCGCCGCTCCCGGGTTTCCGGCTGTCAAAGTGACGCAGGCACCTAATATTCCGCAGGGACTTGTCACGATCTCAGCGCTTGATGAGGAGGGTATCATCAGTAATCCCGGTGGCGCGGCGCTCGTGCGCGTCAATCGGGGCCCGGCGCAGGTTCTGGTCACGACATACAGCCTTCCCAATGATACGACTGAAATCCCCGACGTGCAGGTGGCGCGTCTGAGTGGCCCCGTCATTCGCCCGGCTGAGGAGGGCGCTTCATCCGATATTGCAGGTGGCGACGCCCCGCACCCCGGCGCGCAGAACATGCCGGAAATCTCGGCCCATATCCGGTCCCAGGGGGACGTTACCGGAAGTTTCGGGAACTGGGTCGGTGAGCCGGGGAGTAAGCAATGGATTGAGGGCTTCGGCCTGTCGCCTAAAAAAGACGTCGCGCCTGAAGATATTGAATATCAGGCGATGCTCGGGAAAGGCTGGCTGTCACCTTGGGTGGAGGGCGGCACTTTCTGCGGTTCCCGCGGGATGGCGCTGCCCATTCTGGGGCTGCGCGTGCGTCTGAAAAACGCGGCGGCAGAAAATTTCGCCGTGATGGTTGAGGCGTACTTTGTCGATGGGTCACAGGTTGAGAGAACCAATGCGGATGCGGTGATTTCCGCTGAAAGCCATGCCGCGCTGGAGGCTTTCAAACTTGATATCGTGCCGCTGAAATCCGCAAGTAAAGGCGCGTCCCCGGCAGCAGGTCGCGGGCGGAAAAAAACCGCCTGACTTCGCCACGCGCATTCTCCGCGACGTACATAACCCTCACGGTGATGCCCGTCACGGATGAATGTGCCTGCACCTTCACGGAACAGGCTCCAAGCTGAGACCCAGGACGAACAAAACGTGCGCTTTCTTTTCATCCACCAGAATTTTCCCGGACAGTTTCTGCATATTATTCGGCATCTGGGACGAAATCCGGAAAATGAGATTGTCTTCATTTCGGAAGTCAATGAAAACGCGATTGAAAACGTGCGCCGCGTGCTTTACCGCATTGCCCGTGCGCCGGAAGTCAGGTCAATGCCCGGGCTGCATGAATATGAGCTTGGCCTCCTCCGCGCGGAGGCCGTGGCCCGTGCGGCGCGTAACCTGAAAGCGCTCGGCTTCATCCCCGATGTGATTATCGGGCACCATGGTTGGGGTGAATTGCTGGACATTAAAGATGTCTACCCATCCACACCACTCCTTGGATATTTTGAATTCTTCTATCATACGAAGGGTTTCGATGTTGATTTCGACCCTGAATTCCCGTTGGAGGCTGAGTTACTCCCGGTCGTGCGACAGAAAAACGCCGTTAATCTTCTGGCGCTCAGTCTGAACGAACATGGGCAGACTCCAACCGATTTTCAGCTGAAAACCTATCCATCCTGGGCGCGTCCTCAGATCAATCTGATCAGGGAAGGGGTCAATCTCAATCATTGTCGGCCTGACCCGGGTGCGGCGCGGCGTCCACTGGAAATTAACGGGCATGTCATCGCGCCGGAGAAGAAACTCGTTACATATGTCGCGCGAAACCTTGAGCCTTATCGGGGTTTCCATAGTTTCATGCGTGCTTTGCCGCGCCTTCTGGCTGAAAGGCCGGATGTGGAAGTCGCGATTGTCGGCGGGGACAGCGTCAGTTACGGCCGCCTGCCGGGGAAGGGTTTTGCCAATTGGCGTGAAGTCCTTCTGGCAGAATTGGGGGACAGGCTTGACCTGTCACGCACGCATTTCCTCGGGCAGGTCACATACCCGCTTTATCTGAAGTTACTTCAGCGATCAGATGCGCATATTTATCTGACCTATCCCTTTGTCGCCTCCTGGTCCCTTCGAGAAGCGCTCGCCATTGGCTGCCCGATTGTCGGGAGCGATACCCAACCTGTGCGGGAATTCATCAAAGATGGGGAGACGGGCCTTTTGACATCCTGCCTCGATCCGGATGCGATCACAGGCAGTATCCATCGGATTCTGACCGATCGGGATTTATCGAATAATTTGAGACGGAATGCCCGGCGCGAGGCGGAAGCGCATCTCGATCTCGATGCCTATCTCAATCATTATGAGCGCATCATTTCAGACGTCGCGCGCTTCTGAAATTCACAGGCGGTGACGCCGGTGACGTGACCCGCCTCATCATATAGCAGGGAAGGGCGTCGGATCGTTCTCCCTTCTGCCCGTATCAGCAAAGAGGGCGGGCGAGGCCGGTCAGGGTCCTCGCCGACTTTAATGGGCAGATATTATTTCCGCGCCGCTTCATGCGCTGCGATGATAATCTTTTTGGCCTCCTCGGGCCCGGCCCATCCGGTGATTTTAACCCATTTGCCACTTTCGAGGTCTTTATAACGCTCAAAGAAGTGTGAGATGGCGCTGCGGGTGATGACGGGCAGATCGTCGATCGTTTTGACATCGCTATATTGCGTATGGATTTTGTCATGGGGGACGCAGATGATTTTCTCATCCTGTCCGCTCTCATCCTCCATTTTCAACATACCGACGGGACGCACACGGATCACCGCGCCAGGGCTGATCGGGCCGGGCGCGAGGACAAGGGCATCGGCCGGGTCACCATCCGCCGCCAATGTCCCGGGGATGAACCCGTAAGCGGCCGGGTAACTCATGGACGTAAAGAGAAAGCGATCAACGAAGACAGCGCCACTTTCCTTATCCACCTCATATTTGACGGAAGACCCCTCCGGGATTTCAATAACGACAAAGATATCGTCCGGCATGTTTTTGCCTGTCGGGATTTTTGAGAGATCCATGGATAGAGTCCTGTCTGACGTTTGAATGGCGGAAATTTAAGCCTCTTTTACCCTTAGTCAGAAGGCTTGCACAGACGGAATTTCAGTCCGCACGACGATGGCGATCCGTATGGCCGAGATCTCTGTCAGGAAAGAGCACATCGCGCACGCGCTGCTTCAGAAGTTTCGCCTCCGGGAAGCCCCCATCGGCCTTGCGCTCCCAGATCACGTGACCATCAACCGTGATCTCGAACCGCCCGCCATGGTCGGGCCGCAGGGCGACTTCTGTGAGGTCCTCTCCAAAAGTTTGCAACAATTCCTGCGCGAGCCAGGCAGCCCGCAACAGCCAATGGCATTGCGTGCAATAATAAATGGCCACATGACCTGTCTTGCGCGTCATCATGATGATCTTTCCCTGAGTCAGGCGGAAGCGTTGCCGTGGGGGAACGACAATTCCGCTCTTCGCCTAAAGCTTTATTATGCGCAAAAATATCCCTGAGATGCACTTAATCGCTTGCAAAGATCTGCAAACTGCGCAATTTCGGGACCACCTAGGCGCCTGTAGCTCAACTGGTTAGAGCAGGCCGCTCATAACGGCTTGGTTGCGGGTTCGAGTCCTGCCGGGCGCATAGGTTTTCTGCCGCACCATTCCGCAAGATGCATTCTTCCTGATGCGGCATGTCCAATTTTCTTGATCGGGGGTCCTGACGTGGCTTCATACCAATATGTTTATGTCATGAAGGACCTCACCAAGTCTTATCCCGGCGGGAGAGAAGTGTTCAAGGGCATTACCCTGTCCTTCCTCCCCGGCGTGAAGATCGGCGTGCTCGGTGTTAATGGCGCCGGTAAATCCACCCTTTTGAAAATCATGGCCGGGATTGAGAAGGAATATGGGGGTGAAGCCTGGGCCGCTGAGGGTGCCCGCATCGGCTATCTGGAGCAGGAGCCAAAGCTGGATGAATCCCTGACGGTCGGGGAGAATGTGGCGCAGGGTTTCGGTGCCCTCAAGAAAGCAGTGGATCGCTTCAACGAAATCTCCATGAAATTTGCGGAGCCGATGGGCGATGAGGAGATGAATGCCCTCCTCACTGAACAGGCTGAGTTGCAGGAAGCCATTGATGCTGGTGACGGGTGGGAGCTTGATCGTAAGCTGGAAATCGCGCTCGACGCACTGCGTTGCCCGCCCGCAGAAAGTCCCGTTTTTAACCTTTCAGGTGGGGAGCGGCGGCGCGTTGCGCTTTGCCGCCTTTTGCTGGAGAAACCCGACCTGCTCCTTTTAGATGAGCCGACAAACCATCTGGATGCGGAAAGCGTCGCCTGGCTGGAAAAAACCCTGCGCGATTATGCGGGCACGGTGATGGTTATTACCCATGACCGGTATTTCCTCGATAATGTAACCAATTGGATTCTCGAAATTGAGCGTGGGCGGGGTTACCCGTTTGAGGGCAATTATTCCTCCTGGTTGACGCAGAAGCGGAAGCGACTGGCGCAGGAGGAAAAAGAGGAAAGCGCCCGTCAACGCGCCCTCGCGGCGGAGCAGGACTGGATCAACGCCTCCCCGAAAGCACGTCAGGCAAAAAGCAAGGCCCGTATCACCAAATATGAGGAAATGCTCGCGGCCAGTCAGGAGCGTGTTGGCGGCACGGCGGATATCGTCATCACGCCCGGCCCGCGCCTTGGCGGAACCGTCATTGAGGCTGAAAATCTCACAAAAGGTTTTGGTGATCGCCTCCTCATTGAAAATCTCAGCTTCAAACTCCCACCAGGCGGGATTGTCGGTGTGATCGGGCCGAACGGCGCGGGCAAGTCCACGCTTTTCCGCATGATCACGGGGCAGGAGCATCCCGACACAGGCAGTTTGAAAGTCGGAGACACCGTTAAACTCGGTTACGTCGACCAGTCGCGCGACTCGCTTGCAGATGACAAGACAGTCTGGGAGGAAATTTCCGGCGGGACGGATGTGATCCATCTTGGCAAACGCGCCGTGCCCTCGCGGGCCTATGTCGGTGCTTTCAACTTCAAAGGTGCCGACCAGCAGAAGCGTGTCGGTGTTCTATCCGGTGGTGAGCGGAACCGCGTCCACCTCGCGAAAATGCTCAAGACGGACAGTAATGTCATTCTGCTGGACGAACCGACCAACGATCTCGACGTCGATACTCTGCGTGCTCTTGAGGATGCGCTCGCGGATTATGCGGGCTGCGCTGTGGTGATCTCGCATGATCGATGGTTCCTCGACAGGCTCGCGACGCATATTCTCGCTTTTGAGGGCGATAGTCATGTTGAGTGGTTTGAGGGGAATTTCCAGGATTATGAGGAAGACAAAAGGCGTCGCCTCGGTCCGGAAGCGACGGAGCCCAGCCGCATCCGATATCGCCCACTCGCACGCTGATCAAAGCGCGTACGGGCGCTGTAACGACACGTTCCGACCGCTTCCCGTGTTTCGACATGGCACGAAATCGGATTCATAGAGGCGGAGACGCCGTGACGCGCGTCCCGCACGCCATGATGATATGTGCTGTGACGGCGCCGGACCCATCTTGAGCCGATGAGTCAATTGCGCACCATCCGTACGCAGCGCCTCTTTCTGCGTCCCGTATCCTGGCATGATCTCGCCGACCTTCGGCGGCTTAAAGGCAATGCCGCGTCCTTCGGGCGGATGCTGGGCGGTGTGCGGACGCCGGGGCAGGTGGAGGCGGAACTCGCGGAGGATATGGCCTTCTGGGCGCGCCGCAAAATCGGTATATTCGCGATATTGGAGAAAGGGGTTTTTGTCGGCCTGACCGGTTTCCATGAGAGGCCGGACGGTCGCGGCATCGGGCTTCGTTTTGCGCTCTTCCCCCATTTGCAGGGGCGCGGCCTCGCGCGGGAGGCTGCGGGCGCTGCCCTTTCCTACGCGCGCACGGCCGGGATCCATCGCGTCATCGCCGTGGCGAGCGCGGATAATCTCGCCTCACAGACGGTTCTCCGCTCGATCGGGATGCGGCAATGCGAAATCTTCCAACGTGATGGACGTGAGATGCGGGTTTACGAGGCTGTGCTTGACCATAAATAAAACGGCGCGCAGAAAAGGCCGCGCGCCGTTTTGAAAATAATGGTCAGAGAATGCTGTTGATTAGCGGTGACGGGAAATCTGGCGCTCAAGGGCCGCAATCAGCGTTTCGATCTTCCCGCCATTGCGCGCGAGGTAGGATGAATAATCCTGACGCTGGGTAAGGCGCATACTTGTGCCCTCTCCCATAAGATCCACGACTTTGAACCCGTCATGATCCACCACAAGCACCTGCATATTGGCGACAGGCTGGTGTGGGCGCATGATTTTCGCGCTCACGACGGTGCCGTTTCCGTTTGATGAGGGGAGGCTGCCCGTCACCTCAAGCGAGACACCGCGATATTGGCCGATCTTCTCGGACACGGCATTGACGAGCACCTGGTTAAACAACTCAAGGTAGCGCGCCCTCTCTGCCGGTGTGGCGATGCGCCAGTAACGTCCGAGGCAGAATTTGCCGATGGCTTCAATATCAACGTTTTTCTGCACCAGCGGCAGGATGGCCTTTTTCTTGGCCGCCATAGACTGGTCACTATTGACGACGGCCACGACCTGGCCACCGAAATCACTGACAAAATGGGAGGCGTCTTTATCGAGGGCAGACGCCTTTGGCGTGGAAAGCGCAAAAACGCCCAAAACCGCAAGAATGCAAACCGAATGTCTGCGAAATTTGAAGAGTTTCATTGAATGCGGTCCTCAATCAATACCAGTTTGGAACGGTAGCGCGGTGATCATTGCGTAAAGCTTCAACCTGGCTGGCGCGGTTCTGCTGCCATGCACTGCGAAGAAACGCATACGGGTCCAGAGAGTCCTGTTCGAGGTGGTCAAGAGAGTCGATCTGGTTCGCAAAATTATTGAAGGCCCCCGTAACGTTGTAACCCCAATTGAAGGTCAGGAGGTAATAGCCGCGCGGCACGTAATTGATGGGAGACAGGCCCTGAGCGATGGCGAAGCCCGACGCATCGCGGAAAGTATTGGGGCCAACCCCGGGGAGGAAGAGATAAGGGCCGCTCGGCACACCCCATGAGGCCAGCGTCAGGCCCGGGTCACTGTCATGGTGCGGATAACCGACCGAACTCGCAACGTCAAAGATGCCTGCCAGACCGACCGTCATATTTATGACATATCGCGTAAAGTCATCTCCGGCACGGCGCGGCTTGCCTGCGCCAACATCACTGAAGAACACGGAAGGCATATACCAGGTTTCATTGATGCTGCCGATCGCATTGCGAACGGGACGCGGCACCGCCCATGCCCACGCCTTGCCGAGAGGCCGCAGCGCCTTATGGTAGGCCCACATATTAATGTCATACATCTTGCGGTTCACGGGCTCGTATGGGTCGTTGGCTTCCTTGTAATCAGCAAGTGCTTCCGGGTCTTTCGGCGGTTCAGCACGCCAGGACGCGCATCCATTGAGGAAAAGCGCAACGGCCATGCCGGTTATCGCCGTTTTAAAAGAGTAAAATCGACGGAAAATCGTCGCGAATTTTATACGTCTTCCAACGATGGGAGGGTAATATTGATCACAGGAATTTGTCATTCGGGTCCTCTAATCGTGGGGAAGACAACGGCATTGTAAACGAGTCTTTCCGTCACTTGGATGCATTTTGCCACCCAGCAAGTCAAAATTGGCGTCTCCGCCCTCAGATTTCATACATCACGATGATGCGCAGACGTCCGTTGACGGCGCCAGATCCGTTTATAGCGGAATCCAGGATAGAGCATCGATGCTAAATAACTGTTTAGTGCGGATCTACACTTTCAAACAAGATACCACAATTGCGAAACCCTCGAAATATGTGAAGCCGTGGTACGAAGGCGTCAGCCCCGGCACAGTTTCATGTTTTTTTAACGGGGTGTGGACGGTTTGTCAGCGCGTGCATTGTCGTCATTGATGCGGGGAACTTACAATCTGCGATCCCTTTTAATGCGGTCCCACGCGCCATTAATCTGCGCCATTCTGTCATCCGCCTCCCGCCTTGCGGCGTCGGAGAGGGGTTTCTGACGGGCAATATCGGGATGATGCTGTCTGATCAACGCCCGCCATCGGGATTTGACTTCCGCATCACTCGCGCTGGGGGCCAGTCCTAAAATGCGGTAAGCCTCGACCGCGTGGGTCGCGGGGGGTGGCCGCCCTTCATAAAACCGGTCCCAACTCCCGGCCGGAAGGCCGAAAAGCTGATGAGTGCGGCGCAGGAAACGGATTTCAGCAGGGTCAAGATCATGACCCGGTCTCACGTCGCTCCGCGCGATCGTGAAAAGAGCGGTGAGGAGGTTTTCAAGCGGGGACGGGTCATGTCGGAAGGCACGCCCAAGCTCGCGCGCATACATTTCAAAATCATCGACACGCAGGCGCGCCTGATCGAATAACATGCCGATTTCGCGCACATTATCGGGCGGGAACTGGAATAATTGTTTGAAACAGGCAATTTCCGTCCGGTTCACAGGCCCGTCCGACTTGGATAATTTCGCGCTCAGAACAACGAGGCCAATGGCAAAAAGCTGGTCCGTCTTTCCCAGAAGCGCGGCCATTTTTGCTGCACCGAGAAAAGCCGCGCCATGCGGGTCCGGCGCGCCCTGGCTGCGCCATCTCTCACCCCAACCCCCGGCAGGCCCTTCAAGCAGGCGACCATTATCGGCGGCATGGCCGAGCCCCAGCCCCATCAACGCGCCGATCGGGCCGCCAACCGCGAAGCCTGCAATCCCGCCAAACATTTTGCCCCACATGCCCATGCCCTCAACTTATCACGCCCACGGAACGCGCATCAATCTCGACAGGAAAGCTGTTGCGGCAGCCAGGTCAATCAGCAGTGACTGAGAGGGTGAAAGGCGCCGCCATATCATGGTCGCGCAGTCCGTTAAGCCCGGGCATGACGTCGATTTCATAACGTTCCTTATTGGTTAGAAGCATGTCGAAGTCACGTCCCTCCACCCCGTAACGACTATCATAAATCGGCAGGCGCGCCGGAGAAACCAGTTGGAACGAGACATCCCCCTTCTTGCAGGCGAGATGAATGCGGATCTCCCGAGGCTGATCAAGGGTGAATTGATAACGCTGCATCGCATCCCGCGCGACGTGGCCTTCAATCACAGTGGCCGAACCAGCGGCTGACAGGGTCAGATCATGCAAAGGAGGAGGCGCGGCGCCTGACGTCACCCATGCTACAACATAGAGTGATAAAGGAAGGTGTCGCAAACGTCGGATCATCACCTGTCCCCACCCGCGCAAACGGCGTGACGGGTGATGCATCACGATGCGTCGTGCTTTGTCGCGCCGCATGAGGCGAGTTCTGCCTCCAGATGCTTCAGGACGGCGAGACGCAATGTTGAGGCGAGGGACTGGTTCTGATCACGTTCCGTGTCGAATTTGACAATGATGCTGGCCAGGGTGCGCTCACCCGCCATCTTTTGAAGACGCGCCCAGAAAGCGTTTTCCAGCGCGATGCTCGTGCGGTGGCCATTTAATGAGAAGCTCTTTTTGACCAGTTGCGACATAGGCGGATCCTCTTCGGCGCGGCTTTATTCAGCGCAGATTTCGCGGCTGCGCAGTCGCGTCCCGGCCCAGCGCGCCGCTTCAGCGATGACGGGGTCGGTATCATGTTGCAGACGCCACGTTTCTGGCAGCAGGGCGGGGCGGCCCGCATTGCCGATGGCGATGAGGACATTGCGGATAAACCGGTTCCTGCCAATCCGTTTAATCGGGGAGCCCGAGAATGTCGTGCGAAATGCCGTATCGTCAAGGCGGGAAAGCGCCTGTAAGGACGGCGCGACCAGGTCAGGCCGTGCGGTCAGCTTCATTTCCGCCGTCATTTGCGCAAAGCGGTTCCATGGGCAGACAGCAAGGCAATCATCGCAACCATAAATACGGTTTCCGATCAAAGGCCGCAACGCCATGGGGATGGGGCCGTGATGCTCAATCGTCAGGTAGGAGATACAGCGACGTGCATCCAGCGCGTAAGGTTGTGGGAAAGCCCGGGTGGGGCACACATCCAGGCAGCGTGCACAGTTGCCGCATTTTCCGGCCCGGTGCGGGCTCGGTTCAAGCTGGGCCGTGGTGTAAATTGTGCCGATAAAAAGCCATGAGCCCGCATCCCGTGAGACAAGGTTCGTATGCTTGCCCTGCCACCCCAGCCCGGCTTGCGCGGCGAGGGGTTTTTCAGCAACGGGCGCCGTATCGACAAATACCTTTACCTGCGCATCCCGGTCATATTTGATGATCTGATTGGCCAATTGCTTCAACCGGCCTTTAACAACATCATGATAATCCCGATGGCGCGCATAGACGGAGATATTACCACAATCCGGTTTGTGCAAGGTCGCCAGCGCGTCGCCCTCCGGCGCGTAAGACAGGCCGAGACTGATGACGCTTTTCACCTCCGGCCAGAGATGACGCGGCTGCGCACGGGCTTCCATACGCTCTGCCATCCATGACATGGTGCCATGCCGCCCGGCAGCGACAAATTCCCGCAAGCGTGACAAAACGTTATCGGGCAGATCGGCCGGGCTGAAACCCACGCTGTCAAAGCCCAGTAAGGCCGCGTGATGCCGGATATGATCTTCCAGTGAGCGCGTCACGGCACGGGTGGAAGGCGGGGTTGCGGCCATTCATCCAGCGACCAGTCGCCGCGCCCCCAGTCATCTCGCATCTTCTGGGCTGTCGCCTCGAACGTCCCGCCCATAATGGCGGCGCGCATCTCCTGCATCAGGCGCTGGTAATAAGTGAGATTATGCCAGGTCAGAAGCATGGGCGCCAGAATTTCACCCGCGCGGAAAAGATGGTGCAGATAAGCGCGACTATGCTTCGTGCAGGCGGGGCAGGGGCATGTTGGGCTGATGGGGCGTAAATCTTCCGCATGGCGGGCATTACGCAAATTCAGCGTGCCGCGTTCCGTATAAGCGCGTGCAGTGCGCCCGGCGCGGGTTGGCATGACGCAATCGAACATATCAATGCCGCGCGCCACCGCGCCCAGCATATCATCCGGCGTGCCAACCCCCATCAGGTAGCGCGATTTATCCGTCGGGAGGCGTGGGGCTGTGACATCCAGCGTCTGAAACATCAGCGCCTGACCTTCCCCGACCGCAAGCCCGCCGATCGCGTATCCCTCGAAACCGATATCCATCAGGGCTTTAACCGATTGCACCCGTAATTCCGGCTCTGTCCCGCCCTGCACAATGCCGAACTGCCCGTATCCCGAGCGTGGCACGAAGGCTTCGCGGGATCGGGCCGCCCAGCGCATCGAGCGTTCCATGGATTGGGCGAGGTGTTCCGGCGTTGCGGGCAGAGCCGGGCACTCATCGAAGGCCATGGTGATGGTCGCATCCAGCGCGTGCTGAATATCCGTGCTGCTCTCCGGTGTCAGGCGATGTTTGCTGCCGTCAATATGGGAGTTGAACGTCACCCCGTCTTCATCCAGCTTGCGCAGCGCGCCGAGTGACATGACCTGAAACCCGCCGGAATCAGTCAGGATGGGGCCGGGCCAGTCCATCATGCGATGAAGCCCGCCGAGTTTACGTACGCGCTCAGCGCCGGGGCGCAGCATCAAATGATAAGTGTTGCCAAGGACGATGCCCGCACCTGTCGCGCGGACGCTCTCCGCCATCATGGCCTTGACCGTGC
The DNA here is from genome assembly GCF_025736875.1 of Candidatus Kirkpatrickella diaphorinae. Taxonomy (GTDB): domain Bacteria; phylum Pseudomonadota; class Alphaproteobacteria; order Acetobacterales; family Acetobacteraceae; genus Sorlinia; species Sorlinia diaphorinae. The sequence continues at coordinate 89,331 of NZ_CP107052.1, forward strand.
CCACCGTCCCGACGGGCATGAAACTTGGCGTCGGAACATCACCATGCGCCGTTTGCAGAATGCCGGCACGCGCCTGGCCATCCTGCGCGTGGGCGATCCATTTCATGTCAGTCATGGCAGACATCCTCACGACGGAAAATCAGACAGGCATCACCGTAGGAATAAAAGCGGAAACCCGCCGTGATGGCTTCTTGATAGGCCCGCTTCATCACCTCTGTCCCGGCGAAAGCCGAGACAAGCATGAATAAGGTCGATTTCGGCAGGTGAAAATTGGTGAGAAGCACGTCCACCACGCGGAAGCGATAGCCGGGTGTAATGAAGATCGACGTCTCCCCCCGCCATGCGGCGACCGTGCCGTCCTCGGCCGTCGCGCTTTCAAGCAGGCGCAGGGTGGTCGTCCCGATGGCAATGACACGGCCGCCCCGATGACGTGTTTCATTGATGCGTTGCGCCGTTTCCATCGACACCTCGCCCCACTCCGCATGCATGACATGCTGCGACAAATCGTCACTTCGGACAGGGAGGAAGGTGCCCGCCCCGACATGAAGTGTCACAGTGCAACGTTCAGCACCCGACGCGTCAATGGCGTCCAGAAGGGCGGGGGTGAAATGCAGCCCCGCTGTCGGTGCCGCGACCGCGCCTTTCTCTCTCGAAAAAATCGTCTGATAATCGATGGCGTCCTGCTCTGTCGGGCCGAAAGGCCGGGCGATATAAGGTGGTAGGGCCAGCGCCCCGCAGCGCGTCAGGAAAGCGTCAAATGCCGCGCCTTCTGCAGAAAAGCGCAGCACAACGCCGCCATCACCCTCATTTGACATGATCTCAGCGGTAACATTGTCATCTGAAAATGTCAGCTGATCGCCCGCATGGAGCCGCCGCGCGTTGCGCGCCAGGGCGTGCCAGCTTCCATCAGGCAGGATGCGATCAAGGGTGATCCCGATTTTTGCATGTCCCCGCATGGCGTCGAGGCGCGCTTTGATGACTTCCGTATCATTCGCCACAACAAGGTCGCCGGGGCGGAGGAATTGAGGGAAATCCCGCACAGTCGCGGTCGGCAGTCCATCAGGCAAAAGGGCGTCGGCGTTATCTGGCGCTGGGATGACAAGAAGGCGCGCGGCCTCACGCGGTCGCGCAGGCGACGTCGCGATATTTTCAGGAGGAAGGTGGAAATCAAAATCGGCCGTCCGCATCATGCCGCTCGTTTAGGCTGAAAGTCACGGTAAATGCCAGCTTAAAACGCGTCGCGCATGATGCGGCTTCGGGTTGGAAGGCGCCTGCTAACGGCATGGGATGCCGGGCGATCGGTGACGCAGGCTGTTGTCAATGCGCTTGATGAGATGATGATCGCTGTCGGGTGAAGGCCGATCTATTTGGATAGTGACGGGTAGAGGGCAGAAGCTGGCCGCAAGTCAGGGCGCACCCTCAACGCCTTTCCGTTCGACACGAGTTTCGTTGTGAGAACGTCAAAACTTCTGTAATCCCAAAGACTGAGCGTCGATTATTAACGGCGTTTGGAGGGAATATCATGTCATACGCTTTATTGGATGCGACGCGTGTCGCCAAAGCCGCAAAGATGTCGCTGGTCGCACTGGGCCAGGTTGATGCGCCCTCAGAGGCGCATCTTCGCCGCAAAACGCTGGTTGAACGCATTCAGGCCCTGGCAGAGGCGGCCGCCTGCACGCAGGGGCCGAATGGCAATCTCATTACGCTGACATCGGAGGAATTCTGGCTGATCAGTGAAAACTGGTGAGGTCAGGCGCGCTTTTCAGGCTTTTCTGACAGTTCCGGCGGAAGCAACCGCGCCAGCCCCATGGCAAGCGGCGGCGCGATCGCGAGCACGGCGAAAAGCCGGAAGATTTGCATGGCCATGACGAAGCCCCGATCAACCGGAAGCGACATGGCAATGATCGCGACTGAGTCTGACCCGCCAGGGCTGGTCGCGAGATAAGCGGCAAGGTAGCTTGTATGCATCAGCTTCGCGATCGGCCAGGCGATAAGGGCGCAGCCGATGATCAAAATCAGATTCGCTGTGACCACCGCCGGTAAGGCGCGCCAGGCATGATGCACCGCTTTACGTGTGAAGCGCCCCCCGATCACCCAGCCAAGTGCCAGGTAACTCGGCGCGAGCAGCCATAAAGGCAGCTCGGCTGTTTTGCCGGTATAAGTTTGCGCGACGATGGCGATGAAGAGGCTCAGCAACATCGGCGCGGAGGGCAGGCGCAATCGCCCCCCGATCACGACGGCGATGACAAGGACGATCAATGTCTGGAGCAGGGAGCCGGGGGATTGCATGGTCAACCAAACGGGCGGCGTGTGGCCGGTCATATAATGATGCCCGACCGTCGTCGTCAGGCAGGCGACAAGGATGACCCGCATATAAGCCATGAAGGCCACGAGGCGCTGATCCGCATTGAAGGCCTCACATAAAAGCACCATCGTGCTGGCAGAGCCGGGCGACGCGCCCCAGAGCGCTGTGCTGCCCGGAAGAATCTGCATCCGCGCCAGGACGTAACCGATAATGTAGCTAAGCACGATGACCGAAAAAACACCGATGACGAAAATCGGCCATTGAGAGGCGATTTCCTTCAGATAATCGAGATGCAGGGCGTGGGCCATCAACAGCCCGACCACAGCCTGCGCCACGACAAAGGTTGACCGTGGGACCGCAATCATCCGATCAAACGAGGCAAATATAACGGCCGATATGATCGCGCCGATAAGCAAAGCTGCAGGAAGCTGGATGTAAAAGAGAATACTTGCCGCAAGAGCTGAGGTGGCGGCGAGAAGAATAAAGTTTTTCAGCTTATCACTCCTGGACGGCGATAAGTGCGCGCGTCTCTCATCTCAAAGGCCGCGTCCCGAATGGCTTCAGGCCGCATTCCCGTTTCAGGCCAGGCGCGGCGCGACGGAGTGTTGTACACGCGACACCTCTTAAGAGGAATACGCGCTACGAAGTGGGACGTTTGCGGAACGCATCCAGCCGCACAATCTGTGCATCACCATCACTGGCTGCCGTCACGGCTTCTGCTGAAATATCTTCCGGCGTTGCCTCAGTCGGTAAATCAGCCTCAGCCTGGATATCTGCCGGTGCAACCGGCTGGAAGCCCAAAGCGACGCCGACAGAAGGGTCGGTAAAGCCGGTAATCGCGCCGAATGGAATCGATAATTTGCTGGCGACACCACCGAAGGAGAGCCCGACCGTGAGGCGGCGTGCCTCGCGATCAACATTGAGATCCCAGAATTGATGCTGCAGGACGATCGTCATTTCTTTCGGATATTGGGCGCGAAGCGCTGCAGGAATGTCGACGCGCGAATCATCGGTCTGGAAAGCGATGTAAAAATGATGCTCACCCGGCAACCCGTTGGCCTGCGCAAATTCGAGGGCGCGAATCATGACCTCGCGGTAGGAGTCTTCCAGCCATTTATCATAGGGAAGGAGGCTCGTCGGCAGGTCGCCCTGGCCATTATCGTCGGAAAAATCGCTCATTGCAGGTTGCCCATGTCATCTTGTCTTGAGCCTGTAAAGGACGGGGCCACCTTACACCAAAGGCAACCCATTTGTTAAGTCACCTGATTGTGGGAGGCTTCTGTTGCCCGGTGCCTCCCGAACCGCGCTTATCGCTTATGCAGCGACAGCGAGCACCTTTGAGTTGTCATTGGCACTTGTAAGTTAGCCCGATAACGGCGGTACAATGCCGAGCAAAAGACAAGTCTTTACCACGCACGTCGAGACTGTTTCGTCCCCATTGACCGCGGCGGGGCGGTTATATGGTGGAGACGCCGGGCACTGCCCCCGGGTCCGTAACGATTATTCCACTTACCGTTTATCGCCATAGCCAAGGGTTTCCCCTCCGGCGCGACGATTATAAGTGCTCGCCATGCGAAACACAAGCACGATGCGTCCGCGTCACACGCGCCTCAAAAAAATCCTATCCGTATGTAGGTAGGTTGTTGTTCATCGAGCAAAAAATCGTGTAGCGTCATGACATGGCACTTTCTCCCGAACATATCGCCGAGATCGAAGCGCAACGCTGCGCGCCCTCTGAAACGCTTCGGCCCAGTGTCGCGGCGTTGGAGGCTATCCTCTACAAGCCTTTTCAGGTGCTTGATCACGGCTTCGTGCGCGTGATCGATTATATGGGCGATGATTCGGCCATCGTGCAGGCGGCACGCGTTTCCTACGGGCGGGGCACCAAGAAGGTGCTTGAGGATCGCGGGCTGATCCGCTACCTCATGCGGCATCGCCACTCAACGCCGTTTGAGATGTGTGAAATCAAGTTTCACATCAAATTGCCGGTCTTTATCGCGCGTCAGTGGATTCGCCATCGCACCGCCAACGTCAATGAATATTCCGCGCGTTACTCCATCCTCGACCGGGAATTTTACATTCCTGCGCCGGATCAGCTTGCGCAGCAGAGTAAGGTCAACCGTCAGGGGCGTGGGGAGGTGCTTCCGCCGGATCAGGCGGCGAAAGTGCTCGATATTCTGCGCGAGGATGCGCAGCGTTGTTACGCTCATTATGAGGAAATGCTCGATCCGGACGGCCATAATGTCGCGCGTGAGCTGGCCCGGATGAATTTGACGCTCAACACTTATACCCAATGGTATTGGAAAATCGATCTCAACAACCTTATGCATTTCCTTAGCCTGCGGATTGATGCCCATGCGCAATATGAGATCCGGGCTTATGCGGAAGTCATGACGGAAATTCTGGCGGCCTGGGTCCCGAATGCTGCCGAGGCCTTCCAGGATTACCGCGTCGGCGCGCACATATTTTCCGCCTCCATGCTGTCCGTTCTGCGGCGACAATTGAAGGGTGAGAAAGTCACGGTTGAGAATTCCGGCCTGTCAAAGCGGGAATGGCAGGAAATGCAGGACGCATTGCAAGCGGGCTGAGCAGGAGATGTCGGACCTTAAACATCTCTTCCGCAATCCGCCTGACATCCCGCCGGATGATGGCCCGCCCCGCGCGCCAAGCTACACGCTTCTCGTCGTTATGGCGCTGGCACTCATCGCCATATGGGCGGGGATACATTTTTTCTGGCCGATCCCCCGATCGTAATCACCTCATTACACGTTGTGTCCAAGCGACATTTATCGTGATCTCAGCCTGACGGGAGACGCGGCAGGATTGACAAATCCCGGCACGACGTGTCGGATGAGCGGGTTCCCTGCACGTTCAAATGAGGAGATCCAGCCATAACGGGGTCGGGTCGACACGCATCAAATTCCAATAGCCGTGCCCCTCTCAGGCATGGCGCATGGCTCGCCTGTTTCGGTGTCGTTTTTCTATTCCTGACGGGCTGCGTGCCATCTCCTCCCTCCCATCCGGAAAATATATGCGCAATTTTCAAGGAAAAGCGCAGTTGGTATCGGGCGGCGATCCGGCAGGAGAAGAAATCGGGTGTGCCGCTCAATGTGCCGATGGCGATCATTCATCAGGAATCGGGTTTCCACAGTAACCTGCATACACAGCGCACTTACTTTTTATGGGTGATTCCTTGGGGACACATTACTTCCGCCTACGGCTACCCCCAGGCGCAGAATGGTGCATGGGCGGATTATGAGCGGGTGAATGATACAAGTGGCAGCCGGGAGGACTTCGAGGATTCGCTTAAATTCATCAATTGGTATGTGACGGAGACGCGTCGCATCAATCACGTGCCCGTTTACGACGCGCGCCGCCAATATCTCGCCTATCATGAAGGGTGGGGCGGTTATCAGAAAGGCACATATCGTCGAAAATCATGGTTGGTGCGTGTGGCGGGGACTGTCGGTCGTCGCGCCGCGCGATATCGACGCCAATTTGCCCAATGTCGTGAGTCGCTTAAGGTTCATGGTTTCTGGAGCTGGTTATTCTAAGTCCGAGATGGCCGGGCAACTCTCTCAATCAGGCGTTTCACGCCCCCTCTCAGGCGACTTTCTGGCAGCCTTCCGGGATGTGCTGCCGCAGGAAGGCACCAAACTCCATGAATGCCTGTTGTCGCGGGTCTGACGCGCGCCAGACCATGCCAATCTGGCGGCCACCTTCCGAGACAGGGAGGCAGGAAATCAAGCCTTCCCACTCTGTCCGATGTTGCAAGGCCAGTTTGGGGATCAATGAATATCCTTCCCCAGCACCAATCATATGCCACAACATTTCAAGGCTGGTGGCGAGGCGACGATTTTCCCCGCCGGATGATTGACACAGCGAGAGGGCCTGATCGCGCAGGCAATGCCCGTCCTCAAGCAGAAGAAGATCATCACCGCGCAAACTATTGATGTCGATGCGTGTCTTGCGCGCCAGCGGGTGATTTTTGGGGAAGACCGCCTCGAAAGGCTCATGGAAAAGCGGCAGGGACTGAAGGTTTGTCTGGTCGCACGGGAGGGCGGCGAGGACAATGTCCAACTCTGTCTGCGCCAACCTCTCCAGCAATCTATCGGTTAGGCCCTCCGTTAATTGCAACTGAAGCTGAGGGTATTTCTCCCGGATCAGGGGGATCAGGCGTGGGACATAATAAGGGCCGAGCGTCGCGATAACCCCGATGCGCAGGACACCCTCTAACGGCCCATCAAGTGAGCGCGCCATTTCCACCATAGCGCGGGCGGCTGCCACGACATGGCGTGCGGAATGGATGATCCGCGCGCCATCCGGCGTGGGTGCAACATGACGGCGTGTGCGTTCGAAGAGCTGGACATTGAGAAACGCCTCCAGCTTGCGCACCTGCTCGGACAGTCCCGCCTGGCTGACGCCGCAGCGTTCAGCCGCACGGGAGAAATTCCGCAGGTCATCGACGGCGACGATATATTCAACATCGCGCAGGGAAAGTCCGGAGAGCGTCATGTATGTCATTGTGACAGGTTACATCTATTTAAAATTATTTACAAAAGGTTTTGTCTATTAAACTCATCGATATAAACTGTTTCCCAACCCTGTCCATACGTGGGATGAAAGGGTCGTTAAACAACGATGATGTGTTTAAAGGGAGCAAAGATATGCCGCGCATCAATTCAGTCATCAAATCGTTTGAGACCGACGCGTTCCATAATGGACAGTTCACCAAGGTGACGGATAAGGACCTCAAGGGCAAATGGTCCGTCATTTTCTTCTATCCGGCGGACTTTACTTTCGTCTGCCCGACGGAGCTGGAAGATCTCGCTGAGAATTACGCGACATTCCAGAAGCTCGGTGTTGAGGTTTACTCAGTTTCGACGGATAAACACTTCACCCACAAATCCTGGCACGAAACATCACCGGCGATCGGCAAAATCAAATTCCCGATGCTGGCGGATCCGACGGGCCAGATCTCACGCAATTTCGACGTGATGATCGAGGAAGCGGGCCTCGCAGATCGTGGCACCTTCCTGATCGATCCGGAAGGGCGCATCCAGTACATCGAGATCACCCCGGGTGGCGTCGGCCGCAAGGCGGAAGAGCTGATCGAGAAGGTGCAGGCCGCGCAATATGTCGCGTCGCACCCGGGTGAAGTTTGCCCCGCGAAATGGAAAGAGGGTGGCGAAACCCTGAAACCCTCATTGGATCTTGTCGGCAAGATCTGATGCTTCAGGGCGCGGTGAAATATCCGCGCCCCATGCAGGATCGGCAGAGGAGGCATTAATGCTTGAAGAAACCCTCAAATCGCAATTACAGGACGTTTTCGGGAAAATCGAAACGCCCGTCACCTTGCGTGCATCCCTTGATCATAGCGACGCCGCGTCAAAGATGAGGCAGTTCCTGACGGAATGCGCCACTTTGTCCGATAACATCGCGCTTCATGAAGATGGTGGGTGGGATCGTCAGCCTTCCTTCTCTGTCGCTGCGCAGGATGGGACGGAGTCCATTCGTTTCGCTGCCATCCCGATGGGGCATGAGCTGACGTCTTTCGTCCTCGCCGTGCTTCAGGTTGGTGGTGTCCCAGTCAAATTGCCGGAATCGACAATCGCGCAGGTCCGCGATTTGAAGGGCGACTTTCAGTTTACGACGTACATCTCGCTTTCCTGCCAGAATTGCCCGGAAGTGGTGCAGGCCATCAATGCGATGTGCGTCCTCAACCCCGCTTTCAAACATGTAATTGTCGATGGCGCGCTTTTTCAGAACGAAGTGACGCGCAAGAACATCATGTCCGTGCCGCAGATTGAGCTGAATGGTGCGCCCTTCGCCTCCGGGCGTATGGATGCGATGGAGATCCTGGCGAAGCTTGACGACGCGGCGCCGGCAAAAGCCGCGCAACAATATAAGGATGCGGCACCCTTCGATGTGCTGATCATCGGCGGAGGCCCTGCCGGGGCCGCGGCGGCGATCTACGCAGCACGCAAGGGCCTGAGGACGGGCATCATCGCGGATCGCTTTGGCGGTCAGGTCATGGAAACAGCGGGTATCGAAAATTACATCTCGATCCCGGAGACGGATGGCCCGAAATTATCCGCTCAGTTTGAATCTCATGTCCGCGCTTATGACGTGGAAATCATTTCGGGCCAGAAGGCGGAGCGGCTTATTCCCGCGTCAAAACCGGGTGCTTATCATCAGATCGCTTTGAGTGGGGATGTGCTGCTCTCCTCACGCACCATTATCTTGGCGACGGGGGCACATTGGCGTCACCTTAATGTCGCGGGTGAGACTGAATATCTCACAAAGGGTGTCGCATTCTGCCCGCATTGCGATGGCCCTTTCTACAAAGGCAAGCGCGTCGCTGTCATTGGTGGCGGGAATAGCGGTGTCGAAGCGGCGATTGATCTGGCCGGAATCGTCAGCCACGTGACCCTTTTGCAACGCGGCACGCAACTCAAAGCTGATAAGGTTTTACAGGATAAATTGCGCTCCATGCCGAATGTCGACATTAAAATGGAGGCATTAACGCAGTCTATTGCAGGGAATGGCGAGACAGTTGAGCATCTCGTTTATAAAGATGCGTCCGGCGAGGATGTGACCCTGCCCGTGTCAGGGGTTTTTATCCAGATCGGCTTGCTGCCCAACACAAATTGGCTCGGCAATGCGCTTGCTTTGAATCCCCAGGGAGAAATCATTGTTGATGTGCATGGCGCGACATCCGTCCCCGGCATTTTCGCTGCGGGTGACGCCACAACGACGCCTTATAAGCAGATCGTCATCGCTGTGGGTGAGGGTGCGAAAGCGGCTTTGGGGGCTTTTGATTACCTCATCCGCACGCCGGACCCTGCGGCGTCTCGCCAGAAAGAGGCCGCATTGGCTTAAGTGCATCAATCCAGAGAGCGTCATAGAGGCGGCCCCGAGAGGGGCCGTTTCTTTTGAGCGCGGTCTTAGAACGGCGTGCGGATTTCGCATCCAGTGACTCGGCGCTGGGATGACCCGGGAAACGTGAGGCCGCACAGGACAGATTCCATTTGGATAGCGCGATGGACATGACCGGTTAAGGGGTTTGTGTTCAGCTCTGATTTATATCATCTCGCGAGATGGTCGCGATGCGCGCTGAGCGCCTTGCGGACGCGCCGCGTTGAGAAACCGAATTGAACGGAGATCACGACGATTGTCAGCAAAAGGCGGTCACATTTATCCGAGCGCAAAGGGCTATCAAACCCCGAAACTAAGAACGCGCAGCTTCAAACTGCGCGTTCCTAGGATGGCCTCTGACGGAGGTGGGCATTACCAGTGCTTGAATCGATGCTTTGTTAGAATCTTCGTGCGGTACAATGCTGCCCGTTTTTCTCATTGATGACCTGCCGCGAACAGGCGGGTCATCCCCCAGAATATCAGCGCCAGCAAACTCACCGCCGCGCCCAGAACACAAACGCCCTGCCAGCCGGAATGCGCATAAGTGACGGTCGTGCTGATCGCCCCGAGCCCGCTTCCGACCGCGTAAAAAATCATATAGAGCCCGACCAGCCGACTACTCGCTTCAGGGCGGTTGCGGAAGATCAAACTCTGGTTGGTGACATGCAGGGCCTGACCGCCCAGATCAAGCAGCACAATGCCAATGATCAACGCCCATAATGATTGCCCCAATAGTGAGATGGGCCACCAGGCGACCAGCAAAATCAATAATGCTGCGGCACTCGTATATTGGGCATAACCGCGATCAGCCAGATGCCCGGCACGCGCGGCGGCCAAAGCGCCGAGCGCGCCCGCCAACCCGAAAGCCCCGACGGCGGTGTGATGGAAATTATAAGGCGGGGCACTCAATGGCAGAACAAGTGCGCTCCAGAAGATATTGAAGTCTGCGAACATCAACAGCGCCAGAACGCCGCGCACCTGCAGCACTTTGTCCTGCCGCAGCAGCGTGAGCATTGAGGCGATCAGCCGGAAGTAGCTTAAAGCATGCGGGTCGCGCGGCAAGGCGGGCAGACGACGCCATAATGGAAGCGCGATCGCCAGCATGAGAATCGCAGAGCTGACATACACGCCGCGCCAGCCGGCAATGTCACTGATACCGCCCGCAAAGACGCGGGCCAAAAGCAGGCCAATAAACACGCCGCCCTGCACCATGCCGACAACCTGCCCCTGCTCCTCCGGCAAAGCGGCACTTGCTGCATAGGCAATTAAACCTTGTGTCATGGCCGTCCCGAGCATGCCAACGGCCAGCATCCCGACCAGCAGCACCGGCGTGGAGGGCGCCGTGGCCACGACAATGAGCGCGGCCACCAGCCCCAGTAACTGCCATGCCATGAGCCGACGTCGGTCAACGCGGTCGCCGAGCGGAACCAATAGCAATAAGGCCAGAGCGCATCCGACCTGCGTTGAAGTGACCACGCCGCCAACAACAGCACGGCTGATGGAGAAATCTTGCGCCAACGTGTCCAGCAGGGGCTGCGCGAAATAGACATTCGCGACACTCATACCGCTGGCGATCGCAAACAGCACTGTTAACCCGCGCGACATTGTCGACGTTCGGGGAGAGGCAGAGTCCCAACTGGGCAATGCCGAGCTTTCGGAAGAAACTTTCATGTTCCGTCATCCAAATAATTCGGTTGCAAAATACAACTAGTTGAATGCTACGTCACTTAGTTTTAAAAAGCAACTCATCAGACGTCACTTAACCTGAAACCCGGATGTCATATGTCTAAGCGCAAGCCAAAACTCTATGAACCTTGTCCTATCGCGCGTTCCGTCGATATCTTCGGGGACCGATGGTCACTGCTGATTTTGCGGGATGCTTTCGATGGTAATCGCCGTTTCGGCGACATCCAGCGGAGTCTGGGCGTCGCGCGCAACATTCTGTCACATCGTCTGCGCAAGCTTGTTGATGCGGGGATCCTGAAGATGCAGTCAGCTTCGGACGGATCGGCCTATCAGGAATATGTTCTGACGGCCCAGGGTGAGCGCCTTTTCCCCATCGTGGTCGCGTTGCGACAATGGGGTGAGCGACATTTATTTTCGTGCGGGGAGCGACATTCCCACCTGCTTGAAAGGGCGACCGGCAAGTCGGTGCCCCTGATGATTCCCGTCGCGAGGGACGGCACGATCCTGACGCCCGAGGCGGCCTATGTGGAAAAGGTCATTTAATAGACGCGGTCTGAGCCGGTCGCTGACTGGGCATTTTTATCCCGTTGCTGATATCGGGAGCTTTGCCCTGAAATTGTGGGTCAGGGGGTTCACCGGCCAGCCATGACGGCTCGGGCAGGTGAGCGTAATAACTCTTACGGGCACCGTGTAACCCGTTGCCTTCCTCACGACTCCGCTTCTGCGTGACGTAAGGAGTCGATCGGCCCTCGCCTTTCAGGAGGTGATCCATGGCGGGTTGTTTACGGGCAGCCGAGTCGCATTGTGCCATGTCGCGCGGGGCGTTCAGCGGGCGCATCGGTGGTGCCGCGCGCGTGCACCCGGCAGGCCGGGGCCGCGCTTGCGGCCCGCGACTTGCGCGGCGACTTGTCAGGCGAGCGACCGCACCGCTTTCAGGGCGCGCTCAATATCGGCTTCGTTGTTGACGATGCCTGCCGAGAATCGCACGGACGGATTCGCATATGGCGACGGACTCGCGATGATGCCTTTGCTGCGCAGACGTTCGCCGACCTCTTCAGGCTTGATCTGATCCACCTCGAAACAGACGAAACCAGCATGCAGGTCCCGTTTTGAAGGGGTATGCATGGTGACGTGCTTCATCTTCGATAAACCCTCAATCAGCCAGCCATTGAGATCAAGAATACGGTTGGTGATCCGGGTGCGGCCGATGCTTTTATGGAACCCGTAAGCCTCCGTGACAGCCCATTGGTGTTCATAGGCAAAGAAGCCTCCGGGGCTGATCCGGGCGGCTTTGACAGGCCCTTTCGGTGGTTGACCCGCGCGCCAGGCTGCCATCAGCGCACTATCCATCAAAGAAGGGACGGTCGGCTTCAGAAGTGCCCAGCTTTCATTACGTCCCCACACCATGCCCGTGCCATGCGGCCCCAAAATCCATTTATGTGTGCCTGCTGAGAAGAAATCGCTTCCCTGGCGCGCAATATCCTCATCAAGGACGCCGAAACCATGCACGCCATCCACCACGAGCAGCACGCGATCCGAGTCATCGCGATTGCGATTGACCTTGGCCAGAGCGTCACCAACGGCCCGGATGGGAAGCACGACGCCCGTGCCGGAATGAACCCATGTCACGCCCACAACCCGCGTCTCGGGTCGGATGGCTGAAATGAGTCGGTTCACCATCTCATCCGCCGAAGCTTTGGCGCTCGTATCATAGAGCGTGATCTTGCGGACCTTGGTGCCCGTTTTGTCGGCAGCGAGGCGGATGGATTCGTGATGCGCGTAAAATTCGTGCGTCGTCGTCAGGATCTCCTGACCGGGGCGCAGTTGCAGGCCGCTATAAATCAGCGACAGTCCCCATGTCGTGCTGGCGGTGAGGGCGATCTCATCCGGCTTGCCGCCGACATATTCCGCAGTTGCCTCGGCAACATTGCGCCACAACATGTCGCGTTCCTTCATGAACATATGATCGTCAAGGTAGGAATAGGGGTTCGCGTTGAGCGCGTCGCGGTAGCGCTCGATCGCTTCCTGCACAGGTGCCGGATAGGAGGCGAGGAAGAAGTTGGCCAGATGGGCCAGTTTGGGATCAAGCTTGAACTGCGCACGCACGGATTTCCAATCGGACGGATCAAGCGTCGGCTTCCGCGTGGCAGCGTGGGCTTTACCACTTGCTAATCCCAGCATCATGCCTGCTGTGGCGATCGTCGATGACCCTTGGAGGAATTTACGGCGAGAGGTTTCCATTTTTACACTCCTTGATTGTTTTGATGAAGGGCGGGGTTAAGGACCAACCCGGCGAGGCGTTGCGTTACAGGCGCGTTGCCGCCTTCGGATCCAAACTTTGTTCCTGCGGTGCCAATCTGCGTTGACTTGCGGGGAAACTTGCGACGGGATGTTTCTGGCTGATCCTCCTTGATGAACCAGATTGAGACGAAACCGGGATCAGCTGCGTGAGGCGTTGCCCTGTTGACTTCCCTGAAGGAGGCCGACAAGTTGTCGGCCATACAGCCCGACCGCCAGTCCGAGGATGATCAGGCTTGCAGCCGTGCCTTTCACGAGCCCGATCGGCTCATCAAAGATGAGCGTCGAGCCAAGAAGCCCGAATACGGGAACAAGCAGCGATAATGGCGCGACGGTGGAGACCGGATAAGTCTTCAGCAATGAGTTCCAGATCCAATAGCCGAAGATTGTGGTTGGATAGACCTGGAACAGTATCGAGAAGATGGCAGTCCCGTTCATCTGGGCCAATGTCCGGGCATAGATGCCGACGCCGTGCTGAAAATAGCCGATAAGAAAGAGCGGGATCGGCGAAAACAGGCTTGACCAGACAAGGAACGAGAAAACCTCCTTTGTGCCGGATTTCTTGATCACGATATTGGCGACACTCCAGGACACCGCGCCAAGAATAACCAGCGCGACACCGAAAGGCGTGACCGTACCATCCGTGATGGTGATGATCAGCGCCAGCCCCAGCAAAGCGATGATGATCCCGCTATATTGGTATCTGGAGACCGTCTCCCGGAAGATGACCGCACCAAGCAGGATGGTGAAGAAAGCGCTGAATTGCAGCACCAGCGAGGCGATTCCGGCGGACAGGCCGGCCTGAATGCCAAGATTGACGACCCCCCAGAGACCGACGCCGAAGAGCAGCCCATAGGCAACCACATAGCTGGCCCTGACTCTGGGAAAGCGGAAAAACAGTACCAGCGGCAGTGCGCACAGCACAAAACGTATCCCGGCCAGCATGAAAGGATCGACCGATTGCAGACCTAATTTGATGACCGAGAAATTGAGGCCCCAGATTGCCGTGATCAACACGGCAAGGAGCAGGTGACTGGCTTTCATGACGACACCCTGGAATAACGGAAGTCCTGCTGATGCGCCTGTTGCGCGACGGATGCGCGCGCCTGATCCGCTGCCGCGCCTGCCTGCTCGAAAAGTCGCTTGATCCAGTCCCGGGTGGCGTGCCAGTCAGCATGGCCGGTCATGCCCGCCAAAGGGGCTTCATGGGCCGAATAGGTCGTTCTCTCACTTTGCGGCGTGCCCAGCGGCAACTCCGCCCAACGGATGACGGAGGGATCGTCGCGGAAATGATCAATACCGGCAATACCGCGATAAGGCTGTCCAGCATGCGCATGTCCGGGGAAGACAAACCAGCCGTGCCAGATGGGCGATATCTGCGTCAAGGGTAAGGGCCGTAGCGGCCTGCCATCCAGAAGAATGCTCAGTTCCTGCGACGGCATGTGGACGCCGGTTGCGCGCTCGAACGTTTCCACGACATCAGCCCCCCCGACCCGGTTGCCGACTTCGAGGAACACGAGCCCCTCCTGTTCAATGGCTTCAAGATGGAAGCTGCCCTGCCGGATGCCCACCGCAGAGAGCGCCTTCGCGGCCCATTCCCGCTGGAATGGCATGATGGGAAAATGATACGACCCCAGCGGTTGGCCTTGAGCATAGCCAAGGCAGGTGCCGACATAGCGGCTGGCGGTGATGGTCAGGAGCTGTCCGTTCGCCACCAGCCCGTCAAAATGGAGAATGTTGCCGGTGACGAACTCCTCGACTTCATATTCCGTGATGGCTGAGGGCGCGTTATCCAGTCGCGCGATCCCGCTTGTGCGGGATTTGATCGCCGCTCGGGCCTGGTCCGGGGAGCTGAAAACCCTGACATCTTCGCTCGACGCGCCATTATGTGGCTTAAGCACGGTGGTGCCGGTCCATGGCGCGCTTTCAGGGCCGTCAAGCAATGACGGCAAAGGCAGGAAACGTGGCACCCGAAGGCCGGCCTCGCTGACGGCCTTCTTCATCAGCACTTTGTCCCGCACAAGATTGACCTCATCCACCGAGGCGCCCGGAACCCCCAACCACGCACGCAGTTTTGCCGCGTCCAGAAGTTCATATTCGGACAGTGAAATGATCCGATCGAATGACTGAGGATTATTTTCAATCCAGTTGCGTGCCTCCTCAAACGCGGAGGCATCGCCAGGTCGTGCAACACGTGTGCATGGAAGCGTGTCCGGCAAACTGTCGAGAATGCTTCGAACACCGAAATAGGTCACATGATGAAGATTGTGATCAATCCCTTTGGCATAATCGATGCGCTGATAGGGCACGCGATGAAGGATAAGGATATTCATGCGTAAGCCCCCTGATAAGCTGGTTCCTGACGCGCAAAAAACGTATTTTCGCGCTCGCCGAGGGCGAGGAGCCACCGGCATTGGACAATCTTGACGAGTTGGCGGATGTCGGCCGTGGGGTCATCCAGAAGGAAGCACGCCGAGGCCGCAAAATCCGCGTTATCGCGCGGCAGAGCCGGTATGAAGCGCTCCTCCGTGTGCATCCACGCAAACTCCAACTGTCGACAGGCAAAGGCAGGGATGCCCAAGGCCGCCGCCGACTCCTTAAGGACGCGGTCAAACATGGCATTGCCTGAGGCGGGCGAAGGCGGGGTAAAATCGCCGTCTGAAGGCACCCCGAGCATGACCGTGGCCGCCTGCTTCGTGGAGTGTGGGAGCGCGACATCACGCGGATGCCCCCAGGCTGAATCGACCCACAAACTGTAAAAATCAATGCCGTAAACGGCCCTGGCGAGTGTCCAGATTTTCATCCCTGCCGGGCGCCGGTTGGGCTCCACAACGGCAGCTTTGGAGCCGTCATCGCTTAATTTGATTTCATTATGGAAAGGCCCGCGGCGCTGGCCTACGAGGAGGTTGGCCAACCGTCCCGCCCGCATCAGGCTGGCGCGCTCCGTCTCAGTCAGGCGTGCCGGGAGGATTTGCGCGATTTCGACCGGGTAGGGTCTCGGGGCGCTGACCTTCTCTGTGATAAAGGAGGTGTCTCCAACACCGTCATAGGAATATTCGCGCTCATAAGGGATCAATCTCTCACAGAGAACGCCACCTGAAAGATAGGGAACGACCTTGTTGAACGCCGTCTCCAGATCATCCCCCTGCCGAATGGCGACGACACCGCGATTATTGCCTTCACATGACGGTTTGACGACGAAGCCCTGCGGGTAATCAGCCGCAAAAGCGTGCAGATCCTCAAGAGATTGGATCTCGGCATGGGCCGGTGCCATGACGCGCTGGGCTTTCAGCAGATCCCTTATGCTGGTTTCCGCATTGCGATAGGCCTGTTTGCTATAGGCACCCGCCGCAAGCGATGCTGAATCGACCGGCAATCCGAGCTTTTCAAGCAACAACGCACCGCTTTGCACGGCATTATCCGAGAAGACCAGGCCCGCTTTGAGGCGGGAATGCAGTGGCTGCAACTGCAACAAAGCCTGCTCAACGAAGTCCGGCGCCAGCGGGTCAAGATCGACGACATAGTCGCATAATGTCCTGTCAATTTCTCCAGGCCGATGTCGGACAAGGACGGTCCCCGCATCGTACGTGTCGCGGACGAGCTGCACGATGTGCGCGACATCGCCAACGCGAGAGAGATTATAATCGACAATCAGCAGCAGCGGCGACGCGGTGCTGGCCTCAACCGCGGTCGGCTCATAGACGACCTGCAGCGCTTCGGCGGATTTGGCCAGAAGTGTCGGGAATGCCTTTTGATGCTCCTGCATTGGTAGTTGCCAGAGGAACTGACCCAGGAAGACTTCGCGCGCAGTATCGGGAATTTCATCTCCCGCCTGCAACAAAACCTGTTTGATCCGTGGCGACCATGGAATCGGATTTTCAACAATCCGCGCGATACGACCTGGCGACGCAAAGTAAACGCGGAAGAAAGTGGCTGTCTCACCCGGCGCCGCGCCATGATCCGGGTAGCTCAGTCGTTGCAGGGTGGGACGGAATGCCGCGCCTTCCAGCAGTAAATCGAGCCACAGCGTCAACATGCTGGCTTCGCCATTCAATGCTTCGACGCTGTGGGAAATCAGGCTGCCGCCGATACGCGGGTTGACCTCGATCAGATCCCATCGACTCCCGTTGTAACGGGACTCAATGTGGAAGCAGCCGTCAGTCACTTCCAGACATTGCAGGACGCTTTGGATCCAGCTGATACCAGCGGCGGTCGCCTCATGGCCGATGGAGATCGGAGGGCTGGTGCAGCTTTCCTCAAGGACGGTGACCCGATCCTCGGTCAACCCGCATTTTTCGTGGATGGCGAGGATGAAGGCCTCACCTTTCAGCACCAGCACCTCGAAGCTGAATTCGGCCCCATCCAGATAATCTTCGACAAGAAACTCCACGCCGCTACCGATGACATTGGCGTAGACCGTATCCTGACGAATCTGTTCAGCAATCCGCTCGAGCGTGGCCCAGGTCAAATCCGGCGTCAGCTTGAAAGTGCCGTAGGACGCTATGCCCTGGACCGGCTTGATGAAATAGTCAGCGCCGGTCCCCTGCAGGGTTTGCAGGCGTTCAGGCGTCAGCGTTTCGGCTTTCACCTGGCTGAGGCCGCCAGCGTGCAGGACATTTCTGACATAGAGCTTGTTGCGCAGAAGGGGCACGAGGGCAGGCGCCACGTCCTGCACCCCCAGCCTTTCATTGGCATAGGCCATCAAGTGTCGGTACCCCTCCCACACTGAGATGCATGCCCGAACGTGGAGGCCCTGCCTTTGGAGAGAATCGATGGTGTTCAGAACATCGCCTTGCTTAAGCTCGTGGGAATCCACGGTGAAGAGGAGCGATGCCTTTGATCGGAGGATCTGCAAACGCTGATCTCCGTGCTCAGGCGAAGGCCTGGAACTCAGCACCCACGGATGCAATCCCCGTTTCTCAATCGCAGCGATAAGATCTTCCGCGAAAGAGAAGCCGCAATGGCTCAAGATAAGAACGCCACCGTTCTCCATGATGCGTACCTCCTATAGCTGGTGTTAAGCGGCGAGCGTCTCGGTCAGCGCACCGACCTTGTCGTCGTGAAGCTCCTTGAAGTACATCGCCAGAATGTCCTGATGCTCCCGCAGGTAGCGTTTCAGTGAAGCGATATCCTCCTCACTGCGCAGCAAATGGCGCACGGCCTGCCAGACTTCACCCGGGTGATCATCATTGATGTCCGTATGGGAGTGGGAGATCTGCCCGGAGATGTTCTGCTCACCGACCGACTCTTTGAGCGCTTCGATCTTCCGCGGCTCCAGCTTCACGTTCACGTACTCCACCAGGTAGGAGTAAGCGACGACGCCCAGCGGCCCTTCATGGTCCAGCAGGTAGGAGAAGTAACCGACAAGTAGCTTTGTCGACAGATAAGGTTCAGTCCCGAGGAAGGTCTCACGGGAGACGCCCGCGCGCGTCAGATCCTGGATGAACAGCTCATCATGGAGCATTTCTTCATTTTCATAATTCGCCCAGATCTGAGCCGCACGCGGACTCGTCTTGGCGATTTCCGCCAATGCCTTGGACTCTGCGACACGGAGGAGCCGGATGCGCCATGCTGTCTCGATCAGGTGGCGCTGATAGTAAGCGGAGTTGACGGATTTGCCTTCAAGATGCGCGGCGTAGGGCACGGTCTCATACCAATTATCGACCTGACGATCGATGATGGCATCAATTTCCGCACGCAATTGCGCGGAACGTTGTGCATTGAGAAAGGGCGCGCCATCATGGTCATAACCCACATGCTTCACACGATTTTGAGTACTCACGACAATTTCCTTTCGTTTATTTAACCAAAAATCGAATAGTTTTATTTCGCGACACGTAATGTGACCGCACCATTCAGTTGGCATTGACATGCCAGCCTGAAGCCTGGACCAGAGAAGCCAAGCATCTCTAGAAATTCGTCCTCGTCTTCTTCTTTGTTGTTAAGATTTGCGAGGCCATCCAACACCTCGATGACACATGCGCCACACGCACCTGATTTGCAGCCGAACGGAATGTTGTCCTCACGCAATTCGTGTTCCAGCTCCGTCAATTGTACCCCTGCTGGAAGCAGCACCTCGGTCTCGCTTGGCATCATCTTGATCTTGAACATTTGTCCGTTCCCTGAAGCCGTTGTGAGCATGTCCGCCTGCGTTGGCGGGGCTCTCAAACCTAGGGACGAGCATAACAATCCAGTTTCAAAATGCTACTACAATTTATTCACGAAAAGTTCAGATACAGATAGTTCGCGGATATTAAGGGGCCGGGTCTCTATCCGCTGACGTGTGATGAATCCAGTCTGCAACTCACGGTTGTTCACGATGGTGGATTCGCTACCATTTGATTTCTCAGGAAATTTTACAGCCTCTCTTCACGTCAGCGCGCCGCAGCCAGGCACAGCGTCTGATGATGGGTCGCCGCAGGATCGGCTGAATTTCATGTCAACATTAAAAATGGTTCATGTTTCGCTCGACATCGTGATCACGCTTTGTCCCTCCGCCGTCGGCCGAGTCGCTGGTCCCGAGTCGGCAGCAATATCTGCCAGAACACGCGCCCGATTCTGACTGCGCCGCGTGCCCGTCCGGTTGCGCGTCAGGGCTATATGCGGCCTGGCTTTTCGTCCACGGCGTTTGGCATTCAAGAGGACGCGCATTTGCTTGATGGCTCTGGCGATCCCGCGTCAGGCGCGATTTTTCGCTGCCGAAGAGCTGGCCCAAATCGCGTGACGTTGCCGCGCGGCCTTGATGCCCGATTGTTGCGCGCCGCTTCGGGTGCGTCGCTTAGGGCAGATATACGTCTCCTGCCGATTACCTTCGGCGAGATGGCCCGCCAGCGCAGCGCGTTGCCGCGCATGGCCGTGGGTCAGCGCCAACCATTTCGCGCTTTTCCTGACCGGATCGGGTTGAGGCCGGACGATATCTGGCTGAGGGTCAGCGCATTGTTGGGCAGCGCGGCGTGGCCGATTTGGCGAATCGCGGGTCGGCTCTGATGTCGCCAACGGCGGTCAAGCTGCCTGCTGCATTGAGCATCGGCCAGGTCAGCGCAACGCTATATGGCACAACATGGCCAAGGAGTTCGCCGGGTGGGGGTGCCACACCCCCGCGCATGTCGCGCCACCTACGGAAGCGCGGCGGCGCGAGCGGCGCGAACGGCGCTCAAACGTTGTGCCCGCCGGTTGAACGTGTCGTTCGCGTCGGGGCAGTTATCCCGGGCAAAAAAAACGCCCCCGAAGGGGCGTTTTCCATGCAAAAGGTGAGGTTATCGTGCGCCTTTATGGTCGCCATCCCGCATGGCGCCTGTCGGCTCCTGCACGTGAGCTTCCAGAAACCACAAATGCTTGTCCAAAGCGCGCGAAGCTTCCGTGAAGAGGTCAGCCGTATCCGCGTCGCCCGCATCATCCGTCTTGTCAATCGCGTCGCGAACGTTATTGGCGACGGTGCCGTAACGGTCGATCAGTGCGGCAATATGGTCGGCAATCTTATAGATGTCGGTCGGGTAGGGCTTGCAGGAGGATGTGCTGGTCACATTCTGCGCCGTGCCAAAAGCGGTTCCGCCAAGCTGCACCACACGTTCCGCCACTTCATCGACGAGCGCATCAATACTGTCTCGGAAACCATCAAGCATTTCATGCACGCCGATAAATTGCGGCCCCTTTAAGTTCCAATGCGCCTGCTTCGTGATGAGGGAAAGATCGATTAGGTCTGCGAGACGGGCATTGAGCGTGTCGATCGAGACCGCCTTGGCGTTGGATTTAAGGTTGTTCTGCGTCGTGTGCATCATATTTCTGGAAGTCATGACATTGTCCTTTGCCTTGTAAACTGGGCCAGCCCGCCGCCACGCTGACGCGGATAATTCCCTGACCTTCAAGGGCTTTAAAACTAATCGTTGTGCGCCCGCGCGCTGAAATCAAGGGGGAAAAGCGGCGCGACAACATATGTTGCGCAGGAAGTCTCCCATGATTGTCCGCCGCGTCACGCGTCGTCGGGGATGAACGATTGAGCGCGCGCCGAGTTGAATAAAAAAATAGTCAATCGACGCTATGAACCGGCTTAACTATTTCTTGGGGGCATGCTCTTGGTACATAAACTGCCGAAGCCTGCGTTTGTCGCCGGTGGGTGAGACTTAATGAGGAGTTTATGGGCGCTTCCCATCACGATGTGATCCCCCGCACATCCCGAGAAAATCTGATTATTTTCATTGCCCTTGGTCTTGGTTCCTTCGCGATCGGAACGGCCGAATTCGCGGCTATGAGCATCGTGCCGATGGTCGCGCATAGTTTCGGCCTGACGGACCCGCAAGCCAGTTATGCCATTGTCCTCTATGCGTGCGGCGTGTGCTTCGGCGCGCCTGTCATCGCGCTCTTCTCCGCCAGAATGAGCCGCAAGCGCATGTTGATCGCGATGATGTTATTTTACTGCATCGCAAATGGGCTGAGCGCGCTGGCGCCCAATTTCGAAACCTTTTTGATCTTCCGCTTCCTCAGCGGCGTGCCGCACGGGGCTTATTTCGGCATTGCCGGGATTGTCGCCTCCTATCTTGTCCCGCCCAATAAAAGGTCGCAGGCAGTGGGGCGGGTGATTCTCGGCCTGACATTAGCGACCATTTGCGGCGTGCCGCTGGCCAACTTCCTCGGGCAGCTTGTGGGGTGGCGCTGGGCCTTTGCCCTTATCGCCGCCCTGGCCGCCCTCACTATGATGCTGATTGCCCGTTTTTCACCCGATGTCCGCCCCCGGGAAAATGCGAGCATCGTCTCGGAAATGTCGGCCTTGAAACTCAAGCAGGTCTGGTTGACCCTGGCGATCGGGGCGGTCGGTTTCGGGGGGGTCTTCTGCGTCTATACTTATCTCGCATCGATCCTGACCCACGTCACCCATGTTCCCGCCACGCTTCTGCCCGTGCTTCTCGCGATTTTCGGCGTCGGGATGACGGTGGGCACGGTTGTATGCGCCTTTCTCGCGGATCGACGGATGGTGCCCACACTGGGCGGCGTGCTGCTGATGGGGGCGGCCTCCATGGCGGGCTTCCCGGAGGCAGCGCACCGCTTCATCCCCTTATGCATCAATGTCTTCATGATCGGCGCCAGTGGCGGGTTGGCCACGGTCGTGAATTCCCGCCTTCTCGCTGTGGCGGTGGGGGCTGAAGGATTGGCGGCGGCGTTGAATCAGAGCGCCTTTAACATCGCCAATGCGGTCGGGCCGTGGCTGGGGGGCATCGCCATTACATCCGGTCTGGGCTGGAGTGCCGTTGGTTGGGTCGGGATGCTTCTTTCCCTTGGTGGGTTTGGTATTTACCTCGCCAGCGTCGCGGAGGAATATCGAACCAGCGGCAAATCAATCACTGAGATGGAGTGACTTCACAGGTGAGGCCCGTCACGGCGGGCCTAAAGCTTGTCCGGCGCAGGGATTTCCTCCGGTCGGCGCAGATCCATGAATGGTGTGGCATCGGTGCGGAAGTAACGCGCATAATATGGGTCGGACTCGAAATCCTCATAACCGGCCCATTTTTCCCGCATGAACTGTGTCTCCAGGAAAAATCGCGTTTCATGCTCAGGCCGGTCATCTGTGCCGCGAGAGTGACTCTCATAATGATGGGCCACACTGTCCGCCACATAAAGGACGCGATGCCCTGCCTGACGAATTTTAAGGCATAGATCGACGTCATTATAGGCGATCGAGAGGTGATCCTCATCGAACCCGCCGACCGCGAGAAAAACATCGCGCCGCACCAGCATACAGGCAGCCGTCACGGCGGAGACTTCATGCGTCAGGGCGATGCGCCCGATATAGCCTTTATCATGCCGCCCGAAACGGCGATGGGCATGCGCGCCGATCACATCCGGGCCGGTAATCACACCGGCATGTTGGATGGTCTCATCTTTATAAAGCAGCATATTCCCGACAACGGCGACATCCTCCGCCGCGAGACACTCATTGACCATGAGGCGAAGCCAGTCAGCATTTTCAATGACGACATCATTATTCATAAATAAAATAAAGGGCGCATCCGTATGCCGAACGGCAAAATTATTGAGGCGGGAAAAATTAAAGGCTTCCTCCACCCGCAGAACCGTCACGCCCTCAATTTTACGCATCCGCGCGGCGAAGCGCTTTGCTGCCGGAGTGACTGACCAGTTATCGATGAGGATGATATCAAAGGCGGCATATTGCGTACGGTCAAGAAGCGCTGTGACACAGCGTTCCGTCATTTCGCTTTCATCCTTAAAGGGGATGATGATTGTCACACGTGGCGACGCCCGATATTGCCAGCGCACGTTGTAAATCGTCAGTTTATCAATGGAAGTTGGCCTGGCTTTGAGGCCGCGCCGTCTGAGGTGCGCCGCGACAGCCCGCACCCCTGCTTCGACAGCGTAGCTTTTATTTTTCAGACTGGCCGCCGTCGAATTTTCAGTAATGCGCCAGTGATAGAGAATATCCCGCACATGGCAGATCTCCGCGGGTTGCAATATCTCGACCGCACGCAGGAGGAAATCATGGTCCTGCGCGCCATTATAGGCGCTATCAAGCAGGCCGATTTTGCGGGCAAGCGCCGCGTGGACCATAGTCAGATGACAGATGTAATTGCAGCCCAGTAAATATCGGTAGGAAAAATCCGGTTTCAAATTCGGGTCGCGGAAGCGCCCATGCAGGTCGATCTTATCCTCGTCGGAATAAAGCAACTGGGCGTTTGAGCGCAGGGCCGCGCGGACCATGACTTCCAGCGCGACATCAACCAGCACGTCGTCATGGTCGAAAAACGCGATATAATCGCCTTTCGCTTCCATAAGGCCCGCATTGGTAGCGCCCGCGATGCCTTGATTTTTCGGGAGCGTGATGACTCGCATCCGCTTATCCGCCGCGCAGAACGTATCGATCTGGCGTGTAATTGTCGCATCAGCGCGGCCATCATCAATAAAAATAAGCTCCCAATGCGGGTACGTTTGCGCCATGACGGATTGCACCGCCTGAATGAAATCCGTCAGGATCGGCTTATATACAGGGCAGAGGACTGAGACGCGGGGAGAGCCGGGCAAAGGTGCGTGTGTCCGTTCATGATCAACCGCGATGCGGAGGCGGGCATAATAGGCGCGGGCCCAGCTATCATAATCTGCGAGACTATGTCCGCCATGCGGCATGATGTCACGGATTTTACGGCGCAACGCGGAAAGATCGCGATGAAAGCGGTCAATTGTCTCTGTCACATCGACAAGTTCCGCCTCCAGCCGATCATCGGCGATGGAGGATCGCATCGGGCTGTTGGTAAGCTCGACGCCTGATGGCTCAACCGTGACAGCATAGAGATGCGGCTTGCCATCCCGAAACGCCGTGGGCACAGGCACTGAGAAGCCGCAAAGCCCATCTGCATCGAGAGATTCTCCGACATCCCCGCGGAAGCGATCGGCTTTGACGCGCGCGATGTGACGCCCATCAATCGATAAAGCGACCGTCGCCCCGCCTTCCAACGCCCCGCTTTCTCCCGGGATGAGGACCCAACCCACCACCTGACCCTGACGCAGTCCTTCAAAATAGCCGGTAATCTGCTGAGCGGCGTCATCGCCGATCAGAAGCTCATCCGTGAAGTCCTGCCCGGTGCCGGAGACGCTGACAGGCACAATGCTGCCATCAGGAAAGCGGAAGGAGAGGGCACGCGCCCGGCCGTCTAGATAGGGCGACGGGACATTGAACGTAAATCCAATATTCTGCTCGCCGGATTTTATGAGGCTGCCGAGGTCAGGACGCGGTGACGCAGCCTCCACCGCGGCGACTTCCTGCCCATCAATCAGCACGTGGACATGAAGGGGGCCGCGGCGATTAAGATGAATGGCCCAACCGCGTGCCACGCCGTTTTCGTAAAAATCGACCAGTCCACGGAATGGTGAATTCTGCGCAGTCATGATGGAACCTGTAGCCTGAGAATAATCGACAGAGACTGTCCCTGTTTTATGTATGGTGTCTCCCTTATGCGCTGTCAAAAAAGCTTTTCCTGTCAACCGAGGTATTTCAGGCCGCCTCATTGTTTCGGCGCGTGACGGTGACACGCTGCGCATAAAGATGAGGCGTTAGAGGCGCTGTCAAAAAAACTTCATAAATCCGTTGTACATAAGCCGCTGGAAAATGCCGCATCAAGGATAGGCAAGGAATATCAACTTGAGAAACGTCCTTTAAGGGGCTGTATAACAGGGCGCGGAAGCGGTGCATGGCGCCGTGTGCCGCGTGGGTCGCGATTCGAGCCCTTGACGATTTCAGGCGCATTCGCGTTATAACCGGGTCATCAGCAAAGCGGATTGGTTTTTATTGTTCCGTCTGCTTTCCGGTCAGGTTAGGGTCCGACACACATATGGCGCTTATCCCCGATGCTCGAGACGTCGGTCGATCCATTCCTCAGATTGGCGAAACGCCATTTTGGAAAGGGGATCGCCTTTTTCGGGGTGTGGCGTGCCTCTGCGCGCTCATCGTGCTGCTTGCGCTGGGCGGGCTGGTCGTCAGTATGGGGGTTGGCGGGTTCGCGGCCTTCCGCCATTTCGGCCTTGATTTCATCATCTCAAATGTCTGGAACCCGGTTACCCAGCAATATGGCGCGCTCGCACCTGTTTTCGGGACGGTGGCATCAACCTTCATCGCGGTGCTCTTCGCCGTGCCGATTGCTTTCGGCACCGCCTTCTGGCTGACTTTCATTGCGCCGCGGGTCGTCTCCGCCGCTTTTGCCTCCGCCATCCAGCTTCTCGCGGCTGTGCCGTCCATAATTTTCGGGATGTGGGGGTTTTTCGTCATTGTGCCTTTCATGGCGCGACATGTGCAGCCTTTTTTACATCATCATTTCCGGCACACACCTTTCATTCAGGATCTCGTAAGCGGACCCGCTTACGGCCTCGGGCTGATGTCTGCCGGGATCGTCCTCGCGATCATGATAACGCCGCTTATGACAGCCATCATGTGCGACGTCTTCAAAGTCGCGCCGACCATGTTGCGGGAAAGTGCTTTCGGCCTGGGTGCCAACAAGTGGGAAGTCATGCGCCGCATCGTGGCGCCCTGGGCGCGGACGGGGATTATCGGCGGGATCGTGCTCGGCACCGGGCGCGCGCTGGGTGAGACGATGGCGGTGACCTTTGTCATCGGCAACGTCAATATCATGGGCTGGTCACTCTTCTCCCCCCGCAACAGCGTGGCATCGCTCATCGCGCTCGAATTTCCCGAAAGCGCCGCGGGGAGCCTGAAATTATCATCTTTGCTTGCCCTCGGATTTATCCTGATGGTCCTCTCTTTTGTGACACTGGGTGCAGCGCGGTGGCTGCTGCGCGGTAAACAGGCATGAAACACCCTTCACAGGCACCACATCCCCATAATCATGGGTGGCGAAGAAGCGGTATCCTGCGGCGTCGCCACATGGCGGACCGTTTCGCCACACTCCTCGGAATATCGGCGACGGTGAGCCTCATTACTGTGCTTGTCTCCATTTTATGGACGCTGCTTAAAAATGGTCTCGCCGGCATGTCACTGGCGACGTTTCTGGTCCCGATGGGGCCACCAGGCCATCATTCGGGCCTTGCCAATGCGATTATCGGCAGCCTGATCCAGACATTTGTCGGCCTGCTGATGGCGACGCCGATCGGGCTGGGCTGCGGGATTTATCTCTCTGAATGTCGAAGCAGTGGGCGCCTCGCTTTTACGGTGCGCTTTGTTTCCGACGTGCTTCTCTCCGCGCCATCCATTCTGATCGGACTTTTTGTTTATCTGATCCTCGTCGCGCCCTTCCATCGTTTTTCCGGTTTTGCGGGTTCTGTGGCACTGGCCATCCTGGCCGTGCCGATCATTGTGCGAACGACGGAGGATATGCTGCGCCTCGTGCCGGTCGCCATGCGTGAGGCTGGCTCGGCCCTTGGGGCCACGCGATGGCGCGTCGTGCTGCTTTTATGCCTGCGCGCCGCCGCGCCCGGCGTGCTGACCGGTATCCTGCTGGCACTGGCGCGCGTCAGTGGGGAGACAGCCCCGCTTTTATTCACGTCGCTGGGTAATCAGAACTGGTCATTCAGCCTGGACCGGCCGATGGCAAGTCTTCCCCTTGCCATATATCAATATGCCGGAGCTTCTTATGAGGATTGGGTGCGCCTGGCCTGGGCAGGCGCGCTGATCGTGACGATCGGCGTGTTGGGCATCAATATTATCGCACGGTTCTGTATTCGTGACAGTGGTCGTTAAAGGATAGGCAGATTGCATGAGTCAGGCTTCTGAAGCACTGAAAGAGCGGGACACGGCGCGCGTCAAGGCGGATGCCGCCATCGCCGTACGGGACCTGAGTTTCTATTACGGACATCATCAGGCACTCAAAAAGATCAATCTGGATTTTTTGAAACAGCGCGTCACGGCCATGATCGGGCCTTCCGGCTGCGGTAAATCCACTTTGCTGCGGGTTTTCAACCGGATGTATGACCTTTACCCCGGCCAGCGCGCCGAGGGGCAGGTGACATTTGACGGGGTCAATATCCTTGACCCGTCGCTTGACGTGAATGTGCTGCGGGCGCGGATCGGCATGGTTTTTCAGAAACCGACACCTTTCCCCATGTCGATCTATGAAAATATCGCTTTCGGCGTGCGACTTCATGAGAAATTATCCCGCTCTGAAATGGATATGCGCGTTGAGGATGCCTTGACGCGCGTGGCATTGTGGAAGGAAGTTCGCGACCGCCTGAAAGACGGGGCGACGGGGCTTTCCGGCGGGCAGCAGCAACGCCTCTGCATCGCCCGCAGCATCGCCACACGGCCTGAAGTCCTGCTGCTGGATGAGCCGACCTCCGCGCTTGACCCGATCTCAACAGCGCGGATTGAGGAGCTGCTGGATGAGCTGAAAGAGGATTTCACCATCGCGATCGTGACGCATAACATGCAGCAGGCGGCGCGCTGTGCGGACCAGGTGGCCTTCTTCTATATGGGGGCGCTGGTGGAAGTGGGAGACGCTGACAAGATGTTCACCAACCCCCGCCAGAAACAGACGCAGGATTATATTACGGGACGATTTGGCTGATACGGTTTTCATGAGGTGTCGAGATGGGTATGGATGGCGTACACACCGTTAAAAGTTTTGAGCATGAGCTTGACCATCTGCGCGGCATGATGGCCCGCATGTGCGGCATTGTTGAAAACCAGGTTTCTCAGGCTGTTTCAGCGGTCTTCGATCTCAACGTCACGGCAGCGCAGGAGGCGATCGACCATGATCCGATGGTCGATCAGCTTGAACGGGATATTGAAGGGCTTGCGATCCGCCTTCTTGCCCTTCGCAGCCCCATGGCGGGTGACTTACGGGAAATCGTGTCAGCGCTTAAAATCAGCAGTGACCTTGAACGTATTGGTGATTACGCAGCCTCCATCGCCCGACGCAGCAAGCGGGTTGACCTGACGGAAAGTCTCTCCCTTTCCGGGTTGCGCAATATGGGGCGGATGGTGCAGGAAAATCTCCGTCGCGGCGCCGATGCCATGACATTGCAGGACCCGGAACGCGCCCAGGAAGTCTGGGAGGCGGATTGCGAGGTCGATGAATATTACACCGCTTTGTTCCGGGAGTTGGTGACTTACATGATGGAAGACCCGCGCAATATCGGGCCCTGCATCCATCTTCTCTTTATCGCTAAAAATCTGGAGCGGATTGGTGATCACACCACCAACATCGCCGAGCGCGTCTTTTACGCGGTAAAGGGTGAAAACCTTCCGCCCGTCCGCCCGAGGGGGAAAAGCTCGGCCGCGGACGCCATTGATCAATGATGTGACGTCAGTGGCGCAACTTATTTTCCTCGTTGAAGATGATCCCGCCCTCCAGACCATGCTGCGCTATAATTTGACGAGGATGGGTTACCGGGTCGAGGCGTTCACGACGGGGGAGGCGGCGTGGGCGCGCCTTCAGGATGCGCCGCCGGATGCGATCATTCTCGACTGGATGTTACCCGGCCTGTCGGGGCCTGATCTGTGCCGCCGCATCAGGATGACAGAGGCTCTGCGCACCCTTCCCGTTCTCCTGATGACGGCGCGATCGGCGGAGGAGGATAGTATTGAGGGGCTGGATAGCGGGGCGGACGCGTTTCTGACCAAACCTTACAGTTTTGAAGCATTGGAGGCGCATCTGCGTGCCCTCCTGCGCCGTGTGACCCCGTCACAAAGGGAGGTTCTGCGTTTTCAGGATCTCACACTTAATCTTCAAACCCGCCGCGCCTCACGCGGGCCGCATCCGCTGAGTCTGGGCCCGACCGAATTCCGCCTCCTCGAATTTTTCATGCGGCACCCGCGGGAGGTCTTCTCACGGGAGACACTTTTAAAGCGCGTCTGGAATGAAAATATTTACGTCGAATTAAGGACGATCGACGTGCATATCAGACGCTTGAGACTGGCCATGAAAGCCCATGACGGCATTGATTATATCAGGACAGTCCGGTCGGCAGGCTATGCGCTTGACGATCAGGCCTGACAGCTTTCCATGTTGACGATCATATGGCTCGTCATGACGGGGGTCATCCTCGTGCTTTTCTGGCAGATTTTGCGCGTCAGGGAGAGGGGGCGGCGGCATGCCACGCCATCGCGCCCCGATCCATTGTTGAGCCTGACTGAAACGGATGACACGCGCTTCACCTTCGCGGAATCGGTGCCGGTCCCCCTGGTCGTTCTGGATCGTGAGGGGCGATCTGTCCTCTCTAATCATCGTGCGGTGGCGATGTTCGGGGATGCGCTGGGCGCGATCCTGCGACATCCCGCTCTGCAGGCGGCCGTGAGCGCGGCGCGATCCGGCAACCCGACCTTTACGCAATTGGAAGTTGACGTGCCGGTGCAGCGCGTCCTCCAGATCCGTGTGAATAAGTGGGCGGAGACGCAAACGCACAAGGCGCGCAAGCGGGAAGATCACATGATCGTCGTGCTGGACGACCATACGGAGGCCGCCACCACACAGCGTATGCAGGCAGATTTTGTCGCCTATGCCAGTCATGAGCTGCGCACGCCGCTCGCTTCCATGTCCGCCATATTGGAAACAATCGAGGGGCAGGCTGCTGATGACCCGGCGGCGCAGAAGGAATTCCTCGCCATCATGTCCCGTCAGGCGGCACGGATGAGCAGGTTGATTGATCGGCTTCTGCATCTTTCCCGCGCGCAACGACTCGCGCATTGGCGGCCGGAGACGGAATTGCATCTCGACAGGCTCTGGTCTCGCATGAGGGAGGAAATTGCCGGGCTCAGCCGTCAATATTCCGGACAGGTGATGATGCCGGAGAAAGTCGATTCTACCACTTTCCTCGGAGATGCGGATCAACTGGTTCAAATGCTTCTCAACCTTGTCGAGAATGCCCTGAAACATGCCGGGCCGGATTGTGAAATTGAGGTGATGGCGCGGGGTGACGCCACGTCCGGCGTCATGTTCAGCGTGTCGGATAATGGGCCGGGTGTTGCGGCAAAGCACCTTCCTCGATTAACGGAACAATTTTATCGCGTTGCCGGTGAGAATATTGGCGGATCCGGGCTTGGACTGGCCATCGTCAAACATATTGTCGATCGTCATGCGGGTCGGCTGAAAATCAGCAGCGCGGCGGGGGAGGGGTTTCAATGCGAAGTGTGGCTCCCCGGTGCCACGCCGAATCATGACCCCGAAACCACGCCCCCTGCCGAACATGCGTGAAGGTCATTCCGGTGCTTGTCAGCCCGTTATGAATGGCGCAAAAAACAATGTCCGATGCGAAAGATGAAAAGTGAAGAACAACGCCCCTCAGAAAAGGCTTTATGAGATGCGCCTCAAACGATGGACTATTCTTTTCACGGGATGGGTCTTCTGCCTGGCGGCGCAGGCGGCTTCGGCAGATGAAATTACAGGGGCAGGCTCCAGCTTCGCGGCCCCGATCTATGGTGCATGGGGTGAGGCTGTCAAAACCTCTCACCATCTGCTCGTCAATTATCAAAGTGTCGGCTCGGGCGCAGGCGTCAATCAGATCCTCGCCCGCACCGTGGATTTCGGCGCAACGGATAAGCCTTTGGACATGGCAAGTCTGGCAGCGGGGCACCTTTATCAGTTTCCCAGTGTTATGGGGGCGATCGTCGTCATCGCGCATCTGCCGGGCGTAGATGTTTCCCGCCTTCGCCTTGATGGCCCCACCCTTGCCGGGATATTTGACGGCTCGATTCTCGATTGGGATGATCCGCGGATCAAACGCCTGAATCCCGGCGTGGACCTGCCGGAAACATCTGTGGCGCCCCTGCATCGCGCGGATGCTTCCGGCACATCTTTCGTCTTTACCTCCTACCTCTCCAAAGTTTCCCCATCCTGGAAGCGCGGGATCGGCGCCGGGGCTTCCGTCGCGTGGCCCGGTGGCGCGGGGGCAAGGGGGAATGACGGTGTCGCGGCGGGCGTGCGTCAGACGGATGGCGGCATTGGCTATGTCGAATTTGCCTATGCAAAACAGAACCATCTGCCGGTGATCGCCCTTGCCAATCGCTCGGGCGCTTATATCAAACCGGACATGGCCAGCTTCGAGGCCGCAGCACGTGCGGCACCATGGCAGCGCGCCAAGGGGAATGTCGTTGACCTGCTCGATACAGGTGGGGCGAATGGGTGGCCGATTATGAGCGCCACCTATGTCCTCGTCCCGCGCGATCACGCCAGGGAAGCCGTCCGGCGTTTTTTTGCCGCGGGCCTGATGGAGGGCGACGCTGCGGCACGCGGACTTGATTATGTCCCCTTGCCTCAGACGGTCAAAACCAAAATCCTCGCTGAATGGCCGGACCCGGTGCAGAAATAAACCCATGACGGCTTTGATGGCGACGCGAGATTTGGCGTTAGAGGCGAGTCCGGTTAATAGAGCCCTGAACATTTAAAAATCGAGGGTATCGTATGAAGCAAAATTGGATGTTGTGGGCCATCATTATCGCCATGATTGCCGGTATCGCGGCGGGGGGCGCCATCCATGCCCTTTGTGCTTCCGCGGCCATGCAGCAGCAAATCTCCAATTATGTTTCCATTGGGTCCACGATTTTCCTCCGCCTGATTAAAATGATCATCGCGCCCTTGGTATTTTCCACCCTGACGGTCGGGATTGGGCGCATGACCGATGCGGCCAGTGTGGGGCGTGTCGGTGGCAAGGCGTTGCTCTGGTTTATATGTTCGTCGCTTTTCTCGCTGACGCTGGGCATGTTGCTCGTCAATTTCTTTGAGCCGGGTGGCGGTATGCACCGCATCTCGATGTCGTCCGCGTCCGGTATTTCGACGAGTGGCCTCAACCTCCTCGACTTTGTCAATCATCTCGTTCCGGACTCGATCTTCCACGCGATGAGCGATAATGAGATCCTCCAGATCGTCGTCTTTTCCATTATTTTCGGTTGCGCTGCGGCGGCCCTGCCGGAGAAGTCGAAACTCGTCCTCGAGTGGGTGGAGAGCTTCTCCTACATCATTCTCAAAATGACGAACTTCATCATGCTGATGGCGCCGATTGCTGTTTTCTGCGCTTTGACCGCGACCATCGGCGTCAATGGTCTTTCGATCATCGTCAGTTATGGCAAGTTCATGGGCGAGTTCTATCTGGCGCTCCTCGTACTATGGCTCTCGCTCGTCGGTGTTTCACTGATTTTCCTCGGCAAATCGGCCTTCAAACTGGTTGACCTGCTGCGTGAGCCCTTCCTCGTCGCCTTCTCGACCAGCACTTCTGAAGCCGCCTACCCGCTCATCCTTGAGCGTCTTGCTGAATTCGGCGTCGACCGCAAAATTTCATCTTTCGTGCTGCCGCTCGGCTATTCCTTCAATCTCGTTGGGACGATGATGTATTGCTCCTTCGCGAGCATCTATATCGCGCAGGTTTACGATATCCCCCTGGCTTGGAGCACGCAGATCGCGATGTTGCTGACGCTGATGCTGACGAGCAAGGGCGTCGCCGGTGTGCCCCGCGCATCTCTGGTGGTGATTGCGGCAACATTGACGCAATTTGACCTGCCAGCGGAGGGCGTCGTGCTGATCCTCGGTGTCGATACGTTTCTGGATATGGGTCGGTCTTCAACCAATGTTATCGGCAATTCCCTGTCTGCCGCCCTGGTGGCGAAGTGGGAAAATCAGCTCAAGCCGATGGCGAGATTATCGAAGACCTGACTTCTCCCTTCCCAGGGCCGGCCCCAAGATGAGTATGGTTCCTCGGGTGCAACACTGCGCCTTTCGATGAACTACAATGACGCACACTCATTTCCTACAATCAAGACGTGGACGCGTCTCAAGGCGTGCGATGCATTCTGCATCGTGGCCGCCATAAAAGATGCGCCGGGGAGCGGATTTCTCCATCTCCCCGGCGCACAATGTTTCCGTGATGCGTGACGCGGCCTATCTGGCTGGGTGGATGCGTGCGGACTCCTCCACGCCTTCATCCACATAATGCCCGCGCATTTTCCATCCGAATATGAGGGCGATGGTGATCACAGGGATAAACGCGATGGTGATCGTCCCGCTGGGGTAATCGAACGCCATCATAACGATGACGAGCGCAAAAAAAGCCAGGGTCAGCCAGGAGGAGAAGGGATACCACGGCATTTTGAAATTCTGCTCCGGGATATGGCCTTCCCGGATGCGGGTGCGCATCCGCATATGGCAGAGGATGATGCAGCTCCAGCTTGCCAGAATGCCGAGCGCTGAGAGATTGAGGGCAATTTCAAACACGGAGGATGGTATCAGATAATTCAGCGCCACCCCGATCATATAGACGCTGACCGTCGTCAGGATCGCGACATAAGGGACGGAAAAGCGGTTCATCTTTTTAAGGGCATGGGGGGCGGAGCCGCCAACAGCCATGGCGCGCAACGTGCGCCCCGTTGAATAAAGGCCGGAATTGAAGCTTGAAAGCGCGGCGGTGATGACGACGATATTCATCGCTGTCTCGATCCCCGGAATATGGAGTTTGTCCAGAAACGTCACAAACGGGCTCTCATCCGCGCGATAGGCCCACCACGGCATCACACAGACGAGGAGGATGACGGAGCCGACATAAAACACGGTGACACGCAAAAAGATCGACCGCACCACCCCACGGATGATTTCTCGCGGGTTATGGCACTCCCCGGCCGCGACCCCGACAAGCTCAATGGCGGAGTAGGCGAAGATAATGCCCTGAAGCAGAAGAAGTGACGGCATGATGCCATGGGGAAAGAGGCCGCCATTTGCCGAGATCATCCAGAAGCCCGGGCGACGCCCATCGACGGGGATATGCCACCCGCAAACCCAGATCCCGATGATCAGGAAAAAGACGAGCGCCACCACTTTGATAATGGAAAACCAGAACTCAAATTCCCCGAAATAACGGACGCTGATCAGATTGACGAGCCCGATGAAAGAGAGCGCGATCAATGCGAAGACCCATTGCGGCACGTCACCGAAAACCGGCCAGAAATGCATATAGACCGCGACAGCGGTGATATCGACGATGCCCACCATCGTCCAATAAAGGAAGGTCATCCACCCGGCGATATAAGCCGCGCGCTCACCGTAAAATTCACGCGCATAAGAGACGTAACTCCCGGCGGTGGGGCGATACATGATCAGCTCACCCAGAGCCCGCAGGATGAGGAAGGAGAAAAACCCGCAAATGAGGTAATCAATCGCGAGGGAGGGGCCGATCTCGTGAAGGCGCGCCCCGGCACCGAGGAAAAGCCCGGTTCCAATCGCGCCACCGATCGCGATCATCTGCATCTGTCGACGGCCCAGATCTCTGTGATAACCTTCATTGGCTGGGTCGATGAGAGGGGTATTCGCCGCGTCATTCTGAGTCAAAATTCTTTCCCCTCTTTGCGGATTGCCACGTAACACAAATCGCAATCGTAATGAAAACCGGACACCTTGCCAATAGAGCGGTCCCTGACAAAGTGCCTGAGGCGACGGCGTCAGGTGCCCCCAGGAGGGAGCGTCCCGAGATGCATCCGGGTAAATCAGGGCGTGCATCCGCCAAAATTTTGTTGGTTCGGACGGCCCGTTTCAGCATTAAAGGTGATTGCGGCTTTCCGCTCAACAAATTATCCCGGAGAGCGTGAACTTATAGTGAAGAAACCGCGTTTACGACAACTAAACGAAAAGTTTTCGTAAATTAAACGGTTTCTTAAATTTATGATCGCATCATCTGTCGTATCCTCCGCGTTGACCGAATGGGAAGTTAAACTTCCCGATTTTAAATGACGGCGCGACATCATCGGTCTTCGGACGGTCGAGGGGTGTCCTTGCCACAGCATGAGCAAGAAATTCGATGTTAACGTTTCAAATTATCTTCGAATCCTTACTCGCGATGCTTTTGGTCGCTACGATCGCCGTGACTGCAAGTGTCGGTCGAAACATGAGGCGATTACAGCAGGAAAAGAAAATGACTTTCGCGCTTGTCGCGATGCTGGAGCGCGCGACGAGCACGGCGCAGGCAGAGGCCGCCAGCCTAACGCGCCTGGTGGATATGATCCGGGCGGAGCGCGGACGGCCCGAATCCGGCAAACGCGGGGCGGCGAGTTGCTGCGCAAATGATGAGGCCGACCCGCCATCATCCGACGATAAAGCCACACCCGCCACGCGGAAGGACCAGAAATTCGGCTCCCGCTCGGAACATCCTTCTCTATGACGGTTCGGCGTCTCATGCTGGCCGTCATGATCATTCTGCTGTCTGTCATCATGATCAGCCTTGCCCAGAAAGTCTTATTATTCAGGCAGGCGCAGGATGATGTCGGTTATGGCCATATGTCGGAAATGGCGCATTAATACGTCCTGACATTGTGATTTGCCTCACGCGCGTGTGTGGACCATCGTCTCCGAAAAGGATCGGAGACCCATAATGCTCAAACGCTTTCTCAATGCGCCGGATAAACTCGTTTCCGAAGCTATTGACGGGCTTCTCAGATCATCCCAAGGCGCACACCTGGCGCGGCTCGATGCGGGTGCCGGCATCAATGTTGTGCTCCAAAAGCATGTCCCGCCGGACCGTGTCGCTGTGATTTCCGGTGGCGGGTCGGGTCACGAGCCCGCTCATGCGGGTTTCGTGGGGCGCGGCATGTTGACAGCCGCCGTCTGTGGCGCGGTATTCGCCTCACCGGGGATAGATGCCATCCTCTCTGCGATCATCGCCGTCACCGGCCCGGCTGGCTGTCTCCTTATCGTCAAAAATTACACGGGCGACCGTCTCAATTTCGGCATCGCGGCGGAGCAGGCGCGTGCGCTCGGCTATAAAGTCGCACTCATCATTGTCGGGGACGATATTGCGCTGGGCCAGAATGCGCGTGCCAGGGGGATTGCGGGCACCATCCTCATTCATAAAATTGCCGGTTATCATGCGGAGAGAGGCGCCTCGTTGGAGGAGGTGACGCATCATGCGGAGGATGCTTCCCGTAAAGTGCGCTCTCTGGGCCTCGCTTTGACCGACTGCAATGTTTATGACGGACATCACCAGGATCGCCTCGGGCCCCATGAGGCGGAACTGGGGCTCGGCGTCCATGGGGAGGCCGGTGCGGAAAAGATCCCCCTCGCGTCGCTTGACCAGCTCATGCATCGCGTGGTGGGGCGGCTCGAAACCGCCATAACCCCCGGCAATCAGATTGTCATGATCAATATGTTGGGCGCGGTGCCGCCTTTGGAAGCCTGTGCGATCGCTGCAAGCTTTGCAAAAACTGCGCTGGCGGAAAGGACGAAATGGGTGATCGGCCCGGCCCCGATCATGACGTCTCTGGATATGGTTGGGTTCTCCCTCTCCCTCCTTCCGGCTGAGGAGGCGTTTGTAGAGGCGCTTCGTGCACCGGTTGAGTCGTCTTTCTGGCCCGGCATAGCCTCGTTTCCCCCGGTTGCAACCGTGCCCGCGCCGGAATTGACAGAAACTTTCACGTCGCCAGCGTCGCAAAATGCCGCGTTGGAAACCCGCCTGCAAGCCGGTCTGGATGCGCTGATCAGCGCCAGACAGGATCTGAATGCGCTTGACGGAAAACTTGGCGATGGTGATGCGGGCTCAACTTTCGCGGACGCGGCGCAAATTATAAGCGAGGCTTTCCCGCAATTACCTTTTGCCCGACCCGACGCGCTGTGCGCGGCTCTCGGGCGTTTGCTGGCACGCCATAGTGGTGGGTCCAGTGGCGCTCTGCTTTCCATCATGTTGACGGCAGCCGGGCGGGAGCCGGATTGGGTGCCGGGGCTGAAGCGCGGCATCGACGCGATGACGCGTTATGGTGGCGCGCAGAAAGGGGATCGCACCATGCTTGACGCCCTCTGGCCCGCGATCACCTGTCTTGAGCAAGGCGGCTCCCTGACTGAAATGTCGCAAGCGGCGCGGAAAGGGGCGGACGCTACCATAAAAATGAAGGCGGGTGCCGGGCGCGCGGCTTATGTTCCGGCTGAGCATTTGGAGGATGTTATTGACCCGGGCGCTGAGGCCGTTGCGCGGTTCCTGGCCGCTGTAGCGGCGAAGGACTGAGTCCCGCCCCGCGCGCGCTTCTAGTGACCGTCTTTGAGATAATCGGCGACCCTATCCAGTAAATCGGAGACGAGCCCCAGATAGGAACTGCCGAAAAGCCGGTAATGCATCAGAGCGGGCCATAGTTGATAGATGGTAAATTTTGGCTGCAATTCTGTCACGTCGACTTGATAAGCGTCCCAGAATGATTGAGGTGGTGTCGAAAACAGCGTCAGGACGGCGAACTCCGCGAGGGCATCGCCGATCATACAGGCCGGATCAATCAAAGCGCCGACATTGTGATCCGAGAAGAGGACATTGCCCTGCCATAAATCACCATGAAGAAGAGAAGGTTTCGGGTGCCTTGGCAGATGTTGTTCCATCACGGCCGATAAATCTTGAAACTGCCTCAGTAAGTTCGGGGGCAGGGTGCGCGCGAGGGGGCAAAGTCTTTCATGCACCCAGAAGGCGGCCCAATCTTGAGATTGTGCTTTCGGCAAGGCCACGCGCCCGATCGCATGATCGTCCGGCCAGCCATAAGGCGCATCCTGCGTGACACCATGCAGTTTCCGAAGGGTGGTTCCGAGACCCTGCCAACCAACCTCTGACGCGGTGACGTTCGGGACATAAGACATGACCAGCAGGCGGTCCGTCATATGGATCACGCTGGGGACGGGCGCGCCACAGGTCGAGAGGGAATGCAACATGCGGGCCTCGACGTCAGGCGCTGGACTCGTTTTGACGATAACCGACTCATCCCCATCAAGCGTGACATGCCAGACGGAAGACGTGTCACCTCCCTGCATCTCCGATATGCGGATAATCTTCCGTGGGGCGAGCAGCGCCGCCAGCTCTGTTTCCCTCACGATCATGAGCGGGGTGAGATCTTGAGATCAGGCGCGCCCGTGTCGAAACAGGACCGGGCGAGGGCCGCGCAGGCGGATGAGATTTGCGCCCAGGCTTTTTCAAACGCGGCCATGTCTTTGTAATAGGGGTCCTCGACGCTGACATTTTTCGGCCCGGGTAGAAAATCCATGAGGAGATGGATTTTATCCCGTGCTTCCGGCGGGGCGAGACGTTTCAAAGCGCGCAAATGCCCGGCATCGAGGGCCAATATGTGCGAGTATCGCGCAAAATCATCATGTGTCAGGCGCTTGGCGCGGTAATGCCCGATTTCCAGGCCCGCCGCAGCGGCGACATGCTGCGCGCGATCATCCGGTGGGTCGCCAACATGCCAACCGTCAATCCCTGCCGAGGCAATGTTGACGGAAAGGCCACGTTGCGCGGCTTCCCGCCGCATCGCGGCCTCGGCCAGGGGTGAACGGCAAATATTGCCCGTGCATATGAAGAGAAAGGAAGGGCGCATAAATCATCCTCATATTTCGATGGCGACCGCCAACAGGGCGATGAAAGCCTGTCATCAGAGCCGCGTGTCGGGTCATCCTCTCACATAATGTGATCAATTTCAGCCATGGCAACTCGTTGCAAAAGCCGAACAACCATGTAACCTGACCGGAAATATTGCGCCGGAGCCGCCAACGCTTTGCA
This sequence comes from Candidatus Kirkpatrickella diaphorinae, assembly GCF_025736875.1. Classification (GTDB taxonomy): domain Bacteria; phylum Pseudomonadota; class Alphaproteobacteria; order Acetobacterales; family Acetobacteraceae; genus Sorlinia; species Sorlinia diaphorinae. The sequence goes on from NZ_CP107052.1 coordinate 128,482, forward strand.
AGCCCTTTCCGAAACGATCATGACCCGGCCCCCCGCCCCCAAGCTCCAACGTGCTGAGGGGGCGTTGAAGATGTCCGTGAAAAATGACGGGGTGAGGACGCGCCTTGATCAGCTACGCCAAAGCGGCTGCCTGAAAACGTTTTTCCCCCATTCGCCGCATCCGGCGCTGGTATGCATTATTGTCAATGTCTCTGGCGGCATTGCCGCGTCAGACTGCCTGGAAAGCGAGTTCTCATGCCTCGACCGCACGCATCTCATCCTCTCAACGCAAGGTGCGGAGCGCTACCAACGCGTCCGAGATGGCGAAGCCCCCTCCCGAGTCACGACGACATGCCATGTGGGTGCGGGCGCTCATCTGGAATGGCTGCCGCGTGAGACGCTTTATTACGATAATGCCCATGTGGCGCGAAACTTTGATGTCCATCTCTCCGCCGATGCGCGCTTTACCAGCGTGGAGACACGCGTTTTCGGGCGACATTATACCGGGGAGCATGTGCATCGCCTGCGCCTGAAAGAGCGGATGCGCGTCTACCGGGATGGTGCGCCCCTTTTTATCGACGCCGTCATATCGGATGCCATTAGCGATGCGGTGCTTGATCGGGCGGCCATTGGCGATGGGGCGCATGTCCAGCAATCTATCCTCCATGTTTCTGATGAAGCGGTGCATTGTCTCGACGCTGTCAGGGGTGCGATCCATGGCCTGGGTCACGTCCATATGGCGGCATCCGCCTGGAATGGCCTGATGATGATCCGCCTTCTGGCCCGCCAACTGGACCATGCGCTCAAAGCAGGGGAGGCGGCTTTGAACGTGCTGCGGTGCGGGGCCGATATGCCGCCATCCTGGCGTTATTAGCAGAGGAAATTTATGCGGCTGACACCACGAGAAAAAGAAAAACTCCTCATCTCTCTTGCGGCAATGGTGGCGCGGAACCGGCTGAGTCGCGGGGTGAAACTGAACCACCCGGAGGCGATCGCCCTGTTGACAGACCACATCATGGAAGGTGCCCGTGATGGGCAAAGTGTGGCGGGATTGATGGAATCCGCCGCCACCGTCCTGACGCGGGGCCAGGTCATGTCCGGCGTGGCACAACTGATCGCGGAGGTGCAGGTTGAGGCGACCTTTCCCGATGGCACAAAACTGGTGACGGTCCATGACCCCATTCGATGATCGGGATTTTCTGAACCAGGTCTTCCCTGGTGAGATCATCTGTGCCGAAGCGGATGTCCCGATCAATGTCGGCGTGCCGCGTTGTGTTCTGCGCGTGCAGAATGCGGGGGACCGGCCCATTCAGGTCGGCAGCCATTATCATTTTGCCGAAGTCAATCAGGCACTTCTTTTTGACCGCGCCGCGGCGCGTGGGATGCGTCTCAATATCCCCTCCGGCGCGGCCATACGGTTTGAGCCGGGCCAGGCGCGCGATGTCACGTTGGTGCCTTATCGTGGCCTGCGCGTCGTGATCGGTTTTCAGGGGGCAGTGATGGGGAAACTCGACCCATGACCACGATGCGACGATGGGATTACGTCAGAAGCTTCGGCCCGACAATCGGTGACCGCGTTCGCCTTGCCGATACCAACCTCCTGGTCGAGGTAGAGCGGGACTTCACCCTTTACGGCGAGGAAGTGAAATTTGGCGGCGGCAAGGCGATCCGCGATGGGATGGCGCAATCCCAGCTCAGCGCAGAGGAGGGGGCGTGCGACACGGTCATCACCAACGCGCTGATCATCGACCATTGGGGGATCGTCAAAGCGGATATCGGGTTGCGGGCCGGGCGCATTTGCGGGATCGGCAAGGCTGGTAATCCGGACACGCAACCGGCCGTGGATGTCATTATCGGCCCCTGCACCGAAATCATCGCCGGGGAAGGTAAAATCGTGACAGCGGGGGGTGTGGACACGCACATCCACTTCATCTGCCCCCAGCAGATTGACGAAGCTCTGGCTGCGGGGATGACAACCTTGCTGGGCGGCGGCACAGGCCCGGCAACCGGCACAGCCGCCACAACCTGCACGCCCGGCCCCTGGAACATTCACCGCATGTTGCAGGCAGCCGAGAATTTGCCCGTTAATGTCGGGTTCGCCGGGAAGGGGAATGCATCGCGGCCTTCCGCTTTGGAGGAAATGGTGCGGGCCGGGGCGTGTGCGCTCAAACTGCATGAGGATTGGGGCACCACCTTACGCACGATCGATACTTGCCTTTCCGTCGCGGACAGAATGGATGTGCAGGTCATGCTGCATTCCGACACGCTGAATGAAAGCGGTTATGTCGATGACACGATTGCGGCGATCGGGGGAAGGACGATTCATGCTTTCCATACGGAGGGGGCCGGGGGCGGGCACGCGCCGGATATCATCAAACTTGCGGGACTTAAAAATGTCCTGCCTTCCTCCACCAACCCCACACGCCCTTACACGGTCAATACGCTGGAAGAACATCTCGATATGCTGATGGTCTGCCATCACCTTGATAAATGTTCCGCCGAGGACATGGCCTTTGCGGAAAGTCGCATCCGCAAGGAGACGATCGCGGCCGAGGATATATTGCACGATATGGGCGCGCTCTCCATGATGTCGTCTGACAGTCAGGCGATGGGGCGTGTCGGTGAAGTCATCATCCGCACCTGGCAGACCGCCCATAAAATGAAGGCGCAACGCGGCGCGCTGAAGGGGGATGGCGCGGCGGATAATGAGCGGGTCAAGAGATATATCGCGAAATATACGATCAACCCCGCCATCGCCCATGGCCTCGCGCGGGAAGTCGGCTCAATCGCCACCGGTAAATTAGGGGATCTTGTCCTTTGGGAGCCTGGATTTTTCGGGGTCAAGCCGTCCATCGTGGTGAAAGGCGGCATGATTGTCATGGCGCAGATGGGTGACGCGAACGCCTCCATCCCCACCACATCACCTGTCATGCCCAAATTGATGTTTGGCGGGCTGGGACGCGCCGTCTCTGAAACCTGCATCACTTTTGTTTCCCAGGCGGCGGTGGAAGAGGACATTAAGCACGCGCTTGATCTCAAACGCCTCATTCTGCCGGTCAGTAATGTGCGTGGCGGCATCAGCAAGGCGGATATGGTGCATAATCATGCCACGCCGCATATTGAGGTGGATGCGGAAAGTTACGAAGTGCGGGCCGATGGCGCGCTTTTAACCTGTGAACCGGCAATGGCCTTGCCGATGGCGCAAAGGTATTTTCTCTATTGATGACACGTTGCACAAAAATCCTCCCCGCGGGGAGCTGGGACACGGCGCGGGCTGCGACATCTTATCGCGCCGATTATGAAGGCCGGTTCCGTCGGCGCATGGTCCTGACGCTGGCAGATGGGTCGGAGACTTTGCTTGACCTCGAAACGCCGCGTCTCATGCGTGACGGGGATGGATTGGTTCTGTCGGATGGTCGGATAATTGTTGTCGTGGCGGAAGCCGAGGCCCTCGTCGAAATCCGCGCGGTTTCGACGGATGCGCTTCTCAAATTGGCGTGGCATGTCGGCAACCGACATATTGGTGCGATGATCCAAGCTGATCGCATCACGATCCGCCATGACCCGGTGATTGAGAAGATGATTAAGGGGCTCGGCGGTCACCTGACGCACGTGCATCGCGGTTTTGACCCGGAAAATGGCGCTTATGCTGTTTCCAGCCCCGCGCACCATCATCACCATCACCCTGCCTGATGACACGCTGCGCCCGTTAAACCGTGATCAGACAGTGAAGGAACAGCAGGAACTCAATTCCACACGCCTGTTAAGGCTGCTCAATTGGGTGTCGCCCGCCCTTCCGATCGGAAGTTTCGCTTATAGTCACGGGACGGAATGGGCCGTCGAAAATGGAGATATCCGGGACGCTGAAACGCTGACGCTCTGGGTGCGTGACCTGCTTTGCCATGGTTCCTTCCGCGTTGATCTCGCGGCGGTGCTGACAGCGTGGCGCGCGGAGGATGACGATGCGGCACGTTCCGCCGCGGCCCATACGCTGGCACATGCCTCATCGCGCGAGAGATGGGAGGAGACATTGCAGCAGGGCAAAGCCTTTATCCGCGCTGTCGAAAACTGGCCTGCTATTGACGCGCCCCAAACGGAGACGCGCCGGTTATCACCCCCGCGGCAATGCCCCCTGCCGGTCGCTTTCGGGTTAACGTGCCGTCAACATGGTTTTGATGAACATATCACGCAACTGGCTTACGCACATTGTGCCGTGTCGGCGGTGATTTCCGCCTGTATGCGGCTTATCCCGCTGGGGCAGACAGAATCGCTGCGTGTTCTGGCGGCGCTGGAAGGCGAGATTGTGCGGATGATCGCGAGGATGCAGAATGTGTCGCTCGATCAAGTCGGCAGCATATGCTTCGCGTCCGACCTGGCTGCGATGCTGCATGAAACGCAAAAAACAAGGCTGTTCAGAACGTGATGACACATCAGGAAAAACCCGATCATTCCCGTCCCCTCAAAATCGGGATCGGTGGGCCGGTTGGCTCCGGCAAAACAGCGTTGATGCATAGATTATGCCTGCTTTTCCGCGATCTTTGCGAGGTGGCGGTGATCACCAATGATATTTACACGCGGGAAGATGCTGAATTCCTGATCCGCGCCGGGTCCCTGCCGATGGAGCGCATCCTTGGTATTGAGACGGGTGGCTGCCCGCATACGGCCATCCGGGAAGATGCCAGCATCAATCTTGCCGGGATTGAAGCGCTGACGGAAAAATTCCAGCAGCTCGACATTATTCTGATCGAAAGCGGGGGCGATAATCTCGCAGCGACTTTCAGCCCGGAACTCGTTGACCTGACGCTTTACGTGATTGATGTTTCGGCAGGCGACAAAATTCCGCGCAAAGGCGGCCCGGGCATCACGCGTAGTGATCTCCTCATTATCAATAAAACGGATCTCGCACCCTATGTGGGCGCCGATCTCGACGTCATGGCGCGTGACAGTCGGTTGATGAGGCGGGATCGACCTTTTCTCTTTACCAATTTGCGCGAGGATGAAGGCGTGACGGAGATTGCGACTTTCATCATGCAGAAGGGTGGATTGAAGGTCGCGGCCTGAAGGAGGGTGAAGCGAAAATGGTGATCAACCTTTTCCTGCTCAATATCGGCTTATGGGTTTTGGCCGCGCTGACACCCGGCATCCCCTATGCCGTCATCCTGCTGGCCTGGACACTTGGGCTGAGGCACGCGCTTGACGTCGACCATATTGCGGCAATCGACGCTGTGTCGCGTCAGATGATGTCGCGCGGTCGACCGGCGCATCGGGTCGGGCTGTACTTTTCAATCGGGCATTCCGCTGTTGTCCTGACGGCGACCTGCATTGCTGCGTGGTATGCCTCATCCCATTTTTTGCAAGAGGGGCCGCCATTGGTCGGCAATCGTTTCAGTGCGCTTTTTTCCGCCTTGTTTCTTCTTCTCATCGGCGGCGCCAACCTCGTCAGTCTCTTCCGCCCGGCTCAGCCGATGCAAACGCGGAAAGGATCGGGGCGGCTGATGTCGCGTGTGACGTCACCCGGGCATATGGTGGTGGTGGGCTTCCTGTTCGGGCTGGGTTTCGATACGGCGAGTGAAATCGGCCTGATGGCCCTGACGGCGGCGCAGCGTGCCTCCGTTTTTGCGGTCGTGTTAATTCCGGTCATCTTCGCGGCCGGGATGATGCTGATCGATGGGGTTGATTCGTTTCTGATGGTGAAACTCTGGAGCCGCCCCACGCAACGTGTCACCTATCGGCGCCTCGTTACACTGGTTTCCGCCGCCATCGCCCTCTTTATCGGCGGGCAGGAACTCCTGGCCTGGGGGGCCTTTAAACACCCCGTCATTGCAAATCTGACGGGCTGGATTGACGCCCATGTCACGCAGATGGGTGGGTCAATTGTCGCGGCTTACATCCTGCTTTACTTCCTGATGAGGCGACGCCTCGCCATTGGCGGAAAAATGCGGATGGGGTCGCACTTATAGGCGCGACCCCGCCAGAGATTTTTAAGAGGGGAACGCCCCCGGCGCTTCCAGCAACGGCGCCAGGTCCTGATCCCCGTGTGACGCCTGACCCGCGCGAAGCGCGCGCGCGGCATTGACCATATTTGTCAATGCGGGAATGACCTCCTGCCATTGGCGCGTTTTCAATCCGCAATCAGGGTTGATCCAAAGGCGCGCCGCTGGAATGCGTCGTCCCGCTTTGAGCATGAGGCCGATGATCTGCGAGGTTTCCGGGATGTTCGGGGCGTGGATATCATACACACCCGGCCCAATCTGGTTGGGGTAGTCGAATGTTTCGAAAACATCCAGCAATTCCATATCTGACCGCGATGTCTCGATTGTGATGACGTCGGCATCCATCTCAGCAATTTCAGCGATGATATCGTTGAATTCGGAGTAACACATATGGGTGTGAATCTGCGTTTCATCGGCCACGCCATTCGCGGCGATGCGGAATGATTCAACAGCCCAGGACAGATATTCCTTCCATTGCGAACGACGCAAGGGAAGCCCCTCCCGCAAAGCGGCCTCATCAATCTGAATGATGTGAATGCCGGCTTTTTCAAGATCGAGCACCTCCTGACGTATGGCCAGGGCAAGCTGATAACATGTGGTGGCTCTCGGCTGATCATCACGGACGAAGGACCAGTTGAGGATCGTCACCGGCCCGGTCAACATGCCCTTCATCGGTTTGTCTGTCAGGGAGGCAGCATAGGTGATCCACTCAACGGTCATGGGTTCTGGTCGGCTGATATCGCCGAATAAGATCGGCGGCTTGACGCAGCGTGAGCCGTAGGACTGGACCCAACCATTCTGGCTGAAGGTAAATCCCTCCAGTTTCTCACCAAAATACTCGACCATGTCGTTGCGCTCTGCTTCTCCATGCACCAGCACGTCAAGGCCGAGTTTTTCCTGCTCCCTGATGCAGCGTTGAATTTCCTGTCGCATGAGGTTTTTATAGTCCTCGATATCCAACTGGCCTTTTTTCAGCCGCGTTCGGGCCATGCGAATGTCATGCGTCTGAGGGAAAGACCCGATGGTGGTGGTCGGATAGAGCGGCAGATGCAGCTTTTCAGCCTGACGCGCCGCGCGTGTCTCAAAATCATGGCGTCTTTGTCCGAGCGATGCGGAAATATCTCGTATTGCGGCTTTGACAGACGCGTTATTTACGCGCGCTAACTCGCGACGGGATTTGACGGCATCTCGATGCGCGGCCAATGCGGTGGCCACGGCTTCCCGCCCGTATGTTAATGCGCCTGCAAGGATTTTGAGCTCGGCAATTTTCTGCACGGCGAACGCCATCCATGCGCGGATTTCCGCATCCATTCCGGTTTCGAAGGCGAGGTCAACAGGAACATGCAGAAGCGACGCATGAGGCGCCAGCCACAATCGGGCGCCGAGTTTCTGTGATAGAGGCTCCAACCAGTCGAGCGTCGCATCGAGATCGGTTTTCCAGATGTTGCGACCATTGACGACGCCAAGAGATATTACCTGGGAAGGATAGGTGAGTTTGATCAGCGCTTCCACCTCATCCCGCGCATTGATGGCATCAATGTGGATGCCTTGCACCGGCAGGCGCGCGATGACGGCCAGATTTTCCTTTAATTGCCCGAAATAAGTTGTCAGAAGAATTTTGACCGACCCCGTATCCAGCGTGCTATAGGCTTCGATGAAAGCATTCTGCCAGGCATCGTCGAGCTCCGTCACAAGTATGGGCTCATCCACCTGCACCCACGTGGCGCCGGCATGGGCAAGCGCGGCGAGTAGTGAAGCATAGACCGGCAGGATGCGTTTCAGCAGCGTCAACCTATCCGACCCGTCTTTGCTCTTGCCAAGGGCGAGGTAGGAGACGGGGCCAAGTATAACGGGTTTTGCGGTGACACCCTGTCTTCTGGCTTCAGCAAGTTCTGCCAGCAGGCGGGTGGCGTTGAGTTGAAATCGCGTCTCAGCGTCCAGTTCCGGCACGATATAATGGTAATTTGTATCGAACCATTTTGTCATTTCACCGGCGGCGACGTGCCCTTCCGTATTTTTTGCGGATCGCCCCCGTGCGGCTCGGAAATAGGCGTGGATGGCGTCATCATCAAAACTACGCGTGCGTGCGGGCAGGTTGCCGAGCGTGACACTCATATCCAGAACATGATCATATAAGGAAAAATCACCGACCGGGATGAGGTCCAGACCCGACTGATCCTGCCAGTGACGCGCACGAAGCTGCGCGGCGACCGCCTCAAGCGCGTCGGTGGATGATTGACCACTCCAAAATGTTTCAAGCGCGAATTTCAGTTCCCGATGTGCCCCGATCCTCGGGAAACCAAGATTATGGGTCGTGACCATGTCATGTGACCTCATTCTGTCAAAGATGGTCATGACGGTAAGAGCTTAAAGATATGAGCAAAAATGATATATTTTCATGAAACGATGAGTATTATTCATGAAAGGTAGCGTAGATGGCCATTATCGACCGGTCACATCTGGCCATTATTCAGGCCATTGCGCGGGAGGGGTCGCTGACTGCGGCGTCCGTAAAACTGAACCTCACTCAATCCGCTCTGAGCCATTCCATCCGAAAGCTTGAGACAAATCTCGGTGTCGCCATCTGGCGTCGAGATGGCCGGTCCCTGGAATTGACTCAGGCCGGTGCGTGGCTATTAAGCACGGCAAACCGGCTGCTTCCCCAGCTTGAGGATATCGAAGAGCGTCTGCTTCAATTCGCCCGCGGTGAGCGGGGGAAATTACGCATCGGGATGGAATGTCACCCTTGTTATCAATGGCTGACGCGTATCGTTGCCCCTTACCTTGATCGATGGCCGAAAGTTGATGTCGATGTTCGTCAGAAATTCCAATTTGGCGGGATCGGGGCGCTGATCGGGCACGAAATCGACATTCTGGTCACGCCGGATCCGCTTTACAAACCGGGGCTGCGTTTCGTCCCCGTTTTTGATTATGAACTCGTGCTGGTCGTGGGGGCTGGGCACCGTTTGCGCGGCGTGCATCACGTGATGCCGGAGGATCTTCTTGAAGAAACATTAATTACCTATCCCGTTTCGACGGAGCGGCTGGATATCTATACGCAGTTCCTCCAACCGGGCGGTATCCAGCCGCGTCGCCACAAGCCCATCGAGACAACGGACATCATGCTCCTGATGGTCGCGCATGGCCGCGGTGTCGCCGCGCTGCCGCGATGGCTTGTGCAGGAATATGTTTCCCGTTTTGATCTATTCCCGTTGAGGCTTGGGAAAGACGGCATCTTCAAGCAGATTTTTCTCGGTCATCGGGAGAATGATCGGGACCTTAAATATCTTCGTGCCTTCATCAAACATGCCGCTGACGCAACGATCTGAGGGCGTTAAGATTTTCGGTGAATATCTTTCAGCTTTTCATGTAGCCTCAAATTCGGCCTTGCCGGTTTTGGCATTTGCAACCCTTAAAAAGGCAATTATTTTCCGCGTTCATGGCATGTGCTTTTGATTGCCGAAAGCGACAATCCTCACGATGTCCACTCTTTATCATGAGATGCCGGTTTACTTCCCGACCATCCAATTCGATTGATTTGACTGAAGCCTGATTTGAGTCTGACGCATCTTATTGCGGCGAGAGGTGTTGCGGCTGCCGCATTAACGCACAATATTTTATAATATATATTATGAAGATAACGTCATGGTGTCCGCGGCGGGATTCGAACCCACGGCCCCAGGATTCATACCACTTCAGCTTTCACTGCCGGCTTTGACACCGTTCGTGGTCTGGACTGTCTCTTGGCCCTGATTTCCGGAGGAAATTTTAGGCCCCGCCCGTTCAGTCTCTACACCTTCGCCTGCAACTCGCAATGCGCTTGGCTCGGGATTGGCACGGCCTGAGACAGCCAGAGCTTTCCCCGATTTTGAGCGGATCCGCAGGAGAGGTTTCCCCTTCCAGCGCCCAATTACTTAGGAATCCTGTGCTCTATCCTGCTGAGCTACGCGGACATCATCCGCCCGATGATTAGGTTATTTCCCGATATGAAACAAGCGGCAAATAATAAGCCATTATTCACCTGTCTTCAGACAGAGGGCTGCAAGCCAATGCGCCGAGTCGCACGGAGTCGCCCGTTTGGCTTCCGGGTTTATAAGGAAGTTAAGAAAGTATAAGCATGTCATGAGCACCCTTTTGCGGCGGGTGTGTTTGTTGCAGTACGAATAGGTATGATTGTGTCACGAAATGGCGACCTTCGCCGCACCGGTACAGTCCAGGTAAGACGGGGTCCGAGTCATGTATAATCTGCCTTCGAGAAGCTTTGGAACTTCGGAGGGAAGCCTCCTCCGGATCCGCCTTCTCGGGACGATGGGGGCAGAGACATCCGGCGGACTGAGTGTGCTGCCAGTGGGTGGCAAGACGCGGGGTCTGCTGGCTATTCTGGCGCTTTCCGACCGCAAACCCGTCATGCGCAAAACCATTGCGGACCTGCTTTGGAGTAACAGGGCGGATGATCTGGCGCGGGCTTCCCTCCGGCAGGAGATCCATCGCCTTCTCGTCGCACTTAATCCGTTAGGCGCTGATATTGTCGAGGTTCAGCGACAGGCCCTGACACTTAAGCCTTTTCTGACCTGGGTGGATGTCGAGAAAATCCTGCATGGCGGCATTGAGGCCCTTCAGCTTGTCCCTTCACCGAGTGAGGGGCTGCTGACTGAACTCAACGCCATCGACCCGGCTTTTGACACCTGGCTGACCGCGCAGCGCAAACGCCTCGACCGTCACATTTTGTCGCTTTACAGTCAGGCCCTGGCGCAGGTTGAAGACCCGGAAGCCATGCTTGCCTACGCGGAAGGGCTTCTGCAGCGCGACACGATGAATGAACTGGGCTGGCGGGGACGCCTGGAGGCCTTCGTCACCAAGGGTGAGATGGGGAAGGCCTCACGCACCTGTGCGGAGATCATGGATCTTTTCAATTACCGGTTGGGCGCATTGCCCGGGCCGGAAACCATGCGACTGATCCGCGAGATACAGGCGCACGCCGCTTCAGAGTCAGCCGAATTCGGATTTTCAGAAAACCAGAACCTTTTCAAGGAGACGGAGGTCGCACCGCGTGAGGTGGTGCCGAATGAGACGCCGACAATCAGAAGCAAGCCCGCCCCGCATCGACATCCGGTCGTATCCGGCAACGTACCCCGCACATTGGGCCGCGTGGCTGTCGAGGCTTTCTCAGCCCCGTCGGAGGTCCATCTGACACCGACAGCTTTTGCCCTGGCAGAGCAGCTTGAGGTGGAACTCGTGCGGCTTGATACGCTGCAAGTCGTGTTCCGTCCGGGGCAGAAAAGCGCGTCATCCGCCAGTCCCTTCTTTCAGGCGACGCACCAGGCGATTGATTTCCGTGTCGTCAGCATCGTCCATTCCGGGGAGCCGCGGGAAGCGTCACAGCGCGGTGCTGACCGGAACTGGGTCACCATCCGCCTGATCAGTTGCAAGGATGATGATTACGTCATCTGGGCCGACCGCCTCAACCTTCCGCAGGAGGAGGCGGAGCGAAACGCTTTCAACCGTTATATTGCCTGGTCATTGCAATGGGCGTTGATGATCTGGGAGGGGCAGCGCGCCCTGAACCGCCCGATCGCGGAATTGAGCGCCACGCGCCTCGCCGCGCGGGCCGCCTGTCTGCTGACACATTGTGACTCCGTCCGCTCTGAGGAATTAAATGAGCTTGTCCGGCGGGCCGAGGCGAAAGACAGTGAAAACATCATCGTGCTTTACGTTAAGGCGCTGGTCGGGCTGGTGCGGTATTTCACGCGATGGCATCCGATTGAAGAGGAAGAGTGCAGGGCACTGTCCCACGCGCTTGATCGCATCAGTTCCTATCTCAGATATAATCCGCTCAGCATCAATCTCATGCTTTATGCGCGCCTGGTCTTTCCGGGACAATATGACCAGGCACGCGCCCTTTACTCCGAAAGTGCGGGCCGCTCCTCCAAATTTGCGTCCCCCTCCATCAATTGCTTCAACGCGATCAATGCCCTGCTGGACGGGGATCGCGCGCGGGCTTTGAGTGAGATACGGGAATTCAGCGCCCGCAAAATGGCCTCCGCAGCCCTGGCACTGCTGGAGCCGATCAGCGCCATGGTGTTGCATGCCTGCGGTGAACATGCCGAAGCCCACCAGGCCTGCACCGCCTATATCTGCCTTTATCCGCGGTCAGAAGCCGGGCTTCTTGTCTATCTGATGGGGCTGATCCAGCGTCGCGCAACGGTTGACGCTGCCGTCGCGGGTAAGCGCCTTCTGCGCCTGGCGCCGGACGCGACAGTGACGGGCATCCTCGCGCGCTTGAGCTATCTGCCTCCCATGATTTATGAATGGGTGCGTCAAATGCTGACCCTTTCCGACCTGCCGCGTTGAGACGCCGTGTCAAAGCTTGGCTTTAGCTGATCCACAGGATAGAAAAGACTCGGACCCAACCACCATGCGCGCCCACGGGGGGCCGCGCATAATCGTTTCAGCTCAGAGGTAACATGATCGCATCCGCGCGCCCGAAGCCAGATCACTGGTCCCGCCATCGTCACCACATTCTGCGCCTGAATGTTTTTGCGGGCGTGCTCCTGTTTTCCCTGCTTGCAAGTTGCAGCTCTGACCGGGACCCAAGCGGCCTTGCGAAGCCGAAAAACCATCTCATGACCGTCGATCGCGGTGCGACGGGGGGCGATGACCAACTCAAAGACGGCGTCAATGTCTATCTCTGGCGCGGGGCGCTGGATACGCTGTCATTCATGCCGTTTTCCTCTGCCGATGCGGTGGGGGGGATTATATTGACGGACTGGTACACACCGCCCACCAGCCCGGATGAGCGGTTTAAAATCGCGGCTTATGTCATGAGCCGTCGCCTGCGCTCAGACTCTCTGCGTGTTGCCGTCTTCCGGCAGGAGAGGCAGGGGGGGCAATGGGTCGATAGTCCTGTCTCGTCCAATACGGTCTCCGATATCACGACCCGTATCCTCAACCGTGCGCGTGAATTGCGGGCCGAGAATAAAGGCGGGGATTAGACGCTTTCCGGCCCCCAAGCGCATCTGACAGCCTGACACACGTGATTTGACGAAAAGAATACCAACCTCCCATGACCACCTCAGAAAACACAAATCTGGATTTTGAAACGACGGAGCTGAAATGGCAGAAAGCCTGGGAGGATATCGGCGCTTTTTCAGTCGGGGATGTGCCGGACTCTGACGCGTCGACTTATTATGTTCTTGAAATGTTTCCCTACCCCTCAGGCCAGCTCCATATGGGGCACGTGCGCAATTACGCGTTGGGCGATGTCGTGGCGCGCTATAAAAGGGCGCGCGGCTTTCAGGTGATGCATCCGATGGGGTGGGATGCTTTCGGCCTGCCAGCGGAGAATGCGGCGCGGGAGCATAATGTGCACCCGCGGGAATGGACACTCAGCAACATCGCCAAAATGCGCACGACGCTGCAACGACTGGGTTTCTCCCTTGATTGGTCGCGGGAGGTCACGACGTGCCTGCCATCTTACTTCGGGCATCAGCAGAAATTATTTCTGGACATGTTCCGGGCCGGTCTTGTTGAGCGTCGCGAGTCCGCTGTCAATTGGGACCCGGTTGATCAGACCGTTCTGGCGAATGAGCAGGTGGTGGACGGGCGCGGATGGCGCTCCGGCGCGTTGGTTGAGCGGCGTCATCTTGCGCAATGGTTCCTGAAAATCACCGATTTCGCGAAAGAACTGCTCGACGGGTTGGCGGGGCTTGAGGACTGGCCTGCGCGCGTGCGGGCCATGCAGGCGCGTTGGATCGGATTTTCCGAAGGCGCGCGTATCACTTTCCCGCTTCATCACCCGCCGGAAGGGTTTGATGCCACGGCGGATGCGATCGAGGTCTATACAACCCGGCCTGACACGTTATTTGGCATGGGATTTGTCGCCATCGCCGCGGATCATCCCCTCGTGGCGCGTCTGGCGCCTCACAATGAGGCGGTGCGTCTCTTCGCGGAGGAATGTGCAAGGCTGGGCACGCGTGAGGAGTCGATCGAGAGTGCGGAGAAGCGCGGCGTCGATACAGGTTTGCGGGTCGTCAATCCATTTGCGCCGCATGAGATCTCACCTGTTTGGATCGCTAATTTTGTGCTGATGGATTACGGCACGGGCGCTGTTTTCGGCTGCCCCTGCGGGGATCAGCGTGACCTCGATTTTGCTCGGAAATATCACCTGCCCGTGCGCTCCGTCATTCTGCCACCGGGTGAATCGCCTGAAAGCTTTGTCATTGAAGACAAGGCTTATGTCGGTGACGGAACGCTTTATAATTCGGGTTTCCTTGATGGGCTCGATACAGAAACGGGCAAAAAAAGGGCGATCACCGCGCTGGAGGATATGGGTGCCGGCGTGGCCTCTGCCAGTTGGCGCCTGCGGGATTGGGGCGTGTCCCGCCAACGTTACTGGGGCTGCCCGATCCCGATCATTCATTGCGCCACGTGCGGTGCCGTGCCGGTGCCGGACGCGCAATTACCGGTGACATTGCCGGAGGATGTTTCTTTCGACATATCCGGCAATCCGCTGGATCACCATCCGAGCTGGAAGCACGTGACCTGCCCCCAATGCGGTGAGGCTGCGACGCGGGAGACGGATACTTTCGACACGTTCGTTGATAGTTCCTGGTATTTTGCCCGTTACGCGTCGCCTCACTCCGTCGCGCCGGTTGATCGGGAAGCGGCTGAGCGCTGGTTGCCGGTCGATCGTTATATTGGCGGGATTGAACATGCCATCCTGCACCTCCTTTACGCGCGCTTCTTTACGCGCGCGATGAAGATGACGGGACATCTTGATGTGGATGAGCCTTTCAGAGGGCTCTTCACACAGGGGATGATCACGCATGAGAGTTATCGCGACGCGTCCGGCTGGCTTTCACCCGAGGATGTGCGACGGGAGGGTGACCGGGTTGTGCGCAGGGATAATGGCGCGCCGGTCACAATCGGTCGCTCGGAGAAAATGTCCAAATCCAAGCGGAACACGGTCTCCCCGACCGAGATCATCGCGCGTTACGGGGCGGATACGGCGCGCTGGTTTGTGCTTTCCGACAGCCCGCCCGAGCGTGATATTGAGTGGACTGAGGCTGGCATTGCGGCCTCTCACCGTTTCATCCAGAAATTGCACCGTCTGATCACGCACATTGCTGAGAATGACGCGCCGGAAGCCGCCCATGCGCCAGGTGGCCGCGCCCTGCGGCAGGTGACGCATCGCACCATCGCCGCCGTGACACAGGCGATGGAAAGCTTTACCCCGAATGTCGCCATTGCACGGATATATGAGCTGACCTCCGCCCTCGCGGAAGCGGAAAAAAGTCAGGAAGCCGGCATGGCGGCGGCGCGGCGTGAGGCTGGTCGGACGCTGGCCTTGCTGATCGCGCCAATGATGCCCCATCTGGCGGAAACCCTGATGCATCGCCTCGCACCGGAGGCCGGTCTGGTGGTCAGTCAGTCATGGCCGGTCGCGGAGGACGCGCTCCTGACGGTCAGCCACGTGACTTTAGGGGTTCAGGTGGGTGGCAAGCTGCGCGGCACGATCGATATTTCTGTCGATGCGGATGAGGAGACCGTCTTTTCAGCCGCGATGTTAGAGCCTAATGTTGCACGCGCTTTAGAGGGTAAAACCATCCGCAAGCGCATCTACGTGCCCCGACGCATCGTCAATTTTGTCGTATCGGCCTGAAATATGAAAAAATTTGCGATCCTCCCGGCTTTGCTTCTTGCCTCATGCGGGTTTCGCCCGCTTTACGGTGAGGGGGGTGCGACGCAACAATCGGCGCGCAGCGAGATGTCGCAGATTTTCGTGGATCGCATCAGTAATCGCGGCGGTCAGTTGCTTCGACTGGCTTTGCAGGAGGATCTTGGTTCTGACGATGGTGCAATCCCGCAGAAATATACGCTGAGCGTCAGTCGCAATGTCGGGATTGATGCTGTCGATATCCATAAAGACAATACATCGGGTCGCATGCGTGCCAATGCTTCAGCGCATTGGCGCCTCTATACCGTGGCGGATCAGCCTCAGCTTCTGGCGGAAGGGGATGCATCGCTCCTCGATGGATATACGACGACCTTTCAGCAATATTTCGCGCAGTCACTGAATATGGAAGCTTTGGACGCCCGCATTTCCAAAAATCTCGCCGGGCAGATCTCTGAGCAACTGGCCGCGTGGTTCACTTCTCATGTCACGCCTGCGCAGCGCAATAAACCTGTCGTGCCGGAATATTTTGATCCGAACGCGATGCCGTCACGCAATGGCCAGCCCATGCAGAAAGCAGGGCCGGATGGCTTCCCGGCGGCGGCTACGGGCCGGACGGATATCGGCATTGATGATGAGTGAGATCGGATGAAGATCGAACCGCGACGCACCGAACATGTGCTTAGTGATGCCCTGGCGTGGCGCGGATTTGTTTTTCATGGTGAGGATCACGGCTTGATCCGTGAGCGCGCGATCAAGGTCGCGGGTCAGGTCGTGCCGGATAAAGATGATCCTTTCCGCGTCGTGGAGCTGGATCGGGAAGGTCATGCCCGCCTTGAGGAGGAGGCCACGGCACTCTCCTTGATTGGCGGGCGACGGCTCATCTGGGTGCGGGACGTGCAGGATCACATCCTGCCGATGCTGGAGCGCGCGCTCGATGGCGCGTCCGATAATATCATCCTTCTCGAAGCGCCAGGATTGGCCTCACGCTCCAAATTGCGCAGCGCGATGGAAAAGCGGCAGGATGTCGCCGTGATCGCCTGTTATCCGGAGGAGGGGCGTTCCCTTTCTGTCGCGTTGCGCACGATGTTCGACGCGGCGCAGGTCAGGGTGGATCGGGATGCAATGGCGTGGCTGTCAAGCGTGTTGCCTGCTGATCGCGCCGTCATCCGTCAGGAGGTTGAAAAACTCATTCTGTATGCTGAACCGTCAGCACCGCTCAGCCTTGATGATGTGCAGCTCTGCATCGGTGACACGCGTGCGGAAAGCCTCAGCAATGCCACCTCAAGCGCGCTGGCGGGTGAGCGTGCGCAGGCCGATGCGGCGATTGAGCGTGCCATTGCGGATGGCGCGGCGCCGGTGGCCATTGCCCGCGCGTGCTCTTACGCGCTTTTGCGTGTCCTGACGGTGCGACACGCGATGGATGAGGGCGCATCCCCCTCCGAGGCGGAACGCGGCCTGCGCCCGCCGCTTTTCTTCAAGGTCGCTGATTTATTTCGGACGGCTGTGCGGCGTTGGGACAGCGCCGCGCTTCTCGCGGCCTGTTCCGCAACGCAGGAGCTGGAATTGGCCTGTAAGCAGACGGGCGCGCCTGATTTTGCGCTCGCGCGGCGGCATATTGCCCGCTTATGTTTCGGGCCGCGCGCTTTCTCCGCCTGACGGACCGTTTTTTCAAGCCCGGTCCTATGCCGAAAATCCCGTCACCGCGCATGACGCAGGCACCGCCTTAAGTCCCTTGAAACAGGTAGGATATAAGATGACCCGCGTCGCCGATCAGTTGTCGGCGAGGCGCGTTAAAATGCGCGCTTTCCAGCATTTCATCGCGGGAACACCGTCCCTCACTGATCGTTTAATTAACCTAACATTCAGCAAATGAGATGCGAAATGAGTCATGGAAAAGCGAAAGACGGGAAGATGTCGGATGCACGTCGTTCAGTCCTGAAAGGCGCCGCGGCGGGCCTGGCCGGTCTGGTCGCCACATCGTCCCGCGCTGAAAGCCGGGCAGCGGAGCAGAACCTTGCCGCGCCGCCGATCTCGGATTACCGCAATCTTTACCCGAAAGGGCCCTTCCCCGAACAACCGCAGAACTGGCCGGGCCTGGCTGGTAAAATGACGCCGCGGCCGGACCATGGGGAGGACACCTATAATGGATCAGGCAAAATGGCGGGGCGTAAATGCCTGATCACGGGCGGCGATTCCGGCATCGGGCGCGCCGTCGCAATTGCTTTTGCGCGCGAGGGGGCGGATGTCGCCATTAATTACCTCCCGCAGGAGGAGGAAGATGCGCGGGAAGTCATTGCCCTCATCAAAAAAGAAGGCCGTAAGGCGGTTGCCCTGCCGGGTGACCTGCGTGATGAGGCTTTCTGCAAAAAACTGGTCAATGATGCGGCGCGCCAGCTTGAAGGTCTGGATACGCTGGTCAATGTCGCGGGTCGGCAGAAATTTTACAAAGACATTGTCGAGCTGACGACGGAAGATTTCGACTGGACGATGAAGACAAACATTTACGCTTTGTTCTGGCTGGTGCGCGCCGCGGTGCCGCTTCTGCCTAAAGGTGGGGTAATCATCAACACGGCCTCGACCAACGCGTATGAGCCCATGGAAATCCTCATTGATTACAGCATGACGAAGGCTGCCATCGCGAATATGACCAAATCCCTGGCCAAGCAACTCGGGCCGCGCGCCATTCGCGTCAATGCCGTGGCGCCGGGGCCTTTCTGGACAGCGCTTCAGACAAGTGGCGGGCAGCCGAAGGAAAAATATATGCCGATGGGTCAGGACACTGTCATTGGCCGCGTCGGGCAACCGGTCGAGATTGCGCCAACTTATGTGACCCTTGCCTCCAGCGAGGGCAGTTACCTCACGGGGCAGATCTGGGGTGTCACGGGTGGCAATGGGCTGCCGGGGTGAACTTATCGGGGCCGGGCGGCGGACGTCACGCGTGTGATGCGCCGCCCCCTTTTTTACGCGGCGCACTGACGCAGGCATGATCGCGTCCAGAGGTTGCCAGGCGCAGTCGGTTGGCAAGCGGGAAAGCGGGTTTCCGGCTGCGATATGGCGGATTATGTCTTGACGTGCCGGTGACGTACGCGACCATGCTGCTTTGTTGACGACACGGCTTTGACAAGCGCGACGGTCGCAAGGCTGGACGATAAAAGATGGCGGGGAGGGAGATCAGTGCGAGAATGGATCAAGCATATGCCGATCTCCGTGCTTCTTGCTCTCACCGTGCTCAGTGTCATCATTATGGGTGCGGTCCTCGCAGCGCCCTATGCGCGCCTCAATGGCATGACACCGTTTGAAAGTCACATCGTCGACACAACCTACCGGGATGGGCACCGGGTGAGTGTCATGCAACGAAACAACAACTCCCTCCATCTCGGTTATACGCCGATCGGGCCAAGCTGGCATGCCGGTCCTTACGCGCTGGGTGCCGATGCGCAGGGGCGGGATGTTGCGTCACGCCTCCTTTATGGTGGTCGCAACAGCCTCATGATTGCCAGCGCGGCAGCGCTTCTCGGGCTGACACTTGCGACATTTCTGTCCCTGTGGGCCGGTTATGCCGGGGGGTGGGTGGAGCGGATCGTATCGTGGATCATGACCATGTTATGGGCAGTGCCGGTCTATCTTTTTGCGAGCTGCCTCTCCATGACAATGTTGCGGGACGGGCTCCGGCTCGGCCCGGTAACATTGACAGCGGATAATCGCCTCATACCTGTCTGCGTCATCGCGGCGGTTTACCTCCCTTACGCAGCGCGCCTTTTGACAACGCGCGTCCGGCAATTGGCGCAACGCGATTACGTCAAAATCGCCGCGTCTTTCGGGGCGTCGCCTTTCAGGGTGGTGATGCGGGAAATCCTACCGGGTCTGCTCCTGTCCCTCATAACGTTTTTTCCACTTCTGATGGCGCTCTGCCTGCTGGCGGAGTCCGCTCTTTCTTTTCTGTCACTTGGGGTGCAGGCGCCGGATGTGTCCTGGGGGTCCATGATACGTGACGGGGAGGGACTGATTTATACCCGCCCTGTTGTTGCGATCCTGCCCGGCATGATGATCATGCTGACCGTTCTCAGCCTTTATGTCGTTTCTGAAAGCTGTACCCGCGTCTTGCGTCGGCGCGACACGATATGAGCTTTGTCCTCCGACGTTTCGCCCATGGTATCGCGGTGCTGGCGGGTATCTCGGTTGTGATGTTCACAGTCTTTTTCGCGACGCCCGGCACGGATCCCGCCGCTCGGCTCGCCGGTAAAGGCGCCAGCCCGACTTTATTGGCGGAAGTGCGTCACCAATATGGTTTCGATAGGCCCCTTCCGCAGCAATATGCCCGCATGATGTATGGGATTTTCATCCAACGCCGCCTGACATCCTATGTGCATCACGGGCAGAATGTCGTGGCGCAGGTGATGGCGGCGGCGCCAGTCACGTTTTCACTTGTCGGGCTCGCGGCGGTGATGACCGCCCTGGGTTGTCTGACCCTCGGCATGGGCGCCGCTTTGCTCGGTCACCGCGCCGGGGCCGGGCTGATCGCGTTTCTGTGCCTTCTGATGGTGGCGACGCCCGTTTTCTGGCTGGGGGAAATCGTCAATATGGTCACGCAGGGTGCCGGGCATGATCACTGGCTCTTCCGGTGGGTGCCCGGGCTGGGTTACACGCCATTGACGCAGAACCCTGTCAAATGGTTGGCGTGTCTTATCCTGCCCGCCGGGACATTGTCCCTGGCTTTTACGGGTCTTTATGCGCGTATGTTGCGCACTGAACTTCTGACAGCCATGCGCAGTGCGCCCATCCGGACGGCGTGGGCGAAGGGGGCCGGGCCGTTCCGGGTCTGGACCGCCCACGCTTTGCGGCTCTCCCTTTCCGGCGTTATTGCGTTGTTCGGGATGGATTTCGCCCAGCTTGCCGGGGGTGGCGCGCTGCTTGTCGAAGTTGTTTTTGCCTTGCCCGGTATCGGGCATCTGGCCTTCGAAGCTCTGAACAGTTTTGACCTGCCTTTGCTGATGGCCGTTGTCATGTATGCGGCCCTGTCCATTGTGGTCACGCAGGCGCTGATCGATATTCTTCTGGCGAAGCTCGACCCGCGTTTAAGGTCCGCGCCATGACTTTCGACGTGCCCCTCCTCAATGTGCGAGGCTTGACGGTGGCAACACCGGAAGGTGTCGCATTGGTGGAGGATGTGACGTTTCATGTGCATCGCGGTGGTTCACTCGGCATTGTAGGAGAGTCCGGCTCGGGCAAAAGCGTGACAGCGTTGTCAATTGGTGGCCTCGTCCCGGAATTGACCGTGTCGGGACAAAGGGTTTTTCAGGGTCAGGACCTGTCGGCACTTTCCGCCAAAGCCTTGCGCGCGAAACGAGGGGGCGCTCTCGCTTATGTTTTCCAGGACGCCGGAACATCCATGCTCCCCATGCGCACGATCGGCGCACAGATCATGGAGCAGATCCGCCTTCATCAGAAGGTCACACGTCATATGGCCCGGCGACAACTGCTCACGCTTCTGCGGATGGTCGGCCTGCCTGACCCGCAGGAGATGCAGCATCGTTATATTCACCAGCTTTCGGGCGGGATGCGGCAAAGGGCGATGATCGCGATGGCGATTTCATGTCAACCTGACCTCCTCATCGCGGATGAGCCCAGTTCAGCCCTTGATGTGACGGTGCAGGCGCAGATCCTCGCGGCGTTGCGCCATTTACAGAAGTCCGGCATGGCGCTGATCCTGGTCACGCATGATATCGGCGTGGTGGCTGATAACTGCGATCATATCGCTGTTTTCTACAGCGGCATGATTCTCGAAAGCGGCCCGACTGATATCGTGCTGAGCCGCCCGCGCCATCCTTATACCAGCGCTCTGCTGGCAACCGTCCCCACCCTTGATGGAAAGCGCGGCGAGCGGCCGCCGCCTTTACCCGTCATCAGGGGGTCGCTGCCGCACCCTTCGGAACGTCCGGCGGGATGCGTCTTCGCGCCGCGATGCCCGCTTGAAGGGCCGGAATGCCATGTGCGCCCCGCATTGCGGGATATTGACGGGCGGCAGGTGCGATGTATCAAAGCATGACCACGCCCATGATTGAGTTGCGCGATATCTACCGAACTTTCCCCGGTCACCGCCGTGGCAGCCCGGTCCAGGCGCTGCGCGGTGTCAACCTGTTGCTTCAACGTGGTGAAACGCTCGCGATCATCGGGGAGTCCGGGTGTGGGAAAACGACATTGGGGCATATCATGGCGCTGATGTCGGCACCGGATCGGGGGCAGATCCTTTTCGACGGCGTCGATGTCACCTCACCGCGTCGAGGTCAGCGAAATGCGCTGCGCCGCAAGGTTCAAATGGTGTTGCAGGATAGCGGGGCGGCGTTCAATCCTTTCTGGCGGGTAGGGAGTGCACTGCGCGCGCCGCTGAAAATCATCCGGCACGCCAACCCGGCTCACCGTGTGCAGGAAGTTTTGGAGGCTGTCGGGCTGCCCTCAAATGTCATGCAGCAATTTCCGCAGGAATTATCCGGCGGTCAGCGGCAGCGCCTCAATATCGCGCGCGCCCTGACGATCGCCCCGGAATTGCTGATTGCTGACGAGCCAACATCCGCCCTGGATGTTTCAGTTCAGGCCCGCATTATTCAGTTATTGGCGGATCTCAATACAAAGCATCACCTCTCGATGGTCGTCATCACGCATAATCTGGCAACCATCCCTTACATGACACGCAATGTGGCGATTATGTATCTCGGGCGGATTGTGGAGTGGGGCGCAAGTGATGATGTGCTTTATGCGCCGCACCATCCTTATACGCGCCTGCTGGTTGACTCCCTGCCGGGGCGGCGGGGAGGACGTGCGGCGTTGACGATGGGTGACGTGCCCAGCGCGGTCCATCCGCCCCCCGGTTGCGCCTTTCACCCGCGTTGTCACCGGGCGCAGTCAATCTGTCGGGAGATCATGCCTGAACTCTCAGAATCAACACAGAGCCCGCGCCGCGTGGCCTGTCACTTCCCACTCGATGGATGAGGCACTGACACTCCTCGACGATATGTCCCTCAAACATATGCGGGGCGGTCTCTGCGTGTTTGACCCTCTATCCCATGGCAGGATTTTCTGTGAAGTTCTGATGGGTTTTTCTTGAGTGAAAGTGCGACGCGATGCGTGGAAAAACATGGTTTCTTCTGCTGCTCTCAGCATGTCTGGCGGGCTGCGCCGCACCTGAACCGCGTGAATATAAGGTCGTCATCAACAGCCTCACGGAGAAGAAGCTGGATGACATGATCCGAAACATCGTGCGCCCGCAGAAAGGTCAGGATCACGGTGAAATTATCAGCCGCGTTTCCGCTGCTTTTCTGGGCACGCCCTATCGTGGCGACACGCTTATTGGCGGGCCGGGCGTGAAAGAAGCGCTGGTGGCGGATTTCAGCTTTGTCGATTGCACGACGTTGATTGAATATGTCGAGGCGCTGTCGCACAGTGATGACAGGGAGACATTTCT
The DNA here is from genome assembly GCF_025736875.1 of Candidatus Kirkpatrickella diaphorinae. Classification (GTDB taxonomy): domain Bacteria; phylum Pseudomonadota; class Alphaproteobacteria; order Acetobacterales; family Acetobacteraceae; genus Sorlinia; species Sorlinia diaphorinae. Next base: position 151,589 of record NZ_CP107052.1, read on the forward strand.
GCAAAACCTTGCGCACATGCGTTATGCGGATAACAAGGTCTCTTACATCAGCCGCCGACATTTCTTCTCGGACTGGTTCACGAGACGGCCCCGCATTGCGCGCGATGTCACAGCGGAAATCAGCCCTGATCACGTGACCATCGTCAGGGACTTGAATCGCCTGCCCGATGGCAAAGCTTACGTGCCGGGTATCGGCTTTTCCGCGCGCAAATTAACCTATATCCCGGCGGCGGCCATCAATAAGCGCGTTCTGCACCATCTCAGGACGGGCGACTATGTGGGGGTATATTCCCTTACAGAACAAGAGGATGTCTCGCATGTGGGCATCGTTGCGCGGCATGATGGGCGCGTGTGGTTCCGAAATGCCTCCTCCCGTCGAGAAAATAGAAAGGTCATCGATTCACCTTTTCTGGATTACATGCGCCAGAAACCAGGTATGATCGTCATACGAACCGGAAAAACCGGCTACTGACGGAGATGCTCAATGAAAATCAATCACGCCGTTAGAAATCGTTACCTATTATTTCTGGCTGTTACTTTTATTTTGTCCGCCTGCCAAACGGCCCCATCGGGTAAAGGGGCGCAGGATGCTGCTTACCCGGGTCGTGCGGCGGCTCTTTAAATTGATCCGACGAAAACAATTTTCCCGCTCGATAATTACCCGCAATCTGTTGATCAATGGCTTCCGGCGGGCCCTGATTCAAATACCCCGCTTATGGATGAGGCGACGCAGCAGAAATATTTTGCCGCGCTGAAAACCCGATATTTCGGCCTTGGGCAGGACGGGAACTCACCCTGGAACGCGACTTACATCGCATCTATCCTGAAAAAAGGGCCGGAAACCGTCCGAGATGCCAGTGTCAATCAACTGCTCGCGGATAGTAAAGTTTTGTGGGCACAGAATTTCAGGCCCCATTCCGCCCGGTGGAAGATGGAAGTCAGGGGGAATGCGGATACAGATATCAGCCACGATTACCACCCCGCCCATCGCGCTATCGCTCTCAGGGAAACGCTGGTGAGGGTTCTCCCGACCGATGACCCGGCTTTTGATGATTACCGCTTGGCCGGGCAGGGTTACCCTTTCGATAATCTGCAAATGTCCTCCGTCCGACCCGGCGCCCCGATTTACATCTTGACGACCAGCCGCGATGAGCGCTGGAAATATGTGCGCACGCCCACCGTGACAGGTTGGGTGCATAGTGAGGATGTCGCATCCGTCAGTCAGGCTTTCGTGACGGAATGGGTGGCGATGGCCAATCGCAATCTCGGCGCCATCATCTGGGATTCCGTCAGCGTCGCCGATGGCGGTCGGTTCTTCTTCACCGCAAGGCCAGGCACAATACTGCCGTTTAGGAAGTTGCGACCCGGCATTTTCCAGGTTGCGGTGCCGGCACAGGGCCGAGGCGTTACTGCGGAGCGCCACTGGGTGACGTTGGATGACCATGCTTTCGTCCCAATGCCGTGGCAGATGCTGCCGGGCCATGTGGCGGCTTTGATGCGGACGATGCATGACAGGCCCTATGGATGGGGGAATGACTACTTCCATAATGATTGTTCTGCTGAATTGCGCAGTTTGCTCATGCCTTTCGGCATTTTCCTGCCCCGAAATTCGGCCGCGCAGATTCAATCTGCTGCACGTGTGGTTGATCTCAGCAAAGAGGATGTCAATGCGCGCCTGGCTTATCTGAGGGATCATGGCAAGCCTTTCAGGACCCTCATCTACATTCCGGGGCATATTATGCTCTATATTGGTAATGCGGTGGTAAACGGGCAAAACGTCCCGATGACCTATCAGGATCTCTGGGGACTTCGACCCAAAGGCGGGAAGAGCCGAAGCATCGTCGGCGGCTCTGTCTTCTTCCCTCTGCTCGCCGTCTATCCGGAAGACCCGGATCTCGTCTCCCTCGCGGGGAAGACGCAGTTCAAACTGGGTTTTATCGAGTAAAGGCGCACAGCCGGGAACGGTTTTAATTGGTGCATCATTGGCTAAAGGGCCGGTGATGCACCGTCTGCACCCGATCTTCCACCAAATGGCCGCTGGCTATGATCGTGACGATGAAAACGCGGTGCACATGCGCGATGGTTGGTTTTGGAGGGGAGGAGGTAACTTGTAGGCTCCTCTCTAATGGCCTCGGTGAGCGCTTTTCAGCCGAAAGGTTGGGGGAGGCTCATCGCCGCACCCTGCCATGAAAAGGAAGCTGTCAAAAAGCGCGGGGTTCGGCGATCAGAAGCGCCGAGGGCCTCCCGCGACCGTCCAATTAGTGCAAGCCGTCCCCCTGCTGCACAGCGTCGCCGCCTCGACCAGATTGCCCCGGGGTGACGTCATTTTTCTCGACAGGGAAGCCGCCACCCAGCGTCCGTCAGGCAGTCGCTGGCGGCTCACCATTGACTTTGCCGTCAGGGGTCTGCCTATCGACGAGGCGTGGCAGGATCATGGCCAGAGCGGGCATAATCAGCGACGGTGAAATCCCTGTTTTGGAAATCAGAGTCTGCACCTGCTCATTCGATAAGAGAGTCTGAACTTCCTCAGAGGAAATCGGCAGGTTTTTGCCATTGCCGATCCAGGAACGCACCTTATCGTCCAAACCGGCCGCTTTTGCCTGTTGAAGCAATGTGTCGATACCTTGCTCTGACGTCAGCAGCTCACTCAGGCTGCCGCCCAGTTTCTTCTGCAACGGGCCACTCAGACCGCTGATGGCCGAGTTGAGAATATTATTGAAAAATCCGTTCATAGCACCCAATCCTGTTGATCGGGGAGGGGTGCGCACAGACTTAACTGGCCTTCTCCAGCCCCGGCATTTCAATGTCAATTTCCAGCGTGGCGCACTCGCCATTGGCGCTGTCCATTTTGACGTGAACCTTCTCATCATCGATGGCGACATGCTTTTTGATGACAGCAAGGATCTCGCTCTGTAACTTTTTGATAAGCTCAGAGTTCCCGTGATTGGATCGCTCATGCGCGAGGAGGATCTGCAATCTATCGCGGGCGACGGAACTGGTTTTGGGCCGGGAGAAAAAGTTGAATAGGCTCATGCTGATCTCTTCTTGAACAACCGGTCCAGGATGCCCTTGCGCTCAACCGGAATCTGAAGGTCGATCTTTTCCCCGTTCAGGCGTTTCGCGGCGTCAACATAGGCGCGCGCGGGGGCGGAATCAGGGTTTGAGAGAGTGACCGGCGCCCCGACATTGGAGGCTTTCAGCACTTCCTCACTCTCCGGCACGATGCCGATCAGCGGGACAGAGAGGATCTCCAGCACATCCTCCGTATTCAGCATTTCGCCCCGAGCGGCGCGATTAGGGTCATAACGGGTGAGGAGGAGAAATTTCTCGACCTTTTCACCTTTAATGGCGCGCTCCGTCGTGCTGTCGAGCAGGCCGATAATGCGGTCACTATCGCGCACGGAGCTGACTTCCGGATTGGTGACGACCACAGCCATATCCGCGTGATGCATCGCCATCTGTGCCCCGCGCTCAATACCAGCCGGACTGTCACAGATGATCCAGTCAAACTTCTCACGCAGTTCCGCCATGACGCGGGCCACGCCTTCGGATGTCAGCGCGTCTTTATCCCGTGTCTGCGAGGCAGGCAGGATGGAGAGCGTCTCACATCTTTTATCTTTGATGAGCGCCTGGCCGAGCTTGGCATCTCCCTGGATGACATTCACGAAATCAAACACGACGCGGCGTTCCGCCCCCATGACGAGATCGAGGTTGCGCAGCCCGACATCGAAATCGACGACGACCACATTTTTGCCATCCCGCGCCAGCGCGGCACCTAATGCCGCTGTCGACGTGGTTTTGCCTACACCGCCCTTACCCGACGTGACTACCAGCACTTTGGCCATATGCGCTCCAGGTTCCTCTTAGTTTTATGGTCCGATCAGGACGCCGCAGTCTACTGACAATGAAACGTTTTCGGCAACGCGGAAAATTCAGAAATAAGGTTCAGGTGAGCGGATGCATCAGGACATGATCGGAATCCAACAGGGCTTGCGCGGGTTGACCGACACTTTGCTGGTCGATCTCCTCCGCCGTCATGTAAAAGCCATCAATGGCGAGGAGTTCCGCAAACATGCGCCGCGCGAAGATCCGCGCCGCGCCATTTCCCCCGACCCCGGCAATGGCCCGACCACGGAGGGGGCCATAGACATGGATGCTGCCGGAGGCGATCAGCTCCGCCCCGGGGGCCACGCCACCGGCGACGACAATGTCACCTTCCAGCCAGGTCACAATCTGCCCCGAACGCACCGGCGTCTCAACAAAAAGCGTGCGCCCTGCAGTAAGGGTGAATTCGCCTGCCGCACCCTCCGCCTCAGCCGCATCCGGGGGGGCGATATCATGAGCGCGTCCCCCGGTCAGGACGGGTGGAAAATCCCAGTCACGCAGGGCGGGCCATGCGCGGTCACCCCCCTCAATACTGACAGGTATGATATGGCGATCCCGCAAGGCGGCCTGTAGACCTGCCAGCCCTTCAGAATGAGCGTCCAGAAGACCGAGATCGAGAATAATCGGCTTGCCACTGAGAAAAGCGGATGAGCGCGCAACCTGATGGTCAAGCGCGGACAGCCATTCCGCAATCGGTGCCTGGGGGGCGAGGACAAGGGCCATAAATGAGCGCCCGCAGGCCCGAATGGTCATAGGAGGTGGGGATTGGGCGATGTCGACTGTTTGCTCGGACATTAAATCTTCTCAAAAAGCATGAAGCGAATGCGGGCTTTCAAAGTTTGAGCTTGTAACACGGTTTGGCTTGTTGCCAACGTCAACGCCCATTAATGAGTACCGGATGCGCATTCTTTATCACCTTCCTTTATCACCTCAAAGTCGTCTTGCACGGCTCTCTCTCTCGGAAAGACGCATTCCCTTTGAGATGCGCGTGGAAAACGTGTGGGAAAGTGGAGAGGACTTCCTCGCACTCAACCCGGCGCGGGAGGTGCCCGTGCTGGTTGAGAAGTCCGGCCTCGCCATCCCTGGCGGTAGTGTTATCGCGGAATATCTTGAGGAAGCCTATACGGGCTCCACTTTATTGGGCCATAATCTGGAAGAGCGTATCGAGACGCGCCGGCTCCTGAACTGGTTCGACGTCAAATTCAATAATGAGGTGTCGCGAAATCTGCTGGGGGAAAAGGTCGATAAGCGGATTTCGGGCCGTGGCACGCCGGATGGCACGGCAATCCGCGCTGGATATGCCAATTTGCGCTTTCATCTCGATTATATTGGATGGCTTTCTGAAACGCGCGCCTGGCTGGGTGGCGCACAGCTCACTTATGCCGATCTCGCGGCTGCCGCGCACCTGTCATGCCTCGATTTTATCGGGGATATTGACTGGTCACGCGCGCCCTTCGCCAAGGACTGGTACGCACGCGTCAAATCCCGTCCGAGCTTCCGCGCGCTTCTGCATGATAAACTGCCCGGCTTCACCCCGCCGCCTCATTATATGGATCTTGATTTCTGAGGCTTCGACGTTGGCAACATCGCGCCGAACGCTCATTGATGAAATTCAGGCCCCGTGCAGCGTGAGGTAATCGAACCCGACGCACGCCTGATGCGCTTACGTGGGGAGAGATTCCGTGCGGAGTGACGAGGATGACGAAAATAATCGCGATATTGGCCACCCATGGTGTTGAGGAGGTCGAACTCCTGAAACCCTGGAGGACACTCAAAAAAGCAGGGTTTGAAACCGTGCTCGTCGCGCCGGAGAAGGGCCGCATCCAGTCCATGCGGGGCGATATCAAACCGCGTAAGAAATATAAGGCGAATGTGACGCTTGAGGAGGCCGGTAAACGGCGTTTCGATGGCCTCGTTCTGCCAGGGGGAACGGTTAATGCGGACACGTTACGTGGAAACCCCTCCGCCATCGCCTTCGTCCGCAAATTTGTCCAAAGCGAGGCGCCGATAGCGGTGATCTGCCATGGCGCCTGGATCCTGATTGAGGCGGAAGGCGTCAAATCCCGGCAGATGACATCATGGCCCACGCTGAGGACGGAGCTTGTCGCTGCAGGCGCGCGTTGGAAAGATGAAGCGCTGGTCGAGGATCAAAACATGATCTCCTCACGTGACCCCGATGATCTCGAGATTTTCTGTGACGCACTATTGAGGCAGTATGAACGCCCCACCCCCAAGGCGCAGCCGCAGCGAAAGCCCTCCCGCGCCGTCCCCTCAAAGGCGAAGCAGGGTGCTACGGCGGAGAAGGCGAAAGCCCGTCCTTCAGCGCGAACCAGAAAAAGCAAATCGACGGTGCGGCCCGCCGCCGCGCGTCAGGGTGCGTGATTAATCAGTCGATAGGCGGCAACCTCATCACGCGGCGGCGCCACGCCAAGGAACGTCCCACGCGCATCATAGACGCGTCCTTCAGGATTCTGCCGACCGAGAAAACCGCCCTCCGCTGACGTGAAGCGCCCATTGCTGACATGGGCGAGAAGTCGGCCCCGCGCGTCGGAAATGCGTCCCATGGCGTCCAGATGCAGGCGTAATTCATTGCGTGGACCGGTCACGAGATCATTCGCGGTGCGATGATTATAAAGCCTGCCTGCGCCATCATAAGTCTGGCCGCCCGGCAGATCCTTCGAGAAGATCCCGCCACGTGCACTTGTCGTGCGGCCGAGACCATCTGTCGTCTGAGTCACCGCCGCGCCCGGCATGGCGGCAAAGAGGGTCGTGAGGCAGATGCAGAATGTTCGGAAAAATCTCATCTGAATACCCTTCAAATAAAGATGGTCATGAAGGTAAGCTGGTGTAAAAGCATGGAAAATCATCGCACGTTTTTACTGTGGAAGAAACGGTAATACGCAATAAATAACGGCGAAATGCTTATCGCGCCCACAGCCTGCCACATCGGGGCGGGAAGGATTTATCGTAAAAATCGGCGATTATCCCTTGACGCGACGCCGTCTTGAGGCAGGCTTTCACCGCCCTTCATAAATCAACAAATTACGGGATCGTTTTCTATGCATGTCGTCGGCTCCTTCCTCCCCTGGCTCATCGCGTTTTTCTGCCTCGGGATCGCCATCTCCCTCTGGTTGCGATCAGGGAGGCGTGGCACGGCGGATCTTCGGACGCAGCTTGATCAGATGAAGACCCATGTTCAGGATACGCAAAGCACGGAAAGTCGCGCGACACAATTGGCGTTTCGTGAGGCGGAGCGCGCTCTGACGGCGCGGATGGAACGCATGCATCTGGACGTGAATGAGCGCCTCGGCGATGTCGCGCAACGCCTTTGGCGGGAGCATGCGGAGGCCCGATTGGCGCAGTCAGATGCGCTGAAGGAAATGGCCACCTCCAATGCGACGCAGCTTGCCGCCATTCGTGCTTCCGTCAATGAGCAATTGAGCGCCAGCGTTGAAAAACAGATGCAGACCTCCTTTGCCCGCGTGGTCGAGCAATTTGCAGAGATGCAGAAAGCGATCGGGGAAGTGACGGCTGTCAGCGCCCAAATCGGCGATCTCAAACGTTTATTCACCAATGTCAAAACCCGTGGCGGTTGGGGGGAGGCGCAGCTCAGGGCGATCCTGGATGATATTCTGCCGCCCGACGCTTATGAATGTAATTTCCGGATCCCGGAGAAAAATGTCTTCGTGGAATTCGCGATCAAAATGCCCTCACGCGCCCATCCAGCACCCTATCTTTCGATCGATTGTAAATTCCCGACCGATTCATATGAGCGGCTCCTGAGTGCGATTGAGCGCGCCGACGCGCCCGCTGAGCGGATTGAGCGCCGCAATCTCGAAACGGCGATTCGCCTTGAGGCCCGAAAAATGGCGGAAAAATACATTGCGCCGCCCTCAACCGTGGAATTTGCCGTCCTTTACCTGCCGACTGATGGATTATACTCGGAAATCGCCCGTATTCCCGGCCTGATCGACGAACTTGGCCGCGTTTCCCGCATTATAGTGATGGGACCGTCAATCATCCCCGCGTTGTTGCGCACAGTGCATCTCGGTTATGTCACGATTGCTCTTGAGGAGCGGACAGATACCATCGCGCGGCTGCTTGGCGTCACCCGACAGGAAATCATGAAAATGGACAGCGTTCTCGAAAAATTGGCGAAAGGCGCCGGAACGATGAGCAACACAATTGAGGCTGCTCGTCGCCGCACGCGCGTACTCGGCAAGAGGCTTCGTGAACTCGATGCGATTGAGGACGCGACGGAAAGGGACCTCGAGGATGAAATTTAAATTCGCTTTTAGTTCAGACATCTCAACGTTTAAGTAATTATAAGCCATGGTCAGACAGGATGGAAAAGTTTCGCAGGACGATCGTGACGAGAAAGCGCCACATGTGCTCGTTGTCGAAGATGACGACACATTGGCTGCCGAAATCGTTGCGGAGCTTGAGTCGCGCGGTTTCAAGACAGATCGCGCTGCCGACGGGCGTGAAGCGCTTGCGACCGCAAGGAGCGGGCAGTTCGATATTTTCGTGATGGACAGGATGCTGCCGCATGTTGACGGCCTGAGTGTCATTGAGGAGTTGCGTCAGAGTGAAATCATGACGCCGGTCCTGGTGCTCTCGGCTCTTTCCGCCGTTGATGAACGCGTGCAAGGCTTTAAAGCGGGCGGGGATGATTACCTCGTCAAGCCTTTCGCGATGGATGAGCTGGTCGCGCGTCTGGAGGCACTCCTCCGACGTCCGAACTCGTCCCGCGCCACCAAACTTCGCGTCGGGCCGCTCGAAATGGACCTTATCGATCGCAAGGTGGATCGCATGGGGCGTGAGGTTGACCTCCTCCCGCGTGAATTCCGCCTGCTTGAATATCTCATGCGGCGACCCAACCAGGTCCTGACCCGGACGATGTTGCTTGAGGATGTCTGGAATTATCGTTTCATTCCCCAGACAAACCTTGTAGATGTGCATATCGGTAAATTGCGGCGGAAGGTTGACGCGCCCGGCGAAACGCCGCTTATCCATAGCATAAGGGGGGCCGGGTTCATGCTGCGTATCCAGGACTGATTTGCAGATTCTGGGACTTTTCAGGACCGCGACATTCAGACTGACGCTCGCCGTCGTCTTTACCGTCGTCGCAGGTGTCGCGAGCAACCTGACCTTTTTCTACCTGCGGTTTGTCAGTTCGGAGATTATTTACCTCCAGAACGTTCTGCGGCGTGAGGCTTTCATGATCGCCCAGCGCCCGGAACAGACAATCGTGCAGGTGCTTGAGGGTATCAATGGCAGCAAAATCCACCTGACACTCGATTGCGTCGGGCTTTTTGACCGTGACTTGAGCTATATCGCGGGAGATCTCCCATCCTGGCCCGACGGGTTGCGGATTGAAGATGATGTCCAACAGCTTAATTACGCGCTTCCCTTACGCCCGCGTTATAATTACCTGTTTCTGACAGCACGCCTCCCTTCACGCCATGTGCTTGTTTTTGCGATATCGCAGCGGCGTCTTGATAGTCTGCGCAATTCCCTTCTGCACACGATGGTTTACTCCCTCCTGCCACTCATCGCCTTTGCGCTATGTGTCGGGATCTATCTTAGTCACCGCACATTATCCCGGGTGGGCGGCCTTAATGAGGCGATTGAGCGCATTATGGAGGGGGACCTGTCCGGCCGATTACCCGCAGGCCGGTCCCGCGATGATCTCGAGCGCCTGGCGGGTTCCGTCAATCGGATGCTGGACCGCATTGAGTATCTGATGGTTGAAATTCGCAATGTCGGGAATGACATCGCGCATGACCTCAGAACCCCGCTTTCCCGTATGCGGGTGCGGCTTGAGCGCGCCTTGAATGGAGAGCGCAACGCGGCTGACCTGCATGAGGTTATCGAGAAGGCGACGCAGGATCTCGATCAATGCTTTTCCACCATTACCGCGATCCTGCGCATTGCGGAACTTGAGGACGGACGGCGCAAAGCGGGCTTCGCGACGCATGATCTCCGGATTATCGTGGCGGATATGGTCGAGCTTTATGAGCCGATTGCCGAGACCCACCAGCTCACATTGATTGACAAGTCATCACGGGGTGACCCGCTGCCGATCAATTGCGACCGGGACCTGTTGATTGAGGTCATGGCCAATCTTCTCGATAACGCCATCAAATTCACGCCCGCTGGTGGTCATATTGAGGCAGCGGCCTATCGAGAGGGCAATCAGATCGTGCTGCGTATCGCGGATACCGGCATCGGCATCCCGGAATCCGAGCGCAAGGCGGTGATCGGGCGTTTCTACCGTTCGGATAAAAGCCGCCATATCCCGGGGAGTGGCCTCGGGCTCAGCCTGGTCATGGCAATCCTCCGCCTGCATGGAACCTCGCTTGAAATCTCGTCTTATCGGGAGGGGACGGCCAATCCCGGCGCTGTTTTCCAGATGTTTTTCGCGATGCATCAGGAGGAGGAGACCGACTCATTGCTTTCAGAACCCCTGCCCGAAACCCTCTGAATCGCCGACGGGCTTCGTCATAACCAACCGATTTTCAAGCCAGACCGGGCGGAAACCTGACCATAGTTTCATGTGGCGCGGTGTGGAGTCGATGCGTCGAAACGTGATAAAGCTGCGTTTCGCCCGCATACGCCCTCGATTTTCGGACCGTCTGGATGAATAAAGTTGTCATCACCGCGCTGCGGCGCCCCTATAGTTTTGTCGTCCTTTCCGTTCTGATTGTCATTTTCGGCGTGCGCGCGGCGGTCACGACGCCGACGGATGTTTTCCCGAGCATCAAAATCCCCGTTGTGGCCGTCATCTGGTCCTATCTTGGCCTGATGCCGGAGGATATGTCGGGCCGGATCGTCTATTATTATGAGCGCGCCCTGACCACGACGGTCAATAATATCGAGCATATTGAGAGTGGCTCTTTCTACGGGCGCGGCATCGTCAAGGTGTTCTTTCAGCCTGGCGCAAACGTTTCAACGGCGCAGACCCAGATCACCTCTGTCTCCCAGACGATCATCAAGCAATTGCCGCAAGGGGCGACGCCGCCGCTGATCCTTGCTTATGACGCGTCCTCCGTCCCCGTCCTGACCCTTCAAATCAATTCGGAAACGATGAATGGTGCGGACCTTTATAATATGGCGTCCAACCTGATCCGCCCGCAATTGGTTTCGATACCGGGCGTGGCCATTCCCGCACCCTATGGGGGCCTTGCGCCCTATATCACCGTGGACATCGTGCCATCCAAGCTCATGGCGCATAATCTTTCCGCGGTTGATGTCGGGAATGCCCTTAATAAGCAGAATATCGTGCTCCCCGCAGGTGATCAGCGTATCGGCCCCTACGATTATATGGTCGAGACAAATGCCCAGCCGAAAGAGATCGAGGCTTTTAATAACCTCCCTCTCAAACAGGTCGGGAATGCCGTTGTCTATCTGCGCGATGTCGCCAATGTGCATCCGGGCGGGCCGCCCCAAACCAATATGGTACTCGTCAAAGGGCGGCAATCCGTCATGATGGTCATCATGAAAAGTGGTGACGCCTCGACGCTTTCCGTCGTGTCGGGGGTGAAAAAACTTCTGCCGCAGATTTCGGAGTCCCTCCCCAAGGGGACGAAAATCAAAATCCTGACGGATGCCTCGAAATTCGTGAAAGATTCCGTCGAGGATGTCGTGCGCGAGATGGTGATCGCCGCGCTTCTGACCAGCCTGGCTGTGATGCTTTTCCTCGGCTCATGGCGCTCCACCCTGATTGTCTCAACCTCCATCCCGCTGGCCATCCTGTCATCACTGATCTTTCTGCAAATCTCGGGGCAATCCATCAATGTGATGACGTTGGGCGGGCTGGCCCTCGCTGTCGGCATCCTTGTCGATGACGCGACCGTCATGGTTGAGAATATCGACGCGCATCTGGAAATGGGGAAGGATCTGGAAATCGCGATTATCGACGCGGCCAATCAGATCGTGATCCCGACCTTTGTCTCCACGACCTGTATCTGCATTGTCTGGTTCCCCCTTTTTGAACTGACAGGGGTGGCGGGGTGGCTCTTCATGCCAATGGCGGAAGCGATCATTTACGCGATCGCAGCCTCCTTCATTTTATCCCGAACACTCGTGCCGACCATGGCGAAATATCTGCTGGCCGGACATGATAAGGCGCAGGAGCACCCGGCGGACCATCACACGGCCGGGTTCTTCACACGGTTTCAGATGCGTTTCGAGACGGGTTTCAAAGATTTCCGCGACCGTTATGAGGTGCTTCTCGGCCATCTGATCGCGGCGCGGCGGCTCTTCATCCCTTCCTTCCTCGCTGTCTCCGTGGCGTCGATGGGGCTTTATCTCTTTGTCGGGCGTGACTTCTTTCCCGAAATCAAATCGGGGACATTGCAGCTCCATATGCGCGCACCCATCGGCACACGGTTGGAGGAATCCGGGAAAATTGCTTCGCTTGTCGAAAAGAAAATGCATGAGGTTCTCCCCGGAAAAATCAGCTCTGTCCTGAGCAATTGCGGCCTGCCCTTTTCCCAGATGAACCAGGCTTTCATCCCGTCACCGACTTTAGGCGCCGAGGATTGCGATATCACCGTGTCCCTGAAAAATGATGAGAGCCCGATCGCAACCTACCGCCAGGAATTGCGCGCGGCCTTGTTGGATGCGTTCCCGGGGACGCAATTCACCTTCCAGCCTGCCGATCTGACCGCGAAAATCCTTAATTTCGGGTTGCCTGCGCCGATTGATGTGCAGGTGGTGGGGCGTGACCTGTTCGGAAATTACGAGTTTGCCAAAAAGCTGAAGAAGAAGCTGCTGACTGTCCCCGGCCTGGCGGATCTCTCCATCCAGCAACCCATGACAAAGCCCACCATACGTGTGGCCGCCCAGCGAAGTTACGCCATGGGGACAGGCATCACGGAAGAGAATGTGGCGCGTAACGAACTTGTCGCGCTTTCAGGCAGTGCGCAGGTGGGGCAGGTTTACTGGCTGAGTCCACAGGGGATCGCGCGCCTGATCGATGTGCAGGTGCCCGCAACCTATCTGCAAACCATGAATGATCTTGAGACTTTGCCGATCGATAAAGGGGATGGCAATCCTGAAAACAAGCCACCCCAATTGCTCGGTGCGCTGTCAAAAATCAGCGTGACGGGCACGCCGGCGCAGGTTTCGCATTATAATATCATTCCGGTATTTGATATTTACGGCTCCAACGAAGGGCTGGATCTCGGCAATGTCGTGGATGGGGTCAAAAAAGTGACAGATTCCATGCGGTCTCAATTACCGCGCGGTTCCCACATTGTGGTGCGGGGACAGGCTGTGACGATGGTCGAGGCTTACGGGCAGCTGATCATCGGGCTCATTCTTTCTGTCGTGCTGGTTTATCTCGTGATCGTCGTCAATTTCCAATCCTGGCTTGACCCTTTCGTCATCATCACGGCTTTGCCAGGCGCGCTGGCCGGAATTGCATGGAGCCTGTTCCTGACGCATACATCCCTTTCCGTTCCGGCCCTGACGGGGGCCATTATGTGTATGGGCACATCGACGGCCAATGCCATCCTCGTCGTCGCCTTCGCGCGGGAACGGCTTGAAATCCACGGAGACGCCCTCAAAGCCGCGCTGGAGGCCGGGTATGAGCGGATACGCCCGGTTATCATGACGGCGCTTGCCATGATTGTCGGCATGATCCCGATGTCAATGAGCAACTCGGATAATGCGCCGATTGGTAAAGCTGTGATTGGCGGGCTGTTGGTGGCGACAATCGCGACGCTGCTTTTCGTGCCCTGTGTTTTTGCCATGGTCCATCATCGCCGGACGGACCCCACCCCGGCTGAAGGAGTGCGGACATGAAGCTGGCCCATAATATCACGCTTCAACGAAAGCAGATCCTGATGCTGGTGGGGGCGGCGGCGCTGTTGATCGCGCTGATCGGCTTTATTGAACGGCATTTCCACTATCGAGCCCTGCGCAAAGAGGTGGAGGATCTGGCGCGTGTCCGCGTCACCATCATCCATGCCGAACCGGCACCGAAGGAACGCCGGCTTGACCTGCCCGCCAATCTGGCCGCGTGGTACCAGGCGCCGATTTATGCGCAGGTCTCGGGCTACGTGAAAATGTGGTATAAGGATTATGGCGCGCACGTTAAAACGGGTGACATCCTTGCGGAAATCAGCACCCCAAGCCTTGATGCGCAATATGAGGCCGCAAAGGCCAATTACGAAGTCGTGGCCGCGCAATATCGATTGGCCGTCATCACCGCCGAACGCTGGGCGGCGCTGCGTAACACGCAGGCTGTTTCTCGGCAGGAGGTTGATGTCCAGGCGGCGAATGCGGCCGCAAAAAAGGCGCAGGTGGATCAGGCGCGCCATGAGGTTGAGCGCTTCGAGGCGCTGGAGAATTTCAAGAAAATTGTCGCCCCTTTTGATGGGATTGTCACGTCACGGCGCGTCAATGTCGGTGATTACGTCAATGAGGGCAGTGGTGACCTTAATGCGCGTGGCGGGGCGTCGGAGCTTTTCACGGTTGCGGATATTCATCGCATCCGCGTCTTTGTTTCCATCCCCCAGGGATATGCCTCGATCATCTCGGACAAGCTCTCAGCGAAAATCACCGTGCCGCAATATCCGGGTCGGAAGTTCACGGCGTCTTATCTCGCCACGGCGCAGGCATTCTCACCCGCGACGCGCACGGTCGTGACGGAGCTGGCGCTGGACAATACCGACCATATTTTATGGCCGGACTCATACGCGACAGCGCATTTCATCGTGCCGGGAACGCCGGATATCCTGATCATCCCGGTCAATGCGTTGATTTTCCGGGCGCAGGGGACGCAGGTTGCGACGGTGGTGGATCATCACATCCATCTTGTCAGCGTCGAGACCGGAATCAATTACGGCATGACGATCCAGATTATCGACGGCATCAAGCCAGGTGATGACATTGTCGGCAACCCCACCGCCGATATGATGGAGGGGGATGAGGTCAAGATTGTCCCCACCACGAAGGGTTATAATGACAAGGCCGCGCAATCCGCCGTCCCGCCGAACCATCCGGTCGCGCCCGTGCAGGTGCTGCCGGACCGCGCAGCGCCGGAACATGTGGGTGCAATCCGCAAATGACGCGCGTCTGGAGTCAGAAACATGGGGAAAAACGGTGCCCTGCGCGGCGATCACTTTCAGCGCTCCTTCTTCTGCTGGCGGGGTGTGATCTCGCGCCGCATTATCAGCCGCCCCATTATATTTACCCGAATGGCTGGAAAGGTCAGGGCGTGCTGGAAGATGCGCACCCGAATGATGCGGCTTCCCGCGGGACATGGTGGGCGGTTTTCAAAGACCCCGAGTTGAATCGTCTTGAGACGCTGCTGGCGGAAAATAACCCGGACCTTCAGGCACAGGCTGAAATTTTCACGCAGGCCCGCGATGTCGCCCGGGAGGCGGAGGCCCAGTTATACCCGCAGGCCGGTGCGACAGGCGGGATGAGCAATAATCGCGCTTCCCGGACGCGGTTATGGCGCACGCAATCCAGTGCCTCACCCATCTACATGTCCAACGTCTTTTATAGCGGCGCCGCAACGTGGGAGCCGGATTTCTTCAATCAGATCCGCAATACCGAGCGCGGCCAGCGCAACCTGGCGCAGGCGGCGGCGGCGGATTACGCCAATCTGCGGCTGATGTTACAGGCTGAACTGGCCTCTACTTATATCGGCCTTCGCCGGTTGGATGCCCAGATCGCGGTCTATCGTGATTCCATCACCTATTTTGAGGCCGCCGTTAAAATCACGCGCCTGCGTCAGGCAGGGGCGATAGCCGCCGGGCTGGATGTGTCACGGGCTGAAAATCAGCTCCACAGCACCATTGCGGCGCTGGAAGGGGTGCAGGCGCAGCGCGAGGTGCTGGAACATGCGATCGCCGTGCTCGTCAACCGCGCGCCCGCCGCCTTCAGCATTGCCGAACGCAAGCGCGACGTCGTGCTGCCTTATGACACGGTGCGCGTGCCGCAGGGCCTGCCATCGCAGCTCCTTGAACGTCGCCCGGATATCGCCGCGGCGGAGCGACGCCTGTCATCCGCCAGCCATGCGATCGGTGTGGCGCGCGCCGCCTTCTACCCGGTCGTGACGTTCAGCCTGAGTGGCGGGTTTGAAAATAACGGCTTCAGCCTCGGCAATCTCGCAAACTCCATGTGGTCATATGGCGTGCAGGCGGTAGAACCGGCCTTCACGGGCGGCCTGCGTCGGGCCGCCTTGCAGCAGGCCTGGGCGCAATATCGCCAATATGCGGACGCCTATCGCGGCACCATCCTCTCCGCCTTTCAGGATGTTGAGGATGGTCTCTCCCAGACGCGTCTTTATGACCGCCAGACAAAACAGCAATATGAGGCGGTTTCCGCGGCTTTGCGCACGCAGCGCATGACGATGGCGCTTTATACGGGCGGTCTGACCAATTACCTTGATGTTGTGGTGGCGCAGCAGGCCGCACTCACAGCCCGGATCGCCGCCGTGCAGGCGCAGACAGTGCAGCTTCAGGCCACTGTGCGGCTCATCCGCGCCCTGGGTGGTGGCTGGACGCGGCAGAGCCTGCCGACAATGAAGCAGATCGACCCGATCCATCCCCTGCAATATGAGGGGCTGCATCAGGCCCTGCCGGTCAATGACGTCAGGGAAGGGGCCAATCCCGCATCATCCGACCTGACCGGAAAAGGGTCATAACCCGGTTGCTTCACCCGGTGCGCGGCGTGCCCGCCGACGCTCGGAAAAGCTTAACCGGGCGGAGTGAATGATGATGTTGGGACATATTTCACTTGACATGCCGCCCTCTAAAAGGATACGGGGCGCCACTTAGCGAAACGCGGGAGAGGCCGGGACATGCTGCGAGGCATGACGGATTCGATTGTACCGCGGTTCGGGTCAACGATAAAGGAGTCCCGGATATGGCCAAAAAAATTGTTGGCTACATCAAACTGCAAATCCCCGCGGGTAAGGCAAATCCATCCCCGCCAGTGGGCCCGGCGCTGGGTCAGCGCGGCCTTAACATCATGCAGTTCTGCAAAGAATTCAACGCGAAGACACAGGGGCTTGAGCCCGGTATGCCGATCCCGGTCGTGATCACGGCCTATGCGGATCGCACATTCAGCTTCATCACAAAAACACCGCCGAACACGTTTTTTCTGCTGAAAGCCGCGAAACTGTCCAAGGGCAGCCAGACAGTTGGCAAGGCGGCATCTGTCGGCAAGGTGACGACCGCGCAACTGCGTGAGATCGCCGAAACGAAATTTAAAGACATGAATGCGCATGACATTGATGGCGCCGTGCGTATGCTCGCCGGTTCTGCCCGTTCAATGGGCCTTGATGTGGTGGAGGGCTGAGAAGATGGCCAAGAATAAACGTCTCGTCGCCGCCAGGGGCGCTGTGGATCGCGCGCGTGCCTATTCGATCGAGGAAGCGGTTTCGCTGATCAAGACCAACGCCAAAGCCAAATTTGACGAGACTATTGAAGTCTCACTGAATCTCGGCATTGACCCGCGTCATGCCGACCAGATGGTGCGCGGGCTGATCTCCCTGCCGAATGGCACGGGCAAGACTCTGCGCGTCGGTGTTTTCGCACGTGGCCCGAAAGCGGAGGAGGCGAAAGCCGCCGGTGCTGAAGTGGTCGGCGCTGAAGACCTCGCTGAAAAAGTCCAGAATGGCGAAATTGAATTTGACCGCTGCATTGCCACGCCGGACATGATGGCGCTGGTGGGGCGTCTGGGTAAGGTGCTCGGGCCGCGCGGCCTGATGCCGAACCCCCGTCTCGGCACCGTGACGATGGACGTCAAAGGCGCCGTCACGGCGGCCAAATCCGGCCAGGTTGAATATCGCGCTGAAAAAGCCGGTATCGTGCATGCGGGCGTGGGTAAAGCGTCGTTTGAGGCCGAGAAACTGGTCGAGAACATTAAAGCGCTTGTGGACGCGGTGCAGAAGGCACGCCCGACCGGCGCGAAAGGCACTTATCTGAAGAAAGCGGCGGTCTCATCAACAATGGGGCCGGGTGTGCGCGTGGATATCGCGTCACTGTAACAGCTTTTACGAAATTGATGCCTGCCGGGAAGCCGGGAGGTATCAAGGGTGTGGCTCATGTCGCACCCATCCTGTCCAAGACCGCACGTGCCCTTCGGGGCTTAAAGGGCATATGCCTCCGCGCGACAGACGGTTTGCCGGATTTGGCGTAATTTCGGTTACGCATGCACTGGCCTTCCTGACGACGGACAGGCGAGCGGTGGTGACACGCTGCTTCGGCAGGGTGAAGCCGCCAGGGGTAACCAGGCTGCATGAGTATCATGCAGCTGACGAGGAGACAGCAATTGGACCGTCAGGAAAAGCGGGCCTTCGTCGCATTCCTCGCCGAGGTGTTTGCCAGCACATCCATCGTGATCGTCACCGAAAATAAAGGTTTGACGGTTGCTGATGTGACGGAGCTGCGCAGGCGCATCCGTGCGACGGGGTCGACTTATAAGGTTGCTAAAAATCGACTGGTCAGTCGAGCTCTGGAAGGGACCCAATTCGACGGTATCGCGCCGTTGCTTAAAGGACCGACCGCCCTGTCATGGGGTGCGGATCCGGCGGCGATGGCAAAGGTGCTTGTTGAGTTCGCCAAAACGAATGAGAACCTGGTTGTTCTGGGTGGTGCGCTTGGAAGCCAGACGCTTGATGCGTCCGGTGTCAAGGCACTGGCTGAGCTGCCATCTCTGGACGAGCTGCGTGCAAAACTGGTGGGTATGCTCAATACCCCCGCCACGCGGATCGCCGGTGCTGTCCAGGCTCCGGCCGGACAGCTTGCTCGTGTTTTTGGCGCCTATTCCAAAAGCGAGGCTGCCTAGTCTTGTCATCTAGCGCAATTTCATCTCCTGCCCGAAGGGCGGGGTTTGGGATTGCATCGTTTAAACCAGTGCATTTATAGTGGGACCATTCATCATGGCCGATCTTAACAAAATTGTCGAAGAACTCTCAACTCTGACCGTTCTTGAAGCGGCAGAACTCTCCAAACTCCTTGAGGAGAAATGGGGCGTTTCTGCAGCGGCGCCGGTTGCTGTTGCAGCGCCTGCTGCTGGCGGTGCGGCTGCCGCGCCTGCTGAAGAGCAGACAGAGTTCAATGTTCTCATCACCGACCCGGGTGCAACCGCGATCAACGTGATCAAGGAAGTCCGCGCCATCACGCAGCTTGGCCTGAAAGAAGCCAAACAGCTCGTTGATGACAGCAAAGCCGCGCCGAAAGCCGTCAAGGAAGGCGTCAGCAAGGACGAGGCTGACAAGCTTAAAGCCCAGCTTGAGAAAGCCGGCGCCAAGGTCGAGATTAAGTAAGCGTGACAGAGGCTTCAGGCGTCCCTCAGGCGCCCGTCGCTTCTTCAGTTTAGCGAGGAGGGCGGCACCCGCGTCGGTGCCGCCCGCTTTGCCGTTTTCGATAAAGAGGTTATAACAATCAGTCGTTCCGGTCGCCGTTGCAGGTCATGTCGGCGGAGACTTGAAGGTCTGGTTCTTAGAGGCAGGGATAGATGAGCGCAGTCAGCAAATCGTTCACGGGACGCAAGCGGATCCGTAAGAGTTTCGGGCGTATTCCCGAAGTGGCTCCAATGCCTAACCTCATTGATGTGCAGCGGTCGAGCTATGAGACATTCCTGCAGATGAATGTGAGCGCCGACAGCCGTCAGCGCACGGGGTTGCAAGAGGTTTTCAGCTCCGTTTTCCCGATCAACGACTTTGCGGGGCGTGGTCGACTGGAGTTCGTCTCCTACGAATTGGAGGAGCCGAAATATGATGTCGAGGAATGCATCCAGCGCGGCCTGACATTTGCGGCGCCGCTCAAGGTGATCCTCCGTCTCATCGTCTGGGATGTGGATGAGGATACGGGCTCCCGTTCCATCCGGGACATCAAGGAGCAGCCCGTCTATATGGGCGATATGCCGCTCATGACGGATAATGGGACGTTCATCATCAACGGCACGGAGCGTGTCATTGTCAGCCAGATGCATCGCAGCCCCGGCGTCTTCTTTGATCATGACAAGGGCAAGACGCATTCATCCGGCAAATATCTCTTCACGGCGCGCGTCATACCTTATCGCGGCTCCTGGCTCGATTTTGAGTTTGATGCCAAAGACCTGATTTACGTCCGTATCGACCGGAAGCGCAAATTGCCGGTCACGACCCTGCTTTACGCGCTTGAAGGGGCACAATCCGCCGCGGCGCGCGCGGCGAAAGCGGCCGAGGGTGGCGATGTTGACGCCCTTTCCGTCCGCGGCATGGACCCGGATGAGATCCTGGAGCATTTTTACGGCACGGTTGTCTTCTCAAAAGGTGATAAAGGCTGGTCCCGCCCGTTTGACCCGGAGGCTTTCCGTGGGCTGAAGCTGCTGGAAGCGCTTTATGATGCTGATACGGGTGAGATCGTGGCTGAGGCGGAAGCCAAGCTGACCAGCCGCGTCGTCAAAAAGATCGCTGAAAAAACCCATGACGTCCTCGTTGGTCGCGCCGATCTGCTGGGGCGTTTCATTGCGCGTGACATCGTCAATGAGCACACGGGTGAGATCTACGCCGAAGCGGGTGAAGAGCTGACGGACGCACGTCTGACCACCCTTGAGGAAGCCGGTATTGCCGAGATCCCGATGCTGGCGATCGACACGACTCATGGGCCGTGGATCCGTAACACGCTGGCCGTGGATAAAAACAATAATCGCGATGATGCGCTGATCGATATTTACCGCGTCATGCGCCCCGGTGAGCCGCCAACCCCGGAAACGGCGGAGGCGATGTTTCAGGGCATTTTCTTCGACCCGGATCGTTACGACCTCTCCGCCGTCGGCCGCGTGAAAATGAATATGCGTCTGGAAATCGACGTGCCGGATTCCGTGCGAGTGCTCCGCAAGGAGGATATTCTGCGCACGGTCAAGATCATGTGCGACCTGAAAGACGGGCGCGGTCAGATCGACGATATTGATAATCTGGGCAATCGCCGTGTCCGTTCGGTCGGTGAATTGATGGAGAATCAATATCGCATCGGCCTGTTGCGTATGGAGCGCGCCATTCGTGAGCGTATGGGGTCTGTCGATATTGATACGGTCATGCCGCATGACCTCATCAACGCCAAACCGGCTGCGGCCGCGGTGCGTGAGTTCTTCGGCTCATCCCAGCTCAGTCAGTTTATGGATCAGACGAACCCACTCTCGGAAGTAACGCATAAGCGTCGCCTTTCCGCCCTGGGCCCGGGTGGTCTGACGCGTGAGCGGGCCGGGTTTGAGGTTCGTGACGTTCACCCGACCCATTATGGCCGTATCTGCCCGATTGAAACGCCGGAAGGGCCGAATATCGGTCTGATCAACTCGCTTTCAACCTATGCGAAGGTGAATAAGTACGGCTTTATTGAAACGCCCTATCGCCTCGTCAAGGATGGGATGCTTCAGGATGGGTGGAAATATCTTTCCGCCATGGAGGAGGAGAAACTTATCGTCGCGCAGGCGGATGCCAAGCTCGATAAGGAGACGGGACGCCTCACGGATGAACTCGTTTCCGTGCGGCGGTCAGGTGATTTCCGCCTCGTCCCGCCGGAGCAGGTGACGGCTTGTGACGTCTCGCCCAAGCAGCTCGTTTCCGTCGCCGCGGCGTTGATTCCGTTTCTGGAAAATGACGACGCCAACCGCGCGCTGATGGGGTCAAACATGCAGCGTCAGGCCGTCCCACTCGTGCGGGCAGAAGCGCCGCTTGTTGGCACGGGTATGGAAGCCGCTGTCGCCCGCGATTCCGGTGCGACCATTGTGGCACGGCGCGACGGCGTCGTTGACCAGATCGACGGTGCCCGTATCGTGGTCCGCGCCACGGGTGAAACCGGTGCGACGGAGGGCGTCGATATTTACCGCCTGCGTAAATATATGCGCTCCAACCAGTCGACCTGTATCAATCAGCGCCCGCTGGTGCATATTGGTGATGTCGTCAAATCCGGTGACATCATCGCGGATGGCCCGTCGACTGAACTGGGTGAACTGGCGCTGGGGCGTAACGTGCTCGTCGCCTTCATGCCCTGGAATGGTTACAACTTTGAGGATTCCATCCTCATCTCCGAGCGCATTGCGCGTGATGACGTCTTCACTTCAATTCATATTGAAGAGTTTGAAGTCATGGCCCGCGATACAAAGCTGGGTCAGGAGGAAATCACCCGCGACATCCCGAATGTCGGTGAGGAAGCGCTGCGCAATCTCGACGAAGCGGGCATTGTCTATATCGGTGCGGAGGTGAATCCCGGTGATATTCTGGTTGGCAAGGTGACGCCGAAAGGCGAGAGCCCAGTCACGCCGGAAGAGAAATTGCTGCGTGCCATCTTCGGTGAAAAAGCCTCCGATGTGCGCGACACATCCCTGAAGCTGCCGCCTGGCACGACGGGGACGATCGTTGATGTGCGTGTCTTCTCCCGTCGTGGTATCGACAAGGATGAGCGCGCCATGGCCATTGAGCGCGCCGAGATTGAACGCCTGTCAAAAGACCGGGATGATGAGCGCGCCGTGCAGGAGCGGAGCTTCATCAACCGTCTGCGTGAGCGCCTCCTGAATCAGTCAGCGGGTGCGGGTTTCAAAGGCATACGTTCCGGCACGGTCATCACCGATGAGGTGCTGAATGAGCATCCGCGCGGTGCGTGGCGCCACATTGTGGTGTCGGAAGACAGCGTGATGTCCGAGCTTGAAACCCTGCGGCGTGAATATGATGCCGAAATGGCGCGTATCCAGGCGCGGTTTGAGAGCAAGGTTGAGAAGCTTCAGCGCGGTGACGAGTTGCCGCCAGGCGTGATGAAGATGGTCAAAGTCTTCGTCGCGGTGAAGCGCAAGCTTCAGCCGGGTGACAAGATGGCGGGTCGTCACGGTAACAAGGGCGTCGTCTCTCGCGTCGTGCCGGTCGAGGACATGCCGTTCCTCGAAGATGGCACACCGGTTGACCTCGTGCTGAACCCGCTGGGCGTGCCCTCACGTATGAATGTCGGGCAGATTCTGGAAACCCATCTGGGCTGGGCGTGTGCCAATATCGGTCAGGATATCGGACGCCTGGCGGATGAATATCAGCGCAACGGGGAAGAGAAAATGGCCTTGCTGGAACGTCTGCGGGCGGTCTATGGCGATGCTGTTTTTGATAGCGACATTGCGGACATGAATAACGCACAGCTTTCCGAACTGGCGGGTAATCTTCGCCGTGGCGTGCCGATCGCAACCCCTGTCTTTGATGGTGCGTCGATCCCGGATATTGAAGATATGCTGGATAAAGCCGGGGTTGATCGTTCCGGTCAGTCCCAGTTGATTGACGGGCGCACGGGTGAACGCTTTGAGCGTAAAACGACGGTTGGGTATATTTACATGCTCAAACTGCACCATCTTGTTGATGACAAGATCCATGCGCGCTCCATCGGTCCATACTCGCTCGTGACGCAGCAGCCACTCGGGGGTAAGGCCCAGTTCGGTGGGCAGCGTTTCGGTGAGATGGAAGTCTGGGCGCTTGAGGCATACGGTGCAGCCTACACGTTGCAGGAAATGCTGACCGTGAAGTCAGACGACGTCTCCGGTCGTACCAAGGTTTATGAAGCCATCGTGCGTGAGCAGGATGATTTCGAAGCCGGTATTCCAGAGAGCTTCAACGTCCTGATCAAAGAGCTCAAATCTCTCGGCCTGAATGTCGATCTGGAGCAAAGCGCATCGTGATGACGCTGTCATTTGTTGAAAATTGCATTGATGATAAGGCGCGCGCGGCCTATGGCCGCCGCGTGAAATGGGGTCTTGGCGCATGAACGAACTGATGAAGATTTTGGGCCAGACGGGCCAAAGCCTGTCTTTTGATCAGATCAAAATTCAGCTCGCTTCCGCCGAGCAGATCCGGTCCTGGTCCTATGGTGAGATCAAAAAGCCGGAAACCATCAATTACCGCACCTTTAAGCCGGAGCGTGACGGGCTTTTCTGCGCCCGCATTTTCGGCCCGATCAAAGATTATGAATGTCTGTGCGGCAAATATAAGCGCATGAAATTCCGCGGCATTGTTTGCGAAAAATGCGGTGTTGAAGTTACGCTCGCGAAAGTGCGTCGTGAGCGTATGGGCCATATTGAGCTTGCCTCACCGGTGGCGCATATCTGGTTCCTGAAATCCCTGCCATCTCGTATCGCGACGCTGATCGACATCACGCTGAAAGATCTTGAGAAGGTTCTGTATTTCGAGAGCTACATCGTCCTTGAAGCGGGCACGAGCCCGTTCAAGCAATATAGCCTGCTGTCGGAAGATCAATATTTCGACGCGCTGGATGATTACGCGGATGAGGGGCTTGAAGTCGGTATTGGCGCGGAGGCCATCAAGAAGATCCTCTGGAAAGCCCGCCTCCATGCGGAGGAAATCGACCGTCCTGGCCTGGTGGATCGGGAAGGGCGCGACCAGGATAAGTCCGACGGCGATTTGCTGCGGGAGGATCTCAAAGCTGCGACTTCCGAAGCGAAGCGCAAAAAGCTGGTCAAACGCCTCAAACTCTATGATTCATTTGCCGAGAGCGGTTCCCGCCCGGAATGGATGATCCTGGACCTCGTCCCGGTGATCCCGCCGGAATTGCGGCCGCTCGTCCCGCTTGATGGCGGACGTTTCGCAACGTCGGACCTTAATGATCTTTACCGGCGCGTCATCAACCGTAATAACCGCCTCAAACGCCTGATTGAGCTTCGCGCCCCGGATATCATTGTCCGCAACGAAAAGCGCATGCTGCAGGAGGCGGTGGACGCGCTGTTCGATAATGGTCGGCGTGGGCGTGCGATTGCGGGCGCCAACAAGCGTCCGTTAAAGTCCCTCTCAGACATGCTGAAGGGTAAGCAGGGGCGTTTCCGTCAGAACCTGCTGGGCAAGCGCGTCGATTATTCCGGTCGTTCCGTCATTGTGGTCGGGCCGGA
This sequence comes from Candidatus Kirkpatrickella diaphorinae, assembly GCF_025736875.1. Lineage (GTDB taxonomy): Bacteria > Pseudomonadota > Alphaproteobacteria > Acetobacterales > Acetobacteraceae > Sorlinia > Sorlinia diaphorinae. The sequence goes on from NZ_CP107052.1 coordinate 176,357, forward strand.
ACTCAAATTGCATCAATGCGGCCTGCCGAAGAAAATGGCGCTGGAGCTGTTCAAGCCCTTCATTTACTCGAAGCTTGAGAAATATGGTCACGCCACGACCATCAAAGCCGCGAAACGGATGGTCGAGAAGGAACGCCCGGAAGTCTGGGACATCCTTGAAGAGGTGATCCGCGAGCATCCCGTGATGCTCAACCGTGCGCCGACTTTGCACCGATTGGGGATTCAGGCTTTCGAGCCTGTCCTGATTGAAGGCAAGGCCATCCAGCTTCACCCGCTCGTCTGCACCGCGTTCAACGCGGATTTCGACGGGGATCAGATGGCCGTGCACGTGCCCCTCTCGCTGGAAGCCCAGCTTGAGGCGCGTGTGCTGATGATGTCGACAAATAACATCCTCAGCCCGGCCAATGGTAAGCCAATTATCGTGCCGTCACAGGATATCGTGCTGGGTCTTTATTATCTCAGCCTCGAAGTGCCGGAATATCTCGCGACACCGGACCAGGCGGAGTATGACAAGGAAGGGCGCGTGACCAAAGCCGGTCCGCCAGCCTTCCATTCCGTCGCTGAAATTGAACTGGCGATGAATGAAGGTGCGCTGAAGCTGCACGATAAGATCCGCCTGCGTCTGGAAGTCCCTTCAGCGGAGGGGCAGATGACGCGGCGTATGGTGATCACCACGCCGGGGCGTGCGCTGATTGCGCAGATCCTGCCGGATAATGCGGCTGTGCCGTTTGAGGTCGTCAATAAGCAGCTGACCAAAAAGAACGTCTCTGACGTGATCGACGCGGTTTACCGCCATTGCGGCCAGAAAGAAGCGGTGATTTTCTGTGATCGTCTGATGGGGCTCGGTTTCCGCCATGCGGCGCGCGCCGGTATTTCCTTCGGCAAGGATGATATGATCATCCCGGTTGAGAAGCAGGCACTTGTTGAGCGGACTCAAGCCGAGATCAAAGAGTTTGAGCAGCAATATCAGGACGGTCTGATCACAGCGGGTGAGCGCTATAATAAGGTGGTCGATGCGTGGTCGCGCTGCACGGATGAAGTGCAGGTCGCGATGATGAAGGAGATCTCGAAGCAGGTCATCGGCAAGCCGACCAACTCCGTTTGGATGATGAGCCATTCCGGGGCGCGTGGGTCGCCAGCGCAGATGAAGCAGCTGGCCGGGATGCGCGGCCTGATGGCCAAGCCATCCGGTGAGATTATCGAGCAGCCGATTATCGCCAACTTTAAGGAAGGGCTCTCCGTTCTCGATTACTTCACCTCCACCCATGGTGCGCGTAAAGGTCTCGCGGATACGGCGCTCAAGACGGCCAACTCCGGTTACCTGACGCGCCGCCTGGTTGATGTCGCGCAGGATTGCATCATCGTTGAGAATGATTGCGGCACGGAGCGTGGCCTGACTGTGCGTGCGGTTATGGATGGGGGCGAAATCGTTTCCTCCCTTTCCGAGCGCATTCTGGGGCGGACCCTTTCCGCCGATGTGCTCAACCCGGCTGACGGCAAGGTTCTCTACCCGCGCAACACGCTGGTTGAGGAAGCGGAAGCGGAAGCGATTGAGCAGGCCGGGGTTGAGACGGTGCAGATCCGTTCTGTCCTGACCTGTGACAGTCGCGTCGGCGTCTGCGCGCATTGTTATGGGCGTGATCTGGCGCGCGGCACACCGGTCAATATCGGTGAGGCTGTCGGCGTCATCGCGGCGCAATCAATCGGGGAACCCGGCACGCAGCTGACGATGCGTACCTTCCATATTGGTGGTGCGGCGACGCGTGGTGCTGAGCAATCCATGGTGGAAGCATCCCGTGACGGCAAGGTCACCATCCGCAACCGCAATGTCGTGCAGAATAGCCAGAACATGACGATCGTCATGTCGCGTAACTGTGAGATCGTGCTGACGGATGAGAAAAATGTCGAGCGTGCCCGCTATCGTGTGCCTTACGGTGCCCGATTGCTGGTCACGGAGGGGCAGAATGTCGAGCGCGGCCTCAAAATGGCTGAGTGGGACCCTTACACCCTGCCGATCATCACTGAGGAATCCGGCACGGTCGAATATCTCGATCTCATCGATTCAATCACGCTGGTTGAGCGGATGGATGAGGTGACGGGGCTGACCTCTCGCGTGGTTGTCGATTATAAACAGGGCGCTAAAAGCGTCGATCTGCGGCCGCGTCTGCAGGTCAAGGACGCGTCCGGCAATGTCGTGAAACTGGCGAACGGAAATGACGCACGTTACTTCCTTGCGCCGGACTCCCTCTTATCAGTCGATAATGGCGCGAAGGTGCATGCGGGTGACGTTCTGGCGCGTATCCCGCGTGAAGGCTCGAAAACGCGTGATATCACGGGCGGTCTACCGCGCGTCGCTGAGCTTTTTGAAGCGCGGCGTCCGAAAGACCATGCCATCATCGCCGAGACGGAAGGTCGCATCGAAATCGGTCGTGACTATAAGTCGAAGCGCTGCATCATCGTCAAAAATGATGAGACGGGTGAGGAGACGAATTACCTCATCCCGAAGGGCAAGCATGTTTCCGTCCAGGAAGGCGATTTTGTCCAGAAGGGAGACCCGCTGGTCGATGGCCCGCGCGTGCCGCATGACATTCTCAAGGTCATGGGTGTGGAAGCCCTGTCAGATTACCTCGTGAATGAAATTCAGGATGTTTATCGTCTTCAGGGCGTGAAGATCAACGACAAGCATATCGAGGTCATCGTCCGGCAGATGCTCCAGAAAGTTGAAATTCTGGAGCCGGGTGACACAACCTATCTTGTCGGGGAAATCGTTGATCGGATTGAGTTCGAGACCGAAAATGATAAGAGATTGAAGCTGGATGAGACGCCGGCACGTGGTGCGCCTGTTCTACAGGGCATCACCAAGGCGTCGCTCCAGACGCAGTCATTCATCTCGGCAGCGTCCTTCCAGGAAACGACGCGTGTCCTGACAGAGGCCGCGACAGCGGGCAAGGTCGACACGCTGAATGGCCTGAAAGAGAACGTTATCGTCGGACGTCTTATCCCGGCGGGAACGGGCAGCGTCATGAACCGCCTGCGTGCGATTGCCGCCTCTCAGGACCGCCAGCGACTGGGGCAGGCTTCTGTTGAAACGACCGAAGAATCATCGGAGGCTTGAGGTTGAAAATAAGCGCGCAGCGTCAGGCTGCGCGCTTTTTGCTGGGGTATCGGTAAATATCTTGGCGACTCTATCCAGATGCTTGACTTTTGCCGGTAAGCGCCGTAGGTAACGCGCTTCCGGCTTCCCCGTCTCTCGGGACGTCAAGGCCGAGGATAGACTTTATTTTTTGCTTTGGACGCCGTTTATCTTTGGTAAACCAAGGTCTGGGGTAGATTTGTTTGGCGGGCGATCTTGCATCGCGCGCTGAGTTGTGTTGAATGCGCGCGGATCAGGTGCGAATCTGGTCTGTCTTTAAACGAGAATCGGGAAGGGCGAATGCCGACCATCAACCAGTTAATCGCAAAAGGGCGTGAGCCTGCTGCGAAGCGGAATAAAGTGCCAGCCCTGCAAGGGTGCCCGCAAAAGCGTGGCGTGTGCACGCGCGTCTATACGGTCACACCGAAGAAGCCGAACTCGGCCTTGCGTAAGGTGGCAAAAGTCCGCCTGACAAACGGGTATGAGGTCGTCAGCTACATCCCCGGTGAAGGGCACAACCTGCAAGAGCATAGTGTGGTGCTGATCCGCGGCGGCCGCGTGAAGGATCTTCCGGGTGTGCGCTACCACATTCTCCGTGGTGTGCTGGATACACAAGGTATTGCAAAACGCCGCCAGCGTCGCTCGCTTTACGGCGCGAAACGTCCTAAGTAAGAGGAATATAAGGCATGAGTCGCCGACATCGCGCTGTCAAGCGTGAGATCCTTCCCGATCCGAAGTTTGGAGACGTCGTCATCACGCGCTTTATGAATGCGCTAATGTACGATGGTAAGAAATCGACTGCTGAAGGTATCGTTTACGGTGCGCTTGAGGCTGTCCGCCGTCGTGGCGGTGCTTCGGCGGATCCGGTTGCGATGTTCCACGCAGCGCTCGACAACGTCAAGCCTGCCGTCGAGGTGCGCTCACGCCGCGTCGGTGGCGCGACGTATCAGGTGCCTGTCGAAGTCCGTGCGGAACGTCGTCAGGCCCTGGCGATACGCTGGGTGATCGACGCGTCGCGCAAGCGCGGCGAGAACACGATGCAGGAGCGTTTGTCCAACGAGCTGATGGATGCGATCAATAATCGCGGTTCGGCCGTCAAAAAGCGTGAAGACACGCATCGCATGGCTGAAGCCAACAAGGCATTCAGCCACTACCGCTGGTAAGTTTAACCAGCTCAACAGTTTCGGGTTTCAAACGGGACCTGATGTTAATGAGCAATCTTCCCCGCCGCAACTTCGGCGGTGGGTTATGGAGAGAACGATGGCTAAGGCTAAATTTGAGCGGACGAAGCCGCACTGCAATATCGGAACGATTGGTCACGTTGACCATGGCAAAACCTCACTGACCGCTGCGATCACCAAGACGCTCGCCAAGTCAGGTGGTGCGACATATCAGGCTTATGATCAGATCGACGCGGCGCCGGAAGAGCGTGCACGTGGTATCACGATCTCGACCGCTCACGTTGAGTATGAGACGAAAAACCGCCATTACGCGCACGTCGACTGCCCGGGCCATGCTGACTACGTCAAAAACATGATCACCGGTGCGGCGCAGATGGATGGCGCGATCCTCGTTGTCTCCGCTGCTGACGGCCCGATGCCCCAGACACGTGAGCACATCCTGCTCGCACGCCAGGTGGGTGTTCCTGCGCTGGTCGTCTTCCTGAACAAGGTTGACCAGGTGGATGACCCTGAGTTGCTTGAGCTCGTTGAGATGGAAGTGCGTGAGCTTCTCTCTTCCTACCAGTTCCCGGGCGACGATATTCCCATCATCAAGGGCTCCGCGCTCGTCACGCTTGAAGACGGCGATGCCGAAATCGGTGAGAACCGCGTTCTTGAACTGATGGAAGCGGTTGATTCCTACATTCCGCAGCCTGAGCGCCCGATTGACCGTCCTTTCCTGATGCCGATTGAAGACGTCTTCTCGATCTCCGGTCGTGGCACGGTTGTGACGGGTCGCGTTGAGCGCGGTGCGGTCAATGTCGGTGAGGAAGTCGAGATTGTTGGTCTTAAGGACACAGTCAAGACGACGGTGACCGGCGTTGAGATGTTCCGCAAGCTTCTTGACCGTGGTGAGGCAGGCGATAATATCGGTGCCCTGCTGCGTGGCACGAAGCGTGAAGACGTTGAGCGCGGTCAGGTTCTGGCCAAGCCCGGCTCCATCACGCCGCACAAGAAGTTCAAGGCTGAAGCCTACATCCTCACGAAAGAGGAAGGTGGCCGTCACACGCCGTTCTTCACCAATTATCGTCCCCAGTTCTACTTCCGCACGACGGACGTCACGGGTGTTGTCCAGCTGCCGGAAGGCACAGAGATGGTCATGCCGGGCGACAACGTTGCGATGGATGTTGAGCTGATCGCACCGATCGCGATGGATGAAGGCCTTCGCTTCGCGATCCGCGAAGGTGGCCGGACTGTCGGCGCAGGTGTGGTCGCGTCGATCACCGCCTGAACGAAAATATAGCCTCTTATGGGGGCTGACCCGACCGGGCGCACCTGGTCGGGTCAGCCTTCGAGGCTTAGAAGGAGCAGGGTAGCCCCCGAACCTTATTGAGTTGGACGATTTATAAAGATGGACAGCCAAAACATCCGCATTCGCCTCAAGGCATACGACCACCGCGTGCTCGATAACAGCACGAAGGAGATCGTGAACACGGCGAAGCGCACGGGTGCGCAGGTTCGGGGTCCCATCCCGCTACCGACGCATATTGAGCGTTTTACTGTTAACCGCTCGCCACATGTGGATAAGAAAAGCCGCGAGCAGTTCGAAATTCGGACTCACCGCCGCCTGCTCGATATTGTCGAGCCGACCCCGCAGACCGTGGACGCCCTCATGAAGCTCGACCTCGCCGCTGGCGTCGATGTCGAGATCAAGCTTTAAGGTCCAGACGATGCGCACCGGATTGATCGCAAAAAAGTTGGGCATGACCCGACTCTTTAAGGAAGACGGCACACATGTGCCTGTCACCGTTCTTCATCTCGACGATGTGACGGTTGTCTCCACCCGTAATGTTGAGCGTGACGGCTATACGGCCGTGCAGCTTGGTATGGGCAAGGCAAAAGTCAAAAACGTCTCCAAGCCCATGCGTGGGCATTTCTCGGCCGCCAAGGTCGAGCCCTGCAAGAAGCTTGTCGAGTTTCGCGTCAGTGACGACGCGGTGCTTGAGGCGGGGACACGCCTTTCAGCCGCGCATTTCGTCGTCGGCCAGAAAGTGGACGTGACCGCAACGAGTAAAGGTAAGGGTTTTGCCGGCGCCATGAAGCGCTGGAACTTTGCTGGTCTCGAAGCCTCGCACGGCGTTTCCATCAGTCACCGTTCACACGGTTCGACGGGACAGCGTCAGGATCCCGGCAAAGTCTTCAAAGGCAAGAAAATGGCCGGTCATCTTGGTGATGAGCGCATCACCACGCTGAACCTCGAAGTCGCCGCGGTGGATGAAGAGCGTAATCTCATTATGGTTCGTGGTTCAGTCCCGGGTGCCAAAAACGGCACGGTGCTGATCCGCGATGCGATCAAGAAGGACCGTCACGCTGACGCGCCGTATCCGGCTGCGACTCTGACGGCCGCCGGTTGAGGACTGAGGGCATGGAATACGAGATCAAGACCCTCGATAACGGAAGCGCCGGTAAGGTGACCCTTCCGGAGGAATTGTTCGGCATCACGCCGCGCAATGACATTATGGCCCGCGTCGTGCATTGGCAGCTTGCCAAGCGTCGTGCTGGCACGCACCGTGTCAAAGGCATGGGCGAAATTTCCGGCACGACCAAGAAGCCTTATCGCCAGAAAGGCACGGGCTCTGCTCGTCAGGGTTCGTTGCGTGCCCCGCAATTCCGCACAGGTGGTGTGGTGCACGGGCCGGTTGTGCGTGACCATGGTTATGACCTGCCGAAAAAGGTGCGCCGCCTCGGCCTGATTTCCGCGCTGTCGCAGAAAGCTGCGGAAGGGAAAGTCGTCATCCTTGAGGCTGTTGCCGGCGTGCAGAAAACACGTGATGCTGAAGCCAAAATGAAGGCTCTGGGCCTGACATCGGCTTTGATTGTTGATGGTGCCAATCCGGATGCCGGGTTTGGGCGTGCCATCCGCAACCTGCATAAGATTGATGTGATGCCGTCAATCGGCGCCAATGTTTACGATATCCTCAATCATGAGGTGCTTGTCGTGACGCGCGCCGGGCTTGATGGCCTGAAGGAGCGCCTGGCATGAGCACGACAACCGTTCTGGCGCGCCGTGAAAAGGCCGCCCGCATGAGCCGTGAGGCGATGTTCGACATCATCCGCGCGCCCGTCATCACTGAGAAGGCGACAGCTCTTTCAGAGAATAACCACGTCGTTTTCCGCGTCGCACTTGAGGCGTCCAAGCCCGAGATCAAAATTGCGGTCGAGACGCTGTTTAACGTGAAGGTGCTTTCGGTGAACACCCTGGTGCAGAAGGGCAAGAGCAAAATGTTCAAGGGGCGGCCAGGTCGTCGCTCTGACACCAAGAAAGCATATGTCAAGCTCGCAGATGGTCAGTCGATCGACCTCACAGCGAAGCTGAGCTGACGCGGGGCAGGGAATCATGGCACTAAAACACTTTAATCCGACGACGCCCAGCCTTCGTGGCACCGTCCTTATTGACCGGAGCGAGCTGCATAAGGGGAAACCCGTCAAGCAGCTGACGGAAGGTAAGAACAAATCCGGCGGTCGCAATAATCATGGGCGCACAACGTCGCGCTTCCGTGGCGGCGGGCACAAGCAATCCTACCGTTATGTCGATTTCAAACGTCGCAAATTCGATGTTGCGGGCACGATTGAGCGTCTGGAATATGACCCCAACCGCACGTCTTTCATCGCGCTGATCAAATATGATGATGGTGAGCTTGCTTACATCCTCGCGCCGCAACGCGTGAAATCAGGGGATCGCGTCGTTGCTGGTGCGCGGGTTGACGTCAAGCCCGGCAATGCGATGCCGCTGGCGGCGATGCCGGTGGGCACGATCGTCCATAATATCGAGCTCAAGATCGGTGCGGGTGGCAAGGTCGCGCGTTCAGCCGGGACTTACGCCCAGCTTGTCGGCAAGGATGCCGGTTACGCGCAGATCAAGCTGCAATCCGGTGAGTTGCGTCTTGTCCGCGGGGAATGCATGGCGACAGTCGGTGCCGTCTCCAACCCGGATAATATGAACCAGCATATCGGTAAGGCCGGTCGCAATCGTTGGCTCGGGCGCCGCCCACATAACCGTGGTGTCGTCATGAACCCTGTTGATCACCCGCATGGTGGTGGTGAGGGCCGTACCTCTGGCGGGCGTCATCCCGTTACGCCGTGGGGCAAGCCGACAAAAGGTTACAAAACGCGTAGCAACAAGCGCACGGATAGCTTGATTATCCGCCGCCGCAAGACCGGTAAGTAAGAGAGGGGCATTAGAGAGATGGCACGTTCCGTCTGGAAAGGCCCGTTCGTCGACGGGTACTTGTTTGGTAAGGCAGAAGCTTCACGTGCGTCGGGTCGCAATGAGGTGATCAAAATCTGGTCACGTCGTTCAACGATCCTGCCGCAATTTGTGGGCCTGACATTTGGTGTGTATAACGGGCGCAAGTTCCTGCCTGTGCAAGTGACGGAAAACATGGTCGGACATAAGTTCGGCGAGTTTTCCCCGACGCGCACATTCACGGGCCATGCGTCCGATAAAAAGTCGAAGCGGGGCTGAGATGAGCAAGCCAAAGCATATTCGCACACTTGCCGATAATGAGGCGCAGGCCGTCGCACGCAATGTTCGTGTCAGCCCGCGCAAGCTCGACCTGGTTGCGGCCATGATCCGCAACCTACCGGCTGATAAGGCTATTGCGGCGCTGACTTTTTCCCGCCGTCGCATTGCGCAGCAGGTGCGTAAGACACTTGAGAGCGCGATTGCGAACGCTGAAAATAATCATCAGCTTGATGTGGATCAGTTGGTGGTGAAGTCGGCTGAGGTCGGTAAATCCATCGTCATGAAGCGCTTTCATGCGCGTGGTCGTGGTCGCTCCGCCCGGATTGAAAAGTTCTTCAGCCACATCAAGATCGTGGTCGCTGAGCGGGCTGCGACAGAAGATGCCCCTGCGAAGAAGACTCGCAAGCGCAAAGACGTAGCAGAACAGAAGGCGGCCTGATATGGGACATAAAGTCAATCCGATCGGGCTTCGGCTCGGTGTCAATCGCACCTGGGACAGCCGCTGGTATGCGGGCCAGGATTACGCGAATCTTCTTCACGAGGACCTCAAGCTTCGGGCATATCTTCGCCGCAAGCTCGCAGGTGCCGGTGTTTCCCGCGTCGTGATCGAACGTCCGGCCAAAAAGCCCCGCGTCACGATCTATGCAGCCCGTCCGGGTGTCGTGATCGGTAAAAAAGGTCAGGATATCGACGCGCTTCGTAAAGATCTGAGCCGTATGGCGAAGGCTGACGTCGCGCTCAACATCGTGGAAATCCGCAAGCCTGAAATTGACTCGACACTTGTCGCGGAAAATATCGCGCAGCAGCTGGAGCGCCGCGTGGCGTTCCGCCGGGCGATGAAGCGTGCCGTGCAATCCGCGATGCGCCTCGGGGCGCAGGGGATCCGGATCAACTGCTCCGGTCGTCTTGGCGGTGCCGAGATCGCGCGTATCGAGTGGTATCGTGAAGGTCGCGTTCCGCTTCATACGCTTCGTGCGGATATTGATTACGGCGTGGCAACGGCAAAGACGACCTATGGCACTTGTGGTGTGAAGGTCTGGATCTTTAAAGGCGATGTCATGGCGCATGACCCTCTTGCCCAGGACCGTCGTGCCGCTGAGCAAGCGCCGCAGCGTTGAGTCGAAGTTCAAAACAAGCGTCGTGAGGCGCGTGAGGATAACTGATCATGCTTTCCCCCAAGCGGACGAAGTTTCGCAAAGCCCATAAAGGCCGTATTCACGGCCTCGCAAAAGGTGGAACGACGCTGAATTTCGGCGCGTTCGGCCTGAAAGCGCTTGAGCCCGAGAGGATCACGGCGCGCCAGATCGAGGCGTCTCGTCGTGCGATTACGCGTGCGATGAAGCGCGCAGGTCGTGTCTGGATCCGCATTTTCCCGGATCTTCCGGTTTCCACCAAGCCGGCTGAGGTGCGGATGGGCTCGGGTAAGGGCTCGCCTGAATATTGGGTCGCACGCGTCAAGCCGGGTCGCGTCCTTTTCGAGATTGAAGGCGTGCCGCCTGATGTTGCGCGCCACGCGCTCGAACTTGGCGCGGCGAAACTGCCGATCAAGACCAAGTTCATTACACGCATTGGAGATGCCTGAGATGGCCGACACGTTTAAAGTCGCCGATCTGCGCGGCAAGACGTCTGATGAGCTCGAGGCTCTTCTGCTTGATCTGAAAAAAGAGCAGCTTAATCTGCGTTTCCAGGCCGCGACCGGGCAGTCTGAAGGTGCGGGCCGAGTGCGGCTGCTGCGTCGTGCTGTCGCGCGGATCAAGACAGTTTTGCATCAATCGAAGAACAGTGCGGGCGCAAAAACGTCCGCCGTTAAGTCCTGAGAGGAGACGGACAATGCCAAGGCGTGTCCTGACTGGGCGAGTGACTAGTGATAAGATGGACAAGACGGTGACCGTCCTCGTGCATCGTCGCGTTATGCACCCGCTTTATAAAAAGTTTATTCGCCGTTCCAAGAAATACGCGGCGCATGATGAGCTGAATGAGTGCAAAATCGGCGATACCGTCCGTATCGAAGAATGTGCGCCGATTTCAAAACGCAAGACGTGGATGGTTGTTACGCGCAACGGTGCGGCACTTGGTGCCCCCGCGGCTGACGCCAGCCCTGTTTCGGCTTAAATAGGGGGCTAAAAATGATCCATCCCGAGACCAACCTTGACGTTGCGGATAATTCCGGCGCGCGTCGGGTGCAGTGCATCAAGGTGCTGGGCGGTTCCAAGCGTAAAACCGCTTCGGTCGGCGACGTGATCGTCGTTTCCGTCAAGGAGGCGATTCCGCGCGGTAAAGTCAAAAAAGGTGATGTCCATCAGGCTGTCATCGTCCGCACCTCTTACCCGGTGCGTCGGGCGGATGGCAGCGCCATTCGTTTTGACAAAAACGCAGCGGTGCTGATCAACAAGTCGATGGAGCCCATTGGTACACGTATCTTTGGCCCCGTCGTGCGTGAGCTGCGTGCCCGCAAGTTCATGAAAATTATCTCCCTGGCTCCGGAGGTCCTGTAATGGCCGCGCGTATAAAAAAGGGTGACCAGGTTGTGGTCATTTCCGGTGCGTCCAAAGGCGTGCGGGGTGAGGTGATGTCTATCCTTCCCAAGGTTGAGAAGGCTGTCGTCCGTGGCGTCGCCATTGCGAAACGCCACACGAAGCCGAGCCGCCAGAATGAAGAGGGCGGTATCATTGCGAAGGAGATGCCTGTGCATCTCTCAAATCTTAAACTTATCGATCCGAAGAGTGGCAAGCCGACCCGTGTTGGTTTCCGCGTTCTTGATGACGGCCGCAAAGCGCGCGTCGCCAAGGCGACCGGCGAGATTATCGAAGGCTAAGGGGGCGATATGAGCGACAAACACGCACACGCTCTGCCGCGTCTGCAGGAACGTTACCAGCAGGAGATCCGTGAGCAGCTTCGTCAGCAGTTTGGCTATAAAAACATCCTGCAAGTGCCGAAGCTTGAGAAGATCGTCCTTAATATGGGCGTCGGTGAAGCGGCAGGCGATCAGAAAAAACTGGATGCCGCCGTCGCGGAGATGGCGCTGATCGCAGGTCAGAAGCCCGTCAAGACGCTGGCTCGTAAGGCGATTGCCGGTTTCAAGATCCGTGAAGGCCTTCCTATTGGCTGTAAAGTCACGCTGCGTCGCGCACGTATGTATGAGTTTCTCGATCGTCTTGTGACAATCGCGATGCCGCGCATTCGTGACTTCCGTGGGCTTCCGGCGAATAAGGGCTTTGATGGTCGCGGCAACTTTGCGATGGGCCTCAAGGAGCAGATCGTGTTCCCTGAAATCCAGTACGACAAGGTTGATTCAGTGCGCGGCATGGACATCATTTTCGTGACAAATGCACGAAGCGATGATGAAGCCAAAGCATTGCTGAAAGCCTTTGACCTGCCGTTCGCGGCCTGAAAGTTTCGTGGTGCCCTTCGTTTTTTGATTGCAAAGAGGCGAAGGGCGCCTTTATAGACACGCTGTTTGGAAAACCGTCGGGATTGGCCCGACAGGTTCCGGGAGAAAGTTTAGCATGGCAAAAGTCTCCGCCGTGAACCGCAACGCGAAGCGCGCGCAAATGGCGCAGCGCGATCGAGCGAAGCGGACCGCGCTTAAGGAAATCATCAAGGATCGTTCTCTTCCTGTGGAAGAGCGGTTCGACGCGTCGCTGAAACTCGCTGAGATGCCGCGCAATGGCTCACGCACGCGTGTGCGCCTGCTGTGCAAGGTCTCTGGCCGTCCGCGCGCCAATTATCGGAAATTCCAGCTCAGCCGTATCGCGCTCCGCGATCTGGCATCAACGGGCCAGATTCCCGGTATGGTTAAATCGAGCTGGTAAGGGTTTAAGACGACAATGTCCCTCTCCGATCCTTTGGGTGATATGATCACCCGTATACGTAACGCGCAGCGTGCACGTCACGCATCCTGCGTTGCACCGGCGTCCAAACTGCGTGCCAATGTGCTTGAGGCCCTGCGCCGCGAAGGTTACATTCGTGGTTACACGACTGAGGAACTCCGCAAAGGTGTCTCCCAGTTGCGTGTCGAGCTGAAATACGCTGATGGCCAGCCGGTTATCAAAGAGATTCACCGCGTTTCCAAGCCGGGGCGTCGCGTCTATTCCAAAATCAAGGAATTGCAGCGCGTCTATGCTGGTCTCGGCGTTTCCATCCTGTCCACACCTCGCGGCGTCCTTTCGGACGTTGAGGCCCGCGCTGCCAATGTTGGCGGCGAGGTCCTCTTCCGCGTGTTCTAAGGGAGGGACGCAATGTCACGTATTGGCAAATATCCGGTTCCGATCCCTTCAGGCGTGGATGTCACCATTGCCGGCGGTATCCTTACCGCCAAGGGTAAACGCGGCCAGCTCAGCATGCCTCTGTCCCGCTTTGTCGAGGCGAAGGTTGAGGATGGCAAGATCGCCATTCAGCCTGTCGGCAACCGCTCGCGCGAGACATGGACAATGTGGGGCACAACCCGCGCCATCGCCGCGAATATCGTCAAAGGTGTCTCCGAGGGTTTCTCCAAAACGCTCGAAATCACCGGGACGGGTTTCCGCGCCAGTGTCCAGGGCTCGAAACTGGTCATGAATCTCGGTTTCTCGCATGATGTGGTTTATCCCATCCCGGCCGACGTCAAAATCACGACGCCGCGCCCGACGGCGATTACCGTTGAGGGGAATGACAAGCAGCGTGTCGGTCAGGTCGCGCTGGATATTCGTAGTTTCCGCAAGCCGGAGCCTTATAAGGGCAAGGGTGTGCGTTATGAAACTGAGGTTCTTCGTCGCAAGGAAGGCAAGAAGAAATAATGGCTACGCAGCATGGTATGCAGGAGCGCCGTCGCAAGCGGTTGCGTTTCCAGCTTCGCCGCAAGAGCGGTGGCCGGCCGCGTCTGTCGGTTTTCCGCTCTGGCAAAAATATTTACGCGCAGATCATCGATGACGCAGCAGGTCGGACGCTCGCCAGTGCGAGCACGCTTGAGAAAGCCGTCCGCGATGCTGGCAAAAGCGGTGCGAATGTCGAGGCCGCCGGTGTGATCGGCAAGCTCATCGCAGAGCGTGGCGTCGCTGCCGGTGTTTCCACGGTTGTTTTCGATCGCGGCGCTTATCTCTATCACGGCCGTGTCAAGGCCCTTGCTGAGGCTGCCCGAGAGGGCGGACTCTCGTTCTAGGAAAGGATCACACATGGCACGAGAGCCAAGAGAAGGCGGCCGCGGTGGTCGCGAGCGGGAGCGCGAGGGCGACGATCTTGTTGACAAGCTCGTCACGATCAACCGTGTCGCCAAGGTTGTCAAAGGTGGACGTCGCTTCGCATTTGCCGCCCTCGTGGTCGTTGGTGACCAGAAGGGGCGCGTCGGTTACGGCGCCGGTAAAGCACGTGAAGTGCCTGAGGCGATCCGTAAAGCGACGGAGCGTGCGAAGCGCGGCATGATCCGCGTCCCGATGAAGGAAGGCCGCACACTGCATCATGACAGTTACGGGCATTTCGGTGCGGGTAAAGTCGTGGTGCGCGCAGCTGAAGCGGGAACGGGCATCATCGCCGGTGGCCCGATGCGCGCTGTCTTTGAGTCGCTGGGCGTTAATGACGTTGTTGCCAAGTCCCTTGGCACCCGCAACCCGCACAACATGGTCAAGGCGACATTTGCCGCGCTTGAGCGTTGCAGCAGCCCACGTGCTGTCGCTGCGCGTCGCGGCAAAAAAGCCTCGGATCTCTTCCCCAAGCGGGGCCAGGCCGCTGAGGGTACGGCGGAGGCTGCAAATGGCTAAAAAAAATGCGACAGTCCGCATCCGGCAGATTGCCTCTGCGATTGGCCGCAAGCCAGGCCAGAAAGAGACCCTTGTCGGTCTCGGTCTGCGCGGCATTGGCAGCCAGCGTGAGCTTGAGGATACGCCGGCCGTTCGCGGGATGATCCGTAAAGTTGCCCACCTTTTGCAGGTGGAGGGATAAAATGAAACTCAACGAACTTCGTGACAATGAGGGCTCGCGTTATCGCAAGAAGCGCCTTGGTCGCGGCATCGGCTCCGGTAAGGGTAAAACCTCCGGGCGCGGCGTCAAAGGCCAGAAGGCGCGCGAGGGCGTATCACTGAATGGTTTTGAGGGTGGTCAGCTCCCTCTCTATCGTCGTATGCCGAAACGTGGGTTCACCAATATTTTCCGCAAGGAATATGTTGCGGTCAATCTTGGCCGGATCCAGAAGGCGATTGATGCGGGCAAACTGGACGCAGCAAACCTCATTACTGAGGAGCTGCTCCGGGGTGCCGGGCTCGTCAATGGCGGCAAGATTGCGGGCGTGCGTATCCTCGCGGGTGGGGAAGTCACAAAGCCCATCAAGCTTGAAGTCGCCGGCGCCTCTGCGGCGGCTGTTCAGGCTGTCGAGAAGGCAGGCGGTTCTCTCGCCGTCACGCAAAAGGCGGAAGTTACGGCCGAGGCGTGATTCCGGCTCAGCCATAGCATTGCAATGCATGCTGTCTTCACGGATAAACAGAACAGCGTCCCGCTATGGCGGCGGCGCTGTTTTCGTTGAAAGGTTAGCACAATGGCTTCTGCAGCAGATCAGCTCGCAGCCAATCTGAACCTCAGCTCCTTCTCCAAAGCGACGGAGCTTAAAAAGCGAATCTGGTTTACGCTTGGTGCGCTTATTATTTACCGCCTAGGGAGTTACATCCCGGTCCCGGGTGTTGATGCAACGATCCTCGGCCAAATACTTGCCGGGCATAGTCGTGGCATTCTCGGCATGTTTGACATGTTCTCGGGGGGTGCGCTGGGCCGTATGACGGTCTTTGCCCTCAATATTATGCCCTATATCAGCGCGTCCATCATCGTGCAGCTTCTTTCAACGGCGCTCCCATCTTTGGAGGCTTTGAAAAAGGAAGGGGATCAGGGGCGCAAAAAGCTGAATCAATATACGCGTTACCTCACTGTGCTGATCGCGCTCTTCCAGGCGTACGGCATTGCGATGACGTTGCAGCATATGACAGGAAATGGCGGTGTCAGCGCCGTCGTCAATCCGGGCTACCCGTTTATTTTCACCGCCGTTCTCACGCTCGTTGGCGGGACGATGTTCCTGATGTGGCTTGGTGAGCAGATCACGGCGCGGGGTGTCGGAAATGGCATCTCCCTGATCATCTTCGCCGGTATTGTCGCGAACCTGCCCCATGCTTTGGCAAGCCTCTTCCAACTGGGTTACACGGGCGCGCTCTCGCCGTTTTTCGTGCTTCTGTTTCTCGTCCTTGCGGCGGTGACGATTGCCTTCATTGTTTTCATGGAGCAGGCGCAACGGCGTGTGGTCATTCAATATCCTAAACGTCAGGTCGGCAGCCGGATGTACGGGGGTGACTCCACCCATATGCCGCTTAAGGTCAATACAGCGGGCGTGATCCCACCGATTTTCGCTTCCTCCGTTCTGCTGATTCCCGTGACACTTGTCGGTTTCTCAGGCGGCAAGTCGGGGGGGTGGCTCGCGTCTATCGGGCAGGCGCTTAGTCAGGGGCAGCCGCTTTACATGGTGACTTATGCCGCCATGATCCTCTTCTTTTCCTATTTCTACGCCGCGGTCAGTTTCAACCCGGAGGAAACGGCGGAGAATCTGCGGAAGCAGGGCGGGTTTGTGCCGGGCATCCGGCCGGGAAGCAACACCGCGCGCTATTTTGACCGTATCCTGACGCGTTTGACGACGATCGGCGGCATTTATCTTGTCGCTGTGTGCTTACTGCCACAGGTGCTCATCAGTCGTTATAATGTGCCCTTCTATTTTGGTGGGACGAGCCTCATCATCATTGTGTCCGTAACCATCGACACGATGACGCAGGTGCAGTCCCATCTCGTGGCCCATCGCTATCAGGGGCTGATGCGCAAGCAGCGTGGTCGATCCGGCAATCGGGTTGGGGTGCGGCGTTGATGAATATCATTCTTCTCGGTCCGCCCGGCGCGGGGAAGGGCACGCAGGCGCAACGTCTGGAGCGTGATTTCGGCCTTAAGCAGATTTCAACAGGCGACATGCTGCGTGCCGAGGTGAAGGCGGCAACACCGCTTGGTATCCAGGCGCAATCTCTGATGGAGAGGGGGCTCTACATCCCTGATCCGATTATGATTGAGATGATTCAAGGGCGTATTGCGCGGCCTGATTGCAAGTCAGGCTTCATCCTTGACGGTTTCCCCCGGACGGAAAGCCAGGCTGTTGCCCTGGATGAGATGCTGCACGCGCGTGAGGCCCGGATCGACGCGGTGGTCCTTCTTGAAGTCGTGCCGGACGTTATTGTGGATCGCCTGGCCCAGCGCACCAACGCGGATGGCACTAAGCGTGCAGATGATGCGCCGGAAACGGTGCGCAAGCGTCTGGAAATTTATGCCCAGCAGACAGCCGTGATTCTGCCTTATTATGAGCATGCGAAACGCCTGAAGCGCGTTGATGGGATGCAGGATGTCGAGGCTGTTTACCGCGCCATTTTGCGGGCGCTTGGCCTGACCGCGCCGCGTGAAATGGACGGTATCACGCAAAAGTGATAATATTCATTTGACTCAGCGGGGCCGGTCGTTATATTCGGCCCCCTTATCACACGAGCTGCCAGGATTGTCGTTTTCCTCATTCAGGGACTTGCGATTCCTCATTTGGTCAAGCGCGGTAGAAATCAAGCAAGCCCGATGAGGGCTGAGGCATAAAAACAGAGTGCGGCTTCCGGGCCGACAGGGAGAGTGAAGCGTGGCACGTATTGCCGGCGTAAATATTCCGACGACAAAGCGCGTCGTCATCGGTCTCAGCTATGTCTATGGCATCGGGCCGTCGACAGCGCGGAAGATCTGCTCCAGGCTCGGCATTGCTGACGCAAAGCGCGTCAATGAGCTGAGTGATGATGAAATCCTCAAGGTCCGTGAGTTGATCGATTCCGAGTATCGTGTTGAGGGTGACCTTCGTCGTGAGACAGCGATGAATATCAAACGCCTGATGGATCTCGGCTGTTATCGTGGGCTGCGTCACCGTCGCGGACTTCCCGTTCGGGGCCAGCGCACCCACACCAACGCACGTACCCGCAAGGGTAAGGCGGTGGCGATTGCCGGTAAAAAGAAAGTCACGCGTTAATCGCGTTCATTTAATGGTGAAGCGGGTGGTGAGTGTCGAATTCACTGCCCGATTTGCGTAAAAACTGATTTTGGGACAGGGTCAATATGGCGAAGGCGGCGGCTCCGCGTATCCGTAAGAAGGAACGCAAAAATATTATCTCAGGTGTTGCACACGTGCTTTCCACGTTCAACAACACGCTGATCACGATTTCGGACGCCCAGGGCAATGCAATTGCCTGGTCGTCTTCGGGTGCGCAGGGCTTCAAAGGTTCCCGCAAATCGACGCCATATGCGGCTCAGGTTGCTGCTGAGGATGCAGGGCGCAAAGCGCGTGAGCATGGCATGGAAACGCTGGAGATTGAGGTCTCCGGCCCGGGTTCGGGGCGTGAGAGCGCTCTGCGTGCGTTGCAAAGTGTCGGTTTTTCCATCACTTCAATTCGTGATATGACTCCGGTGCCACATAATGGCTGCCGTCCTCGGAAGCGTCGCCGCGTCTGATGGTTGCGCGCCGCACCCGTCAAAAAGTGCGGTTTCGCCAAGTTTGCGCGGCCCTTATTAAGTGTCGCGTTGTCCTGACCCCGCATTTGCGAGGTTGATACTTCGCTGAGTTGCAGCGAAAAAGTTTTTTGAAAGGCCACGACCTTGGTCCTCCAAAAGAACTGGCAGTCTCTTATTAAGCCGGAGAAACTTGAAGTTTCCCCCGGTGTGATGCCGTCTCATAAGGCGACCGTGGTTGCCGAGCCGCTTGAGCGGGGCTTCGGCATGACGCTGGGCAACGCCATTCGGCGCGTCCTGCTTTCCTCCCTGCAGGGAGCTGCGGTGACGGCCATTCAGATTGACGGGGTTCTCCACGAATTCTCCTCCGTGCCGGGTGTGCGCGAGGATGTGACCGATATCGTCCTGAATGTGAAGCAGCTTGCGCTGCGTATGCATGGGGATGGCCCCAAACGCATGATCCTGTCCGCCACAGGCCCGGGTGAAGTGACAGCAGGCCAGATCCAGGCCGGTCACGACATTGAAATCATGAATCCCGACCTTGTCATCTGCACGCTTGATCATGGTGTGAAGCTGGGCATCGAATTCACGGTCAATTCCGGTAAGGGTTACGTGCCTGCTGCCGCCAACCGGCCGGAAGACGCGCCGATCGGCCTGATCCCGGTTGATGCGATCTATTCGCCGATCCGCCAGGTCTCCTACAAGGTTGAGCAGACCCGCGTCGGACAGGTGACGGATTATGATAAGCTGCTTCTGACGGTGGAGACGGATGGTTCGGTGACGCCTGAGGATAGTCTCGCATTGGCGGCGCGTATCCTTCAGGACCAGTTCCAGCTCTTCATCAATTTTGAGGAGCCGCGCCCTGTCCGTCAGGAAGAGCCACGTGATGAGCTGCCGTTCAACCGTAATCTCCTCCGTAAGGTGGATGAGCTTGAGCTTTCTGTTCGTAGTGCCAACTGCCTGAAAAACGATAATATCGTTTATATTGGTGACCTCGTTCAGAAATCCGAGCAGGAGATGCTGCGCACCCCGAATTTCGGCCGTAAGTCGCTCAATGAGATCAAGGAAGTCTTGACCTCAATGGGGCTGTCTCTCGGTATGAATGTTCCCGCCTGGCCGCCGGAAAACATTGAAGATCTCGCCAAACGCCTCGACGAGGTCTTCTGAGACAACCCTGGCATCTTTTAATAGAGTAAGGAATTCATATCATGCGTCATGGTGTTGCCGGGCGTAAACTCAACGTCACCTCATCCCACCGCGCGGCGATGTTCCGTAACATGGCCGTGGCGCTCATCAAGCATGAGCAAATCACCACCACTCTCCCCAAGGCGAAGGAAATCCGCCCTGTTGTGGAGAAGCTGATCACACTCGGCAAGCAGGGCACGCTGCATGCGCGTCGTCAGGCTTTTGCCCGTCTGCGTGACGAAGCCATTGTCGCGAAGCTTTTCTCAACCGTTGCGGAGCGTTACAAGGCCCGTGCAGGCGGCTATACCCGCGTGCTCAAGGCAGGCGTGCGTTATGGCGACAATGCGGATATGGCCGTGGTTGAGCTGGTTGAGCGCGATATTGAGGCGAAGGGTAAAGATAGCGGCCCCGTCCAGTCCGCGCCCGAGCTTGAGGCTGAATAAGAAGCCTCCACGGATAAGCGTCGATCAAACCCGTCTGGGCAAACCAGGCGGGTTTTTTTATGGGATCGCGGGCCGTCACCGTCACGCCCCGCATCACCTGCGAAGGCAGAGAAACAACCTGAAAAGAGGGGCCCTGATCAGCACGGACCCCCTTCGACTGCCGACACTGCGCGTGCGATTCCTCGCGCGACTGAAGATAATAACGGCGATATTTGTCCCACCGCGTCTAAAATAAGTATAAATATTTACCAGCCAAACGACTATTGCTGAAATACCGATAATTTTCGAGTATATAATGACTGCGCTGTTGTGGAACAAAATCAGGCCTCCCGCGTTGACGAGGGCGTGACCTCCAGGAGATTTCCATGCTTAAGCTCGCCTTGTTGTTTCTCGTCATTTCCCTGATTGCGGGACTATTCGGTTTTACCGGTATTTCAGCCGCCTCAGCGGGGATCGCCAAAATCCTCTTCACCATCTTCGTGGTGCTTTTTCTTATTTTCCTCGCGATGGCGGTCTTCGCCGGTACAAGCATCACTTGACGCGCTTCTAATGGCGGCATTTCGGGAAAAGCCGGCTGCGCGCCGGCTTATTCCTTCGCTTTGCGGAAATACCCGTCAATAAACGGGTTGTTCGACGTAAGTGATTTTCGCGCGGGAAGCGACGCGGCATCCCACCCGCCCCCCAGCGCGGTGATCAGCGCAACGTGCGACGTCCATTGTGATTGACGCACGCCGAGGGCCTGCACCTCATAATTTAAGGCGTTCTGCTGGCTTGTGATGACTGTCGTGTAGATTTCCGTACCCGCCATAAAGGCGTTCATGGAAACGCGGACGGCCTCTTTGGCGGAAGCCACGGCTGCTTCCTGCTCTCCATATTGTTTTTCAAGGATTCGCAGGTTGGAGAAGTTATCTTCAACATTTTGGAGGGCTGTCAGCACGGTCTGACGGTAATTGGCGACGGCCGCATCATAATCCGCCTTCGCACCCCTCACGGCCGCGCGCCGCGCCCCGCCAGAGAAAATCGTCTCCGAAGCCGCGGCCCCCAATGACCAGAAGCGTGATGCGGCGCGGATCAGCTCGTCAAGCGGGTCTCCGCTATAGCCATATTGCGCCGATAAAGTGAATTGCGGGTAATAAGCGGCGATGGCCGCGCCGATGGCCGCATTATATCCGGCCAGTCTGCGTTCCGCCGCGGCAACATCCGGCCGCCTTTGCAGAAGCGTGGAGGGCACCGCAACAGGCAAGACCGGCAGTCTGGGGGGAAGATCGGCCTCAGAGATGGTCACTTCGGCGGGCGCTTTGCCCATTAATACGGCAATAGCGTGCTCATATTGGGCGCGCGCGACACCAGCCTGAGTCTCCTGCGCGATCGTCTGCTGCAGTTGATAGCGCGCCTGAAGGAGGGCGGAGGGTTCAGCCACACCAGCCTCTGCCTGATTTTGCACAATGCGGAGCGCTTCCCGGAAGTAGGATACGTTACGTGCATAAAGGCGGCGGAGACTATCCTGATAGCGCATATTGAAATAATTCGTCGCGAGCTGCGCCTGGTAGGAAAGCTGCGCATTGGCGAGGTCAGCGGCGCTGGCCTGGGTCAGGTCAACTTGCTGCTCCACCTGGCGACGTATTTTACCCCAGATATCAATTGTCCAACTGGCGCTGGGGCTGGTGGACCAGGTATTGACTGTCGTCGTGTGGCTGTAATTCACGAAGGAGCCCGCCGAGGCGCTTCGCGACTGCCCGCCCTGCGCATTGCGGCTGAAGGAAAAATTGCCGTTAAGCGTTGGGAATAATTGCGCGCGCACGCTGTCAATCATGGCCCTGGCTTTACGGTATTGCGCCTCATATTGCTTGACGTTCTGGTTGGTGATGTTGACTTGGTCTTCCAGCCCATCAAGGGTGGGGTCACCGTATATGCGCCACCATGGGCCCTTACTCGCTTCCGCCATTTCCGGCTGTGCGACGGTCCAGCCCGGCGGTGGCTGGGGGGCCTCTTTAAAAACGGGTGAGATAATGGCTTGCGGGCGCTTGTAATTCGGTCCCACCATCCAGCAGCCTGACAGGAAAGGCATCAGCACGAGGGCTGACAGCAAAGGGGAAGGGGGCAGGACAGGGCGCATCAGCTTTCGGGTCCGTGGATAAGGCGTTGAAGTGACAGGCAGGTGGCGCGCACGAAGCGTCCTGATGCGCGCCCGAGGCGATCAAGGATGAGGAAAACGGCAGGCACGGTGAAGAGTGTCAGGGCCTGGCTGAAAATCAGCCCGCCCAGAATGGAAATGCCAAGCGGGCGGCGGAGTTCTTCCCCGTAACCGCCTGTGATGATCAGCGGGATGGCGCCGAAAGCGGCGGCCAGGGAGGTCATGATAATCGGGCGGAACCGTGCCAGGCTCGCACGCCGGATGGAATCAACGGGCGATAGTCCGGCGCGGTCCTCCCTGATGGCAAAATCGATGAGAATGATGGCGTTTTTCTTGACGATGCCGATGAGGAGAATCACCCCGATCATCGCCATCAGGGAAAATTCCTCCCCGGCAAGACGCAACGCAATAATCGCACCAGCCCCTGCTGAAGGAAGCGTGGAGAGGATGGTAATGGGGTGGACAAGGCTTTCATAAAGAATGCCCAGAACAACATAGACAGCGACCAGCGCGGCGAGGATCAGATAAGGTTCTTTCTGGATGGTCTTCTGGAATAATGCCGCATTCCCGGCGAAATCAACGCGAATTTCCGGCGGGAGGTGGATCTTGACGGTTGCCGCCTTGATCGCGGCAATCGCCTGCCCCAAAGAATGTCCCGGGCGTAAGTTAAATGAGATCGTGGAGGAAACAGCCTGGGCCTCGTGATTCACGGCCAGGGGGTTGATGGTGGGGACGATGTCCGACGTCATGGTCAGGGGCACCATCGTCGCGGCTTGCGTCGTGACCGCGGCGCCGCTGGACGTATTGGCCCCGCCCGCAAGGCTGTTTGCCATCTGGTTTTGATAGGCGGCCTCAGCCGGGTTGAGCGGGGCTGACGACGCTTCTGCTGACCGCACGCGGATGTTGTTGGAAGCGATGCCCCCCGCCGGGGTGCCGCCTGTCGTGCTGACCCAGCTTTGCAAAAGGCTTCCCGGGCTTCTGGCAAATCGCGGATCAGCTTCCATAATCACGCGATATTGGTTGGACGATGTGTAGATGACAGACGCTGCGCGTTGGCCATACGCATCGAATAACGTGTTGCTGATGAGTTGCGCCGTCAGCCCGTAACGCGCAGCGAGGTCGCGTTTGATGGCGATATCAACGGAAGCACCGCCCTGCTGAAGATCGGAATTCGGGTCGGCGATTTCCGGCAGGGTTGAGAGTGCCTTGACGAGACGCGGTGTCCAGACGGCCAATGCCTCAGCATCAGGGCTGAGGAGTGAATATTGATAGGCGCCATTCCCCCGCCGCGCGCCCGTCCGCACGCCGCCCATCGACAGGAAATAAACTTCAGCGCCTGGCAGATCTGCGAAGTGATGGTCAAGCGCGGCGACAAGCTGGCCGGCTGAACGCTTGCGTTTCGATTTTTCACTGAGGGAGACAAAAAAACTTGTCTGATTGGCCTGCCTCCCGCCAAAGAAAGCGATGTAATGATCAATCTCAGGAAAATCTTTCAACCCTTCCTCGACGCGCATGGTCTTCTCAAGCATGTAATCATAGGACGCGGACTCATCGCCCATCACGCGCCCCAAAATCATGCCGAGATCCTGCTCAGGGAAAAATCCCTTCGGCATGTTGATCAAAAGCACACCGGCAAGAATCAGCGTCCCTGGTAAGGTTAAAATCATCCACCATTGATGGCGGAGCGAGAAATCAAGCATGCGCGCATAAACCCGCTCGATCCGCGCAAAGCCATTTTGGGGTGTGAGCGCGACGGAACGGGGCCTCTCCCGACCAGTGGCGGGGCGCAGAAGAAGTGCGCAGATCATCGGTGTCAGTGTCAGAGAGAGGACCATGGAGATGACGAGAGAAATGGAAATCGTCATCGCAAATTCGCGGAAGAAGCGGCCGACAAGGTCATCAAGAAGAATGATCGGAATGAAAACGGCAATGAGGGACGACGTCATCGAAACGACTGTGAAAACAACTTCCCTGGCGCCAATCAGCGCTGCGCGCATGGGCGTCAGGCCGCGCTCAAGGTGGCGGGTGATGTTTTCCAGCACGACAATGGCGTCATCGACGATGAAACCGGTGGAGATGGTCAGGGCCATCAGGGAGAGATTATCGAGCTGATAGCCGAAGAGATATAAAGCAGCGAAACTGCCGATGATGGAGACCGGCACCACAATGGCCGGGATCATCACCGCCGCGACGCTGTGCAGAAAGACGAGCACAATCCCGATGACGAGGATGACGGCGATAAAAAGCGTTAGACGCGTGTCCGCGAGGGAGGATCGGATGATGCGGGAGCTGTCCGCCATCATATGCACATCGACATCAGCGGGTAGAGCGGATTTGATGAACGGCAAACGCGCCTTCAGCCCATCGACCATTTTGACGATGTTTGCCCCGGCCTGCGCATAGACGATCCCCACAACCGCACGCTTCCCGTCGAAACTGCCGTAAGTATAAAGATTCTCTTTGTCATCTTTGATCGTCGCGACGCTGTTCAGCCGGAGCGGGCTATTATTCCGGTAGGCTATAACGAGATCGTCGTAATCAGCGGCTTTGCGCGCCTGGTCGTTCGTGTCAAGCATGTAGCGCCTGTCACCAACATCAAGGAAGCCTTTCGGCGTATGCGCATTTGCCGAGGCAAGGGCGGCACGCACATCTTCAAAACCAATGCCAAATTTATAAAGCGAGAGGGGGTTGATCTCGACCCGCACGGCCGGCATGGCACTTCCGCCGATCTCAACCTCACCCACGCCTTCAACCTGACTGAGCTGCTGCTGGAGTGTTTTTGTCGCAATGTCGTAGAGCTGCGCGGGCGCCCGACTGTCCGACGTCAGGGCGAGGATCAGTGCCGGGGACCCGTTGGGATTGGATTTAAAGTAAGTCGGATTGTCGCGCATCGTCGTCGGCAGATCACGCCGCGCCGCCTGAATCGCCGCTGAGACATCGCGTGCCGCACCGTCAATGTCACGTGACAGGTCGAATTGCAGGATAATCCGCGTCTGACCACTGGTGGAGGTGGATGTCATTTCCGTCACGCCGGAAATTGCCCCTAAGTGACGCTCAAGCGGTGCCGCGACGGTGGCGGCGACCTCCGACGGGGAGCCCCCGGGCTGCTGCGCGATGACGAGGATGACCGGCAGGTCAATATTCGGGGCATCCGCAACCGGTAAAAGCCGGTAGGCGATGGCCCCGGCAACCAGTAGGGCCAGCGACATTAATATCGTCGCGACCGGCCGCAGGATGAAGGGGCGGCTGATATTCACGCGTCACCATGCTCCGCGATGCGTTCAGCATAGGTCTTCATGCCGAAACGCCGACGTATCGTGGCGGCGACGTGATCGAGATACAGGTAAATGACGGGTGTCGTGAAAAGCGTCAGTAATTGTGAGAAAACCAGCCCGCCAATAATCGCAATGCCGAGGGGGCGCCTCAATTCTGCGCCAACGCCTGTATCAATCGCGAGCGGCAGCGCACCGAAAAAAGCCGCCAATGTCGTCATCAGAATAGGCCGGAACCGCATGATGGCCGCATTTTTGATGGCCTCAAGGGGTTTCAGCCCGCCGCGACGCTCCGCCTCAAGGGCAAAATCGATCATCATGATCGCGTTTTTCTTGACGATCCCGATCAGCAGGACAATCCCGATGATCCCCATCACATCAAGATCTTTTCCGCAAATAATCAGCGCGATCAGCGCGCCCACCCCGGCAGAGGGCAGCGTGGAGAGAATGGTGAGGGGATGGATGAAACTCTCGTAAAGGATGCCGAGAACGATATAGACAGCCGCCAGGGCCGCGATGATGAGGAAAAACTCATGGCCGAGCGCAGCCTGAAACGCCGCCGCCGTGCCCTGAAAGCGGGTTTCAAAATCTGGTGGAAGGTGAACTTCCTCCTGAGCCCGGGAGATCGCGGACGTCGCATCGCTGAGGGAATAACCGTCAGCAATATTAAATGGGATGGTCGTGGCGGGGAAATGGCCGTAATGCGTGATGAGGAGGGGCGCGAGGCGCACATCCTGCGTTGTGACCTGGCTGAGTGGCACAAGGCCGGAACTGGGCCGCCTCTGCGCGCCTGACGCGCTTTCCCCCATTTTATCAGGTGCGCCGGGGAGGTAAAGTTGCCTGAGCTGTTCAAGAGAGCCCTGAAACCGGGGTTCCGCCTCCAAAATCAGGCGATATTGATTGGATTGCGTATAGACCGTGGACACCTGACGCTGCCCGAAACTGTCATAAAGCAGGTTGTCGACCGTCTGGGGCGTGATGGCGTAGCGCGCCGCCGTTGCGCGATCCAGCGTCAGATAGGCCATCAGACCGTTTGATTGCAGATCGGATGTCACGCCTTTAAGAGCGGGTTGCTGCTGAAGAGCCTTGACCAGACGCGGTACCCAGAGTTTGAACGCGTCATGATCCGCATTTTCAAGCACGAATTTATATTGCGTCGCGGAAAGGGCTGAATCGAGGGAGAGATCCTGCACGGGTTGCAGGTAGAGGCGAGCGCCGACAACATGATTCCCGGCTTCCGAAAGGCGCGCCAGCGTCGTTGCGAGCGACGCCGTGCGGGCTTTACGCGGTTTCAGGCTGATCATCAGCCGACCTGTATTCAGCGTCATATTTTCACCATCGACGCCGATCAAGCCGGAAATATTCTCAACATCCGGCACGTTCAGGAGCGCTGCGATCACCCGACTCTGCCGGTCCTTCATGCCTTCGAAAGAGATTGTCTCCGGCATTTGCGTGATGCCCTGTATCAACCCCGTATCTTGCGTGGGGAAGAAACCTTTCGGGATGATCATCGCCAACCATAATGTCAGGACAAGGGTGAGGAGAGCCGTCAGGGCGGTGAAGCGCCGATGCGCCAGCACGATATCCAGAAGCCGCGAATAGTAATCGATCAGGCGATTAATTCCGCTTTCGATCCCGCGTGAAATCTGCCCCCACCGTCCGGGACTTCGGGAGCTGTGGGGCCTTTCCGTGAGGAGGCGGGCGCACATTGACGGTATGAGCGTCACCGCGACCACGGCGGAGAGGGCGATGGTCACCGCCAGCGTGACCGCGAATTCATGAAAAAGCCGTCCGACAACATCCCCCATAAAAAGAAGCGGTATGAGGACAGCGATGAGGGACACGGTGAGGGAGATGATCGTGAACCCGATTTCCTGCGAGCCTTTAATGGCGGCTGTGTAACGGTCCTCACCCTTTTCAATATAACGGGAGATATTCTCAATGACGACAATGGCATCATCCACGACGAAGCCGGTTGCGATCGTCATGGCCATCAGGGAAAGATTATCGAGTGAATAACCCAGCAGATAGACCACGCCGAGACTGCCAACGATCGAAATCGGCACGCTGAGGCTGGGGATCAGTGTCGCGGGGACATTGCTCAGAAACACGAAGATGACGCCGACCACCAGTAGGATGGCGAGGGCCAGCTCGAACTCCACATCCGCGACGGAAGCCCGGATGGTGGTTGTGCGATCCGTCAGTTCCGTGATGGTGATGCCGGGTGGCATGGTGGATTGCAGGCGCGGCAGGAAGGATTTGATCTTATCAACAACAGCGACAACATTGGCCCCCGGTTGACGCTGCACACTCAGAATCAGCGCCGGGGCCTTGCCAGACCATGCGGCGAGTTGCGTGTTCTCGGGGCCTTCAATGACCTGCCCCACATCGCGCAGCCTTATGGCGCCATTATTCTGATAGCCGATAATTTGATTCATCAGCTCTTCCGGCGATTTGATCTGCCCGTCAATATGCAACGTCGTGGCACGAAGCGGCCCTTCAAACGCGCCGGAAGGGGCATTCACATTGACTGTGCCGAGGATCGTCCGCACCGTGTCCAGAGCGATACCGTAAGACGTCAATTTCGGGATGTTGATCTGGATGCGGTAGGCTTTGCGCTGGCCGCCCGCGAGAGAGACCAGCCCCACCCCCGACACCTGGCTGATATGCTGCAATAAACGTGTCGACACATAATCCTGCACGCTGGTCAGTTTGAGTGAGTCGGAGGTGACGGCCAACGTCAATATCGGTGTGTCGGCCGGGTTGACCTTGGCATAAATGGGCGGCGCGGGCAGGTCGGAGGGTAGGAGGGCCCCGGCTTCATTGATCGCGGCCTGCACCTGCTGCTCGGCAACATCCATCGACATATTGAGGCCGAAGCGTAACGTGATGAGGGATGCACCGCCGGATGATTGGGAAATCATCTGGTCAAGGCCCGGCATTTCGCCCAATTGCATCTCAAGCGGCTCACTGATGCTGCTCTCGACCACGTCCGGATTGGCGCCGGGATAGATCGTTGTGACGGTGATCGTCGGATATTCCACATCCGGCAGGGCGGCCACCGGCAGAAAACGGTAGCTCAGCAGCCCCGTCAGGAAGATCGCGATCATCAACAGGCTGGTCGCGACCGGCCTCTCAATAAAAATCCGGGACGGATTCATCATTTTTTCGGCGCCGCCATGTCGGATTGCGTGGCCTGACTCTTGTCTGGATTTTCAACGCGGATTTTTGACCCTTCTCTCAAGTGATTTGTGCCCTGAAGCACAACTCTGTCGCCCACCGCGATACCTTGAAGAATTTCAGTGCGGAGGGAATCACTGTGCCCCGTCGAGACGCCCCGGAGGGTCACGGTATCATCTTTTTTGACAAGATAGACGAAAGCCCCGTCCGGCCCGGTCTGGACGGCATCGGCGGGGATGAGGATAGCATCATGCAATGTCCTGATATTGAGCCGCGCATTGACGAATTCATTCGGGAAGAGGCGCTCATCAAGATTGGGGAAAATGGCGCGCATCCTGACAGTACCTGTGGCCGTGTCGATCTGGCTATCCACGGCCTGAACGGACCCTTCCGCGAGTTTCACGGTATTATTGCTGTCCCACGCCTCCACCGTCAGCGCGCCGCTTGCATTCAGGGCGGTCATCACGTCGGTCAGTTGATTTTGCGGCACCGTCATGATGACGGAGATCGGCTGCATCTGCGTCAGCACTGCCAGGCCACCAGTTTGCCCGGCGGTAAAATAATTGCCGCGATCAACAGCGCGTATGCCAATGCGTCCATCGACAGGGGCGCGGATATGGCAATATTCAAGGTTGAGGCGCGCATTATCGACATTGGCGCGGTCGAGCTTGACCGTCCCCTCTAATTGCTGAACCTTATATTGCGCGTCTTTTGCGGTCATGGCGGCGACGGATTTCTGGCGGATGAGCTTCTCATACCGGCCGGAATTGATGCGTGCATCCGCAAGCTGGGCTTCATCCTGCTGCAATGTGCCCAGCGCCTGTTGCAACGCGATTTCATAGGGGCGTGGGTCGATCAGGACCAGTTCATCCCCGGTTATGACGTGCTGCCCTTCTGAAAAATTGACCGCCATGATGTAGCCGCTGACACGCGACTGCACCGTGACGTTGGTCACGGGCACGACCGTTCCCAACTCCGTCATGATAATGGGCAGATCCGCCTTCAGGGCCGTTGCAACGGTTACGGGCTGGGCGAAAGCACCCTCCGCCGTATAATCAGGTTTTTTTGCCCCATGCAGGCACATGCGGAGGAAAAAAAGGCAGATCACGGCGGCGATGGCGGTCATGATGATTTGACGGCGTCGGCGCGGGTTTTTTATCCATTTCTGGGCGGAGGTGGCGTCCATGCGAGTCACGCGGTTTTCCTGGTCATGAATGCGTTGATCCTGGCGCGTGCGCGGGTGAGACGCGTCGCGCGATGGAGCGATTTTCCCTATTAATCGCTTGTGACGAAATTGGTAACACAAGTCATTAAATTTTATCTCCGTTGTCTTTATTGCCATGCCGTTAAAACGGCCTGAGATGCGAGGAGAGAAAAGCAACAATATGTAACGCCTCCGCGTTAAACTTGTCCCGCAGGCAATAGTTTGGCGCCGGCATTTCGTTAATGGATGACATTTGTTCTTGCGATGGCTCTGTTCGCTGCAGGAATTGTCGCTTATGCTGGTCCATCCTTAAAGGAGGCTTTTATGACAAAGAATATCGAGGACAAGGCAGAAGGCATGATGAATGAGGCGAAAGGCCGCGTGAAGGACGCCGTTGGCGGCCTGACCGGCGATGCCAAAACGCAGGCCAGCGGTAAAATTGACCAGATGTCCGGCATGGCGCAGCAGGAATTCGCTGATCTTTACGATGAGGCGGAAACAATTCTTGAGCGCGCGACAGTGTTTGTGCAGGACCGTCCGGTTGTCTCCATCATTGGGGCCATGCTCATCGGGTTATTCGTCGGCATGTTGATGAAAAGCTGCTGCAAGGCGAAATAAGCTTTTCCGACACGGCGCTTTCGCAAACGTGAAGCCGTGATGACGCCTCCTCTTCACCCGGTTATCCGCCGCACATTTTGGGGGGCGGGCGCCGGGAAGGGGCGGGGTGCCTCATATTCCTGTCAATCATCGTTCCGCAGGGATCTCATGGTGATCAGCGGTGCCGACAGGTGCGGGACAAAACGGCGCTTTACTTTTTGTGCGCCATCTGATTCAAACCCGATTCGAAGTGGGTGTGGAAGGGGAGAGGTCAGCGACCGCGTAATGCCGGATTTCAGATATGAATATGAAAACGGTGCCCCTGAACGCTTTGTTGCGGGGCTGGATGAGGTCGGGCGCGGCCCGATCGCGGGGCCTGTCGTTGCAGCATGCGTCATCTTTCCCCATGACTTGCCCTTATCTTTGCAATCGATGATTGATGATTCCAAAAAATTATCGCCGATGCGTCGCCTCCATGCTTTTCAGGCCCTTACGGGGGGTGTGTGTCATTTCGGGGTCGGTGCCGCGTCCGTTCATGAGATTGAAACCCTTAATGTCGGCAAGGCCAGCCACCTCGCCATGCGCCGCGCCTTGAAACGCCTCCCCTTTTTACCGCATGTCGCCTTGGTGGATGGCAAAGCAAGGGTCGACCTGCCTTGTGAGGTCAGGATGATCATAAAAGGTGACCAATCAAGTTTATCCATCGCTGCGGCGTCCATCATCGCCAAAGTAACGCGTGACCAGCTGATGGAGAAGCTCGCCCGCCGTTATGACGCTTACGGTTGGGAAAGAAATGCCGGTTACGGTACAGCAACCCATCTACAGGCTCTAAAATCTGTCGGCGTGTGTCGCCATCATCGGCGAGGCTTTGCGCCGGTCAGCGCCATGCTGGCGCAAGCTGAACGTCTCGGCGCGTGACATATCCGGCTATGTTATGTCGCCTTCATCCCATTAATGCTCCACGCTCTGATTCAAGGGGATATTACGTGTGACTCATCAGGACCTCCCGATCGACCAGATTCTTTGTGGTGAATGCGTGTCGACGATGCGGAGCCTGCCTTCTTCCAGCATCGACTGTATCTTCGCGGACCCGCCTTACAATCTTCAGTTACGTGGGGAACTGCGTCGACCGGATGAAACCGTTGTCGATGGCGTGGATGATGACTGGGACAAATTTACGGATTACAGCGCCTATGACCGTTTCACGCGGGACTGGCTTGCCGAAGCCCGACGCCTTTTGACGCATGATGGCACGATCTGGGCCATCGGGTCCTATCATAATGTCTTTCGTCTCGGCGCAATCATGCAGGAGCTGGGCTTCTGGATTCTCAATGACATTGTGTGGCGTAAAGCCAACCCGATGCCGAATTTCCGTGGCAGGCGGTTCACCAATGCGCATGAGACCATGATCTGGGCTGCGCGCGGGCCGGACAGCAAATATTGTTTCAATTATC
Source organism: Candidatus Kirkpatrickella diaphorinae (assembly GCF_025736875.1). Taxonomy (GTDB): domain Bacteria; phylum Pseudomonadota; class Alphaproteobacteria; order Acetobacterales; family Acetobacteraceae; genus Sorlinia; species Sorlinia diaphorinae. Next base: position 208,163 of record NZ_CP107052.1, read on the forward strand.
AGGCCATGAAGACCCTGAATGACGATGTGCAGATGCGCAGTGACTGGTATCTGCCGCTCTGCACGGGCAATGAGCGCGTCAAAAACGTACATGGCCTGAAGCTTCACCCCACCCAGAAGCCGGAAAGCCTGCTGCATCGCGTCCTGATTGCCTCAACGCGCTCCGGCGATGTGGTGCTGGACCCATTTTCCGGGACGGGTACGACCGCCGCTGTCGCCAAACGTCTGGGGCGGCATTTTGTCGGGATTGAGCGTCACCCCGATTACGTCGAGGCCTCCCGCCTTCGCGTTGAGGCTGAGCAACCTCTTTCGGAGGAACATGCTGCCGTCACGCCTGCGAAGCGGGAAATGCCACGTATTCCGTTCGGGACTTTTGTTGAGCAGGGAATGCTGCCGGCCGGGACCGAATTATTTGACCGGCAGCGGCGTCTGCGTGCGGTCGTCAGTCCGGATGGCAGTCTCGTCAGTGGTGGCCAGCGCGGCTCTATCCATAAAATGGGGGCGCAATTGACGGGCGCGCCTTCCTGTAATGGCTGGACGTTCTGGTATTTTGAGCGCAATGGCGAGTTGCTTCCGCTGGATATCTTACGCACGGAATCATCACAGACCAAATTGCGGAATGCCGGCTGACGCCGATATGAAGCGGCCTCATCACGGGGCCGCCTTGCTATTTTGACCCGAAACCCAGGAAGCCGATTTCCGGCGCTGCCTGGCCGCCCGACATGTCATATTGATGCACCGGCTTGGTCTTCTGCCGCATCTCAGCCTTGATGGAAAGGCGGTGGCCTTTGGCGGCATTTGCGTCGGTAACATCATCATCGAAATTCGCGAGCCGACCCGTTGAGTCGGAGCCGCGCATCGATAGAAGCAGGAAGATAATATCCTTGCGGTTGAGGTCGATTGCCAGGTCAAGCGGCGTCTGGTCGAGGATATTGCGCGCATAGATATTGGCGCCGCGTCCCAGCGCTTCTTTCGCGGCATTGAGGCTGCCACGATTCACCGCGTCATATAAAGCGTCGGTCGGGTTAAGGTCGCGATTCGCGTGACCGGCATCCTGCTCCTGCGTGTCCGCGCCGGGTAGGGCGGAGGGCGGGGCCGCCGCTTTGGCGGCGCGACGGGCTTCCGCCGCTTTCTGGGCTTCCGCCGCTTCCTGCTCTGCCTCCGCTTCATCCGCCGTCTGCCCGAAGACAGAGGTGGCGGGCAATGTTACCCAGGCGCTAAGTCCCAATATGGCGATGAGCAACAAGCGCGGCAGGGGGCTCAACGGAAATGCAGGTCGATTGGCAGACATTCTACTCTCTTAGCCTTGAAGCGGATATAAATCGATACCCATCACCAACTTAATGCGTGGCGCACAGCTTATAAACATGCCGTTCAGATTTTTCGTTCCCGCCACCAGGCGAAGAAGATACATAAAATGATGGAGAGCGCGCTTAACCAGGCTGGCAGGATCTGACGGGTTTTCATGCGGGACGGGTCAATTTCGCGCCCGGGCGGGAAGGCCCAGACGTGACGCAAGTGATGGCCGGGGCGAAGTGAAAGCCTTGTCGCAGCGTCAAACCTGTCTGACCAGACAATATGCCCGGATGATCGTTGCACCAAAGGGTCAAGCCGCGATGACGTCGCGCGCAGATCCTGCCCTTCAAGCGTTTCCGTGTGTTCTGGAAGAATAAATGATTCGAAGTCACCCTGTTTGAGGCGCCAGATACCGGGGCTTGGATGGATTACAGCATGGTTTGTGAATACGCCTTTACCATTGAGGTGGAGAGGCAGCATGAAATGACTTTTGTCGGGCCGCGTCACCTCAACAGGTCCGTCCATTCGGGGTTGCAGACTGTGACGGGTAATGTCGAGCCGATCCCCGGAAATTCGGCCTGAAAGCTGTTCCGCTTCGAGGGCTGGCTCCTTCATCAACCAATGTGCCAGTCGGCGCAGGAGCTGCGCCTGCGGGCCGCCACCCTCCTCCCCGCGGGACCAGAGCCAGATCTGGTCGGAGAACAGCATGGCGACACGGCCGTCTCCCGCCTGGCCAAGGACGAGAAGGGGGTTCTCATCCGGTCCTTTCATGATAACATCGCCCTTGACGGAGGCGGGCGCGACCTTCAATGCGCGATACCAGGGACCCCAATGCGGGGGCAAGCCATTAACGACAGGGTGGCGTTGACCCAGCGGCGTCAGTTGCGGGACAAATTTGCGGTCCATGACGCCTTGAGCCTCCGCCGTTGCTGGCAGGATCTGCGCAAGCGGGGTATCTTTCAGGGAGCCATCTTCGAGGAATTCCGGTCCCGTGAGCAATAACAGCCCGCCGCCGCCCTGCACGAAGCGCGCGATATTTTCCATATAGGCGTCCGGCAACAGGCCCATGGTTTTGAAGCCATCGAGGATAATGAGATCAAACTGGTCGATCTTCTTCTCGAAAAGCGCCTGCGTGGGGAAGACGACCAGCGCCATCTCATCTGTTGAAGTGCCATCATCCTGCTCCGGCGCACGCAGGATCGTGAAATGCACAAGATCAACTGCCGGGTCGGACCTTAGGAGGCGCCGCCACACACGCTCCCCCGGATTGGGCGCGCCGGAGACGAGAAGCACTTTGAGTCGCTCCCGGATGCCGTTAATATGGAGCGTCTCGAGATTATTTGCGGTGGTCACCTCACCCGGCAAGGGCGAAACCTGGATGACGACCGGCATGTCTCCAGCAGCTTTCACCGGCACTTTAAGCGTTTCAGCGCGCCCTGTTTCAATGGTGATATGCTGCGGCGCGGCGCGGCCCGCCTGCAAACTCACCTGCGCCTTATGACCCTCCGCGCTCCCATGATCGATGACTTTGATGACAATCGATGCGTCTTTGCCGACGATGCCGTATGTGGGTGCTTCCAGAACCTTAATCTGCCGGTCCATCTCCTCGTTTTTTCCGGTCAGGATCACATCAAGAGGCCGCGGACCGCGCCCCGTATCGGTGGCGAAAATTTTCGGCAATCTGGCTGGCGCGTCATGCACCATGCCATCCGTGATAAAAATAGCCCCGGCAAAACGTCGTGGGTCGGTCACCGCATTTTGCAGGTCGGTGAAAAGCGTTGTGCCTTCCGATCCTGAATCGGTCGCATGAATGATTTTGAGGTTGAGGCCGCTTTCCTGCCCTGTCGCGATCCTTATTTTCTCAAGGGCCGCGCGCGCTTCCGCCTGGCGATGCGCCATCTGCATGGAGGGCGATTCATCAAGCACGACATATACATCTGATGCACCCGGCTTATAGGCGATCCGGTGAGAAACGGGATTGAGAAGCCAGATTCCGGCGATCAGGAAGGCCAACGAGCGCGGTATCGCACCCTGCATGCGACGAAACACAGCATAGGCGGAAAACCCAAGGCAGATCAGCAGAAACGGCACCACGACGAGCCATGGAAGGAGCGGCGAGAAAGAAAGTGTCGTCATGGCTGAAGCCGCTTGAGCAGAGCGGGGACTTTCATCTGATCCTGCTTATAATTGCCGGTCAGGGCGTAGATGATGATGTTGACGCCGAAACGTTCCGCAAGGGTGCGCTGGCGATCCTGACCGGGTATGACGGCGTAAGGGTGATTGCCCTGATCATCCACCGCCCAGGCCCGCGCCCAGTCTGCCTGCCCGATAATGACCGGGCTGACACTGTCATTATTCGGGTCCGCATTCCGCGCCACCCAGACGGCCTTCCCCGCAAAACGCCCGGGAAAGCTGCGCAGGATGTAGAAACAATGGGCAAGAATATGCCGCGCATCCAATTTCGCCAAAGCGGGAAGGTGAATGCCGCGCGTGACCTCAGCAAGGTGGCGCTGCGCTGCTGAAGCGTCATCATCCTCTTCTCCCGCATCAATTGTGTCGATCAGAAGCATGCCCCCGTGGGCGATGAAGTCGTCAAGCGCAGCATTGCGTTTAGCCTCAAATTTTGTTTGCGCGTCGATAGGCCAGTAAAGGAGGGGATAGGGCGCGAGGTCATCCTGCCCCGGCCGCACGCCATCCGGCGTCGCCAGTTTGGCGGATGTCCGGTCAGATGCGTAATCGGAAATCCCCTTCATACCCTGGCGTGACACGGCGTCCAGCGTTTCCTGCCCGGTCAGTATATAAGCGAGGCGCGTGGCGCGCGCCGCCTCCGCAACTGAAGCGGCCTGCGCCGAGGATGGGATGGGGAGAGGAGAGAAACCGATAAAAATAACCACCACGAAAACCAGCAGGCCCAGATGCCGCGCGCGTAAAACGATGTCAGCGAGCAGGCAGAGCATACCGATCAGAACAAGCGCCGCGCTTGCATCATGTGACGGCGTCAATTTTTCCGCCAATATCACGTTCCCAGTTACTGTTTGACGCTGCAGAGGCGTCACGAAAGGGCCAAGATTATAAGCGTGCGCTGCGCCTTGAGGACCATACATGCCCGGTGGGTGGGTCGGGCCTGGCTGCGTTGCGGCAAGATTTGACGCTGTGAGAGGTTTGACGACATCCGTAGGTTCACGCAAATCTCCGGCATCACCCATAAGCTGAAGAGGCGGCAATTTATCTGCCATGGATTCAGCCATTACGCCTGTTGAGCGCCGCACGATGCGATCCAACATATCGGGGAAGAGACCGGTCAGGGGCAGATTGCCCCATTCCGGGCCGCTATCCGCATGGAAGAGCACAATTTCGCCGCGTCCAAGTTTGCTGGCGGTGACGAGAGGTGTGCCGTCCGTCAATCGGGCCCATATCCTGCCGGGCAATTCCGGGTCCGGCTGGGCGATGACCGTCTTACGAATGACGAGATCACCCGGCGGGGCAAGCCCGGCAAAAGGTGAAGAGAGTGGAAAAGCGGCGAGTGTCTGTGGTTTTTCCCATGACATGACACTGTCGAGATCCCGCAGATTTCCGACAAGGCGCACGGGCAGGAGCGTGTTTTCGGGCGATCCGTCCTGATTTTCCCCCATTGCAGCGTCTGCCGTGCTGACGAACCGGACCAGCCACCCCCCATGCGTCACGAAATCCTTCAGGCGGCGCTGTCCCTCCGGGCGCAAGGCCGTCTGGGATGGCCAGATGATGACGGATAATTTCTGCGCAAGGAGATTATCCAACCGCCCCTGCCGCATGTCTGAAATCTGAGACAAAGCATGACGCAGATAGAAAGCGGGCGTGTTGATATCATCGCCCGGTATCGGTGCCAGAAGCAACCCCACAGGGTGACGCTGGCGCGAGTCATTCATCAGAAAGATACTGGCGGGGCCAGCCTGATGCCCGTCAGAAAGGTGAAGCGACACGCGCGCCATCTTCCGCTGTACGGGCGCCGGGAGGTTGCTTTGCCATTCAACGCTTTTCTGGCCTGCGGCGAGGGCGATATGATCGCGCCGCAAAGTGAGATGGCCCGATGTCTCAGCCACAATGTCAAATTCCGTCGGCGCTGTCCCAAGGCGTGAGATCATGAAGCGTGCGGGATTATTACCCTCACTGACTTTGATCAACGTCAAAATGTCGCGATCGGGAAGCGTCATGGTGAAGCGCCGCGATGCAGCCTGGAGTTGCGTGCGGAAGGATGCGTCTTCATCCGTCGCGACACCGTCCGAAAGTAATAATAATTTGCGACCGCTCAGCGCGACATCCTTGAGCGCCTGGGCGCGTTCCGTCCGCCAGGGGCGGGGCCGGACGCGTTGGAGATGCGCGCGCAGAAGGCTGAGATCATGTGAGACCATCGGGCCGGTAAAGCTGCCATCATCCTGACGCGCGGTGGCGATCAACGTCATGGCATGGCCGTGCGCGAAGCTGTCCTTCCCCAGGCGCAAAATCGTTTCCCGGATCAGCGACCGATTGGGATAGGCCGCCCAGCCATTATCGATGATGAGGGTGAGATCGTCATTTCGCCACCCGTCCTGGACCGCTTTCGGTGACCAGATGGGGTGGGCGAGGCCGAGAATGATCAACGTAAGAGCAGCGGACCGCAGAATAAAAAGCCAGATCGACGCACGCGCTGGCGTCGAACGCCGGATCTGGATGGATTGCAGGATTTTCAGCGGCGGGAAAATATATTGTTTCGCGGGTGGCGGCGTCATCCGCGTTACCCAGAAAGCGACTGGCAAAACCAGCAGGGCCAGAAGCAGAAGCGGATGTAAAAATGTCATCGCGCCTCTCCATGCGTCCGCGCTGATAATCTGGCGTGGAGTGGCCGCAATATTGACGCGACATCATCATTTGTCGGCATCAACGTAAAGCTTCCGCCGCGCTGCACGACGAAATCGCGCAACGCATCCAGATGCTGGTGCAGGGCTTTCTCATAAATTCGGGCGACGTCATCATCAATGGACATACGATGGCGCACTGCGCTTGAGCTGTCGGTAAGGGCTGTGAAACCACGAATAGGTAATGAGATTTCGGCGGGGTCAAGCACACAGATCAAATGGAGATGCCGCGCCAGGGGGCTCAGTCCTGCAAGCGCTTCTTCAATCTGGTCAACCGACCAGAGGAAATCGCTGATCAACACCATCTCGGAGGAAGGCGGCACATCACCCGCCTCGGGTATCTGCGCCTGCTGGTGGGCAACCAATCTCTCGCCAAGGGCGGTGAGGGCGCGTGCCGTGCGGAAATTGTGCGCTTTCACGCCATGTGCGATGAGGGCGACATTTTCACCGCCCTTCAAAGCCGCGCCACCTAATGCAAGGGCGGCGATAAATGCCACGTCACGTTTGATCGGGAGACGCGCCCTGAAGCGCCATTGCATGGAGGCGCTGACATCGCACCACAAAGCGAGGCTTCGCTGGGTTTCAGCTTCCTTCTGCCGTACCCATAATTGTCGGGAGCGGGCGGACTGACGCCAGTCTATATGACGCGACGGCTCATGCGGTTGCGCCAGTCGGAATTGCCAGAAATCCTGCCCCATCCCCGCGCGCCTGCGACGATGCGTGCCGGACTCAAGGCGGCTGACCACATTCTGCGCCTGCAGAAGAAGGGCCGGCAAATCCGCAGCCCTGTCGGGCGGCGCTGATAAATGCGCTTCCGCCTTGCGGCCACCAGCGAAAAATGACGAAATTCTGGAGAAATCCCACACGTCAGGCAAGTCGTCGGACAGCGCTGGCAATGACGGCGTCAATGGTAATTCCTGCCGATTCCGCGGTGAATTTGAGCCCCATGCGGTGGGTCAACGTCACCTGCGCCAGGGCTTCAATATCGGCAATATTGGGGGAGAGGCGTCCTGTCAGGAGGGCACGCGCGCGACAGGCGAGCATCAATGACTGGGCCGCACGCGGCCCGGGGCCGTAAGCGAGATGTTGCGCGTCAGGCAAATGGGAGGTTTCCGGCCTCAGGTCACGCACCAGATGGATGATCGCATCCGTGATTTTCTCTCCCACCGGCAGGCTGCGGATAAGATGTTGCGCGTCGAGGAGGGTCTCGGCAGAGAAGAGCGGTGCGATTTCCGCTTTTTTGATGCCCGTCGTGGCGACAAGCATGCGTTTTTCCGCATCAGCATGGGGATATGTCAGCTTGATGCACAGCATGAAGCGGTCAAGCTGCGCTTCCGGGAGGGGATAAGTACCTTCCATATCCAGCGGGTTCTGCGTGGCAAGAACGTGAAAAGGTCGGGGCAGGGCGTGCTCCTCCCCGGATTGCGTCACACGATATTCCTGCATCGCCTGAAGCAGCGCGGATTGCGTGCGGGGGCTGGCGCGGTTGATTTCGTCTGCGAGGAGCATCTGGGTGAAGATCGGCCCGGGAATGAAGCGAAAGCCACGTTGTCCGGATTTCGTCTCATCCAATATCTCGCTGCCGGTAATATCGGACGGCATGAGGTCGGGCGTAAACTGGATGCGCTTCGTATCAAGCCCCAGAACGTGCGCGGCGGTAGAAACCAGCAATGTCTTCCCCAGCCCCGGCGCGCCAAGTAAAAGCGCATGTCCCCCTGACAGGACGGACGTAAGCAGATGCTCAACCACCGTTTCCTGGCCGAAGATAATGCGCCCGATCGCATCCCGCGCGTCAGAGAGGCGCGCCACCAACCGATCGGCCTGCGCGAGAAGGGCATCACCTTTCCCGGATTGTGTTTCGACGCTGTGATCGGTCATAGTTATCACTCTTATCGCTGAGGGGGTTTTATCGCGAGACTTCCGTTACCACATAAGCGGGATGGAGGAGGATAAAAGGTTTGGAGACGCAGATGTCGGATGGCAGCACAACTGAAAATGGGGCAGACGTCCTGTCGGACGTCGTGGCAGAAGCGCCGACCGCGCCAAGCAAGACGGCGCGCCGTGTGCTTCCTTTTCTGATAAAGCGTCAGGGCACATGGCTGTATCAGGGCTCTCCCATCAAGCGTAAAGAAATGGTCTGCATGTTCGCATCAATGTTGCGACGCGACAAGGAGGGACATTTCTGGCTCAAAACCCCGCGGGAAGAAGGGGTGATACAGGTTGAGGACGCACCTTTTACGGCGGTTGAACTTAATTTCGAGGGAAGTTGCGGCCGCCATCAGACGCTTTCCCTCCGCACAAATATTGATGAAATCATTTCCGTCAACGCGATGCATCCTCTCATGACGCAATGGCGTCAGATCGTCACGCCGGATGCCGCGCCTGTGCCTTACGTGCAGGTCCGCGCCGGTGACGGGGACTTCCCGATCCTTGCGCGGCTGACGCGGGCGGTTTATTTTGAACTTGCAGCACTTGCCGTCCCCGGTCAGGTTGGTTGCGAAAAATGTATGGGTGTCTGGAGCGATAATTGCTTCTTTCCCCTTGCACCCCACCTTGACTAAAGGTTCTCAATGTCTCTGGGACAGTTTGTCTCTCACGACACAGCGCTGAAAAAGCTCTGGCAGCACCTGCCGCAGGCGCGCCTTGTCGGGGGGTGCGTGCGGGATCTTTTACTGAACCTGCCTGTCCATGATGTTGACCTCGCCACCCCCCAATCGCCGGAGGTTGTGATGCAGATCCTTGAGGCGGCGGGCTTCAAGGTTTACGCAACCGGGTTGCGCCACGGCACTGTGACATCTGTCATTGATGGGCGCGCTTTCGAAATCACCACATTGCGGCGTGATGTTACCACGGATGGTCGCCATGCTGTTGTCGCCTGGACGGATGATTGGCGGGAAGACGCGGCGCGACGTGATTTCACAATCAACGCCATGTCCTGCGACCGTGCGGGGCAGGTGCATGATTATTTCAATGGCCAGGCCGACCTTGCCGCCCGGCAACTTCGCTTTGTCGGAGATGCGGAGACGCGGATCCGGGAAGATGCGTTACGCATACTGCGATTTTTTCGCTTTCTGGCACGGTTTGACGTGGCGAAGCCGGATCAGGCGGCGCTTACCGCCATCCGCGATCTTCATGCACTGATCGCGCGGCTTTCCGGGGAGCGCATCGCGGCTGAAATCATGCGCATTGTCGTGCTTGACCGCGCGCCCCTCGTGCTCAGCCTGATGCAGGAAGTGGGGGTGCTGCCACATATTGTGTCTCATCCCAACCTGCGTTTTTTCAGCCATCTACTCTCGCTTGGTGCGCCTGCTGAGCCGCGTCTCCGCCTGGCTGCGCTTTATCCACCGCGGGAGGAGGTAAAGCGTCTTCGCTTATCGCGTGAGGATACAGATCTCATCGATTTTCTCACGGCCACCCAGCCACTGCTTGACCCCGCTGCAGATGACGCGGCCTTGCGTCGCGCACTCTCGGAAGCACCGCCGGATCGCCTGACCTTGCGGAGCTGGATGGATCAGGCGGCTGACCGTAGCGGCACGTCCTCTGAGAGCTGGCAGAAATTCCGCACGCGTCTCAATGCGATGGAAACACCGACATTTCCCCTTCAGGGCCGAGACTTGCTGGATCAAGGCATGTCCCCCGGCAGGTCGCTTGGCACCGTGCTGAAAGCGACGGAAGATTGGTGGCGTGCACGCGGATGCGTTGACGGGTTGTCAGCATGTCTGTCATACGCATTGACGCTTCGGGGCTTCTCCCGCAATTCCTCGCCGACGTAAACGAGACGCCATGACAAAGCCGATGATGGCGCCGCGCACGCCGCCGACTAAAATTGACCCCCAGGGCGCTCGGGGAAGGGCACTCCTCTGGCGCATTTGGCGTGATGAGATCCGTCATTATAAATGGCGTGTGACGGCCGTCATCATCCTGACATTATTGACGGCAGGGCTGACAGCGCTTTACCCGCTCGTCATCAAGCGGGCGGTCGATATGTTTACGGCGCGTGACCCGCGCATCCTGTATCAGGTGCCGGCGCTGGTGGTGATGCTGACCGGGTTGAAGGCCCTGTGCCAATATGGGCAGTCACTAAGCGTTCAGGCGCTGGTTCTTCTCGTGATCCGCAATCTTCAATTCAGAATGTTCGGGCATGCTTTGTCGGCGGATATTGCGCGGATTGAACGTGAAGCGCCTGCGCAATGGGCCAGTCGCTTCACCACCGACGCGGTCTCGATCCGGGATGCCATGGTGCGGGCGGTCAATGCGTTGGGTGATGTCGTGACTGTGATCGGCCTCGCCCTTTCCATGATCTACACGGATTGGGAACTCAGCCTGATCGCCCTGCTTCTTTACCCCGCCGCCGCCGTGCCAATTCAGAAGCTTGGCCGCCGCGTGCGGCGTGCGTCCGGCACGATGCAGGAGCAGATCGGCAAAACCGCTTCCATCCTCAATGAAAGTTTTGCCCTCGCCCGACAGGTGCGTGTCTACGGGCTGGAACCTGTCGAGACCCGGCGCATCGACCACTCGCTTGAACTCCTGCACATTGCTTTCATGAAGATAACACGCGGGCGTGCGCGTGTTGACCCGGTGCTTGAAGTTCTCGGGGGCACCGCGATTGCTCTTGTGCTGGGTTTTGCAGGATGGCGCTCCACGATGGGCGGGTCCGATTTCGGGGGTTTCACCGCCTTTATCGCGGCGCTCTTTGCAGCGTCCCGCCCGCTCCGCGCTCTCGGCTCCCTTAATGCGGCGCTTCAGGAGGGGCTGGGCGGTGTTGAACGTGTTTTCGCCGTCATTGATGAGCCGCCCGCTGTCACCCAAAGCCCAGACGCACGGAATTTACCGGAAGGGCGGGGCGATCTGATTTTCAGCCACGTTCAGTTCTCCTATCCGGATGGGCGCGTAGGGCTGCGTGACCTGAGTTTCCGTGCCGCGCCGGGCCAGACTGTGGCGCTGGTAGGGCCTTCCGGCGCGGGCAAATCAACGGCGTTGAGCCTGATCCCCCGTTTGCATGATGTCACTTCCGGCGGCATAACGCTTGATGGCGTTGACCTGCGCGACCTCGATTTGAAAATGCTGCGCAGCGCCATCGCCTATGTCAGCCAGGATACGACGTTGTTCGATCTTTCCGTCGCTGAAAATATCCATGTCGGTCGGCCCGACGCGACGGAGGCGGAGGTTGTCGCGGCCGCGGAAGCGGCTGCCGTCGATTTTGCGCATGAATTGCCGCGTGGCCTCCATACGCTTGTCGGGCCGGGCGGGGGGCGGCTTTCCGGCGGGCAGCGGCAACGCGTTGCTTTGGCGCGGGCTTTATTGCGTGACCCGCGACTTCTGCTTCTTGATGAAGCAACGAGCGCGCTGGATGCGGAAAATGAGGCCAAAGTGCAGGAGACATTGGCGAAGTTGCGTCAAGGACGCACGACAATCGTCGTGGCACACCGTCTGGCGACGATCCAGAGCGCTGACCTGATTATCATCCTCGCCGATGGCCAGGCTGTGGAATCCGGCACGCACCAGGAGTTGCTGGCCCGGGGCGGGCTTTATGCGCGTTTCGTTGAAAATCAGTCCCTCGGTGTGCTAACCGAAGCCTGATGCTTTCCAGTAAGTTCAGCTCTGCGCCATGCGCGCGAGCATGGGCAGGATCTTACGGTAAAGAGACCGCTTGAAGCCCAGCTCGTAAGAAAACACCTCGGCGAGATCGACCCACCGCCAATCCTTGAATTCCACAGGGAGATGGCGGTCGAGGCGGATGTCGTGATCCTGCCCTGTAAAGCGCATCGCGACCCATTTCTGTGTCTGTCCACGAAAAGCGCCGCCCAATGCGACGCCGATAAGATGGGATGGCAGATCATAGGACAGCCAATCCGGATGTTCCCCGACAATGACCGCTGCGCGCGTGCCGATCTCCTCACTAAGCTCACGCATGGCAGCATCTCGGACCGACTCATCCGCGTCAATACCGCCTTGAGGGCACTGCCAGATCTCGCGCCGCATATCGGCGCGCCGCCCGAGGAAGATCTGACCCGTCTGGTTGAAGAGGGCGATCCCGACATTGGGCCGATAAGGAAGGTCAAATTTTTGCGTCACGTCAGTCACCCTCCCTCAACCCTGCGTCCTTCCTTGTTTCACCATCCACCGGCATGACGGCTCGGAGCAGAATGCCGGAGACGTGACTCGCCGCGAAAGTCATTTCGCTTCACTGAGGGGGGCGGATTTTCCTTCTCCATCATGATCGCTTTTACGGGGTAAAGCTTGGCTTTTAACCTCGCCGGATTTTTTCTGTGCTGCCGAAGGGATGGGGTTCGAGAGGGGATAGGCGTCATCGGCCAACCCCGCCAGAGCCCGCGCGACACGCACCCCCTCCTGAAGCTGGAAATCGGTTGCCGGTTTCTCAAGCTTGAAAGCGGGCCAGTCTTTGGGCGGCTGGTCCGGGATGGATTTCGTTATGGCGGGGAGGTCGGCGCGTTTGGAAACTTCCTTGCTGACACCGCCGGAATTGCTCAGAACGTGATTCAGATCAGCCTCATGATAACCATAGCCGTCATCATCCTCACTCTGCTTGACGCTGATATCCGGCAAAATACCTTTCGCCTGGATTGACCGCCCGGAAGGCGTGTAATAACGCGCCGTTGTCAACCGCACAGCGCCGCCATCCGGCAGTGGAAAGAGTGATTGCACCGAGCCTTTCCCGAAGGACTTCTGGCCAACCAGCACGGCGCGACGATGATCCTGCAAGGCACCGGCCACGATTTCACTCGCAGAGGCAGAGCCGCCGTCAATCAGGACGACAATTGGCAATCCATGCGTCATGTCCTTGCCTGAAGCATCCCAGCGATGATTATCCGCCGGGTGACGGCCCCGTGTCGAGACGATCTCACCCGTATTGATAAAATCGCCACTGACCGCGACAGCCTGATCCAGCTTACCACCCGGGTTCAGACGAAGGTCGATGATGACGGCTTTAATGTCCTTTTTATGCTGCTTCGAAATCGCGCTCCATGCCTTGCGCAATTCAGCATCCGTATTATCGTCAAATTCTGAGATACGGAGATAGGCGACTGGCCCGTAAACCGCAGAACGCACGACCTGAATATGGATGATTTCACGCGTCAGAGTCAGTTTGATCGGTTTCGGTGCTTTTGGGCGGATGATCGTCAATGTCACTTTCGTGCCCGGATCACCGCGCATTTTCATGACGGCCTGGTCAAGTGACACCCCATTGAGGGATTTGCCATCGACCTCTGTGATGTAATCGCCCGGCTTCATCCCGGCGCGGAAGGCTGGTGTGCCCTCAATTGGCGAAACGACGCGGACATGTCCGTTCTCGTAAATGACCTTCGTCCCCAGCCCCCCGAACTTGCCGCTGATCTGGGTCATCATCTCCTTATATTGTTTCTCGGTCATGAAAGAGCTGTGCGGGTCAAGATTGCCGACCAGGCCATCAAGGGCATTCTCAATCAGTTTCTTATCCGTCACTAGCTCAACATAGTCATTTTTAACGAGGTCAAGAACGGAGCCGAAAAGATTCAGGAGTTTGAGTGTTTCTTCCGGAGAGTCGCTTTTCTGGGAGGCGTCACGCGCGAGCGCGCTTGCGCCGATCAGAAATTGATAACGGGACGGGTCACCGAGGCCGATGAATGACGCAACGCCCAAACCTGCTAAAAAGCTTGATCCTAATATCAGACCTGTGCGGAGCTTCATCCCGAAATCCTTACAACAAATAACGTCTGTCCGGTCACCAGGCGGTGAGGCCGCCATGATGGGACAGTTTCACCTGACGCCATGCGATGCGCTGACAGGTGACTTTGATTTAAAACATTCTGCGCCATGAGGGTCAAATCTCTTTTGGCCCAAGCGGCTTCACCCTGCCGGGCACCAGAGGCGTCCCGGCTTTCAGGGTCACGGCTGCGCAATCAGCGATGTTCCCGTCATCGCCAGAGGCTGCTTGAGTTTGAGGAGCGCGAGAAGCGTCGGGGCGACATCGGCCAACCGCCCATCGGTGATCTTCGTCACACCCGGAGCTTTGAGAATAACCGGAACATGGTTGAGCGTATGAGACGTATGGGCCCCACCGGTTTCATCATTTTTCATGGTCTCACAATTGCCATGATCCGCTGTCACAAGCAGAGCGCCCCCGGCTTTCTCCAATGCCTGATCGATGCGGCCGAGATTTTCATCCACCGCCTCACAGGCTTTAATGGCGGCGGAAAGAATGCCGGAATGCCCCACCATATCCGGGTTGGCGAAATTCAGCACGATCAGATCGAACTGCGCGCTCTCAATCGCCTCAACGGCGCGATCCGTCAATTCAGCGGCGGACATTTCGGGCTGGAGGTCATATGTCGCGACTTTCGGGGAGGGGATCAGGATGCGCGCCTCGCCCTCCAATTCGCCCTCCTTGCCACCATTCAGAAAATAAGTGACGTGCGGATATTTCTCCGTTTCCGCCATGCGCAATTGTTTCAAACCGGCCGATGAAACGACTTCACCGAGGAGGTCTGAGAGATTTTCCTTCGGGAAAAGCGTTGTCATGAGCGGGGCAAGCTCATCCCCATAAGGTGTCATTCCGGCGGCCGCGACAAAGGTGATGCGCGGCCCGCGATCAAAACCATCAAAATGGGGCTGTAAAAATGCATTAAGGATCTGACGGATGCGATCAGCGCGGAAATTCGCCGCGAGCAGCGCGTCCCCATCCTTCATGCCTTGATAGCCGCCAATCACATGGGGCAGCACGAATTCATCATTTACGTCATTCTGGTAGGATGAGGGCAGCACATCCTCCGCGCGCTCCGCCTTCACGCCCTGACCGAAAGCCAAAGCATCATAGGCAAGCTTGACGCGGTCCCATCTCTTATCGCGATCCATCGCGTAATATCTGCCGCTGACCGTCGCAATCCGCACCTCATCCGGCAGAAGATCAACCATCTCCGCCATGAACCCCTCTCCGGAACGCGGGGGCGTGTCCCGACCATCGGTAAAGAGGTGCAGGGCGACATCGACCCCTTCCTCCGAGACGATGCGGGCGAGGGCGGCGATGTGATGGTGATGCGCGTGCACGCCGCCGGGCGAGACGAGGCCCATAAGGTGACAGGTCCCACCGGACTTTTTGAGTTTTTTAATGAGGTCCTGAAGCGTCGCATTATCTTTCAGCGACCCGTCTTTCACCGCACGCGAGATGCGCGGCAGGTCCTGCATGACGACGC
The DNA here is from genome assembly GCF_025736875.1 of Candidatus Kirkpatrickella diaphorinae. GTDB lineage: Bacteria > Pseudomonadota > Alphaproteobacteria > Acetobacterales > Acetobacteraceae > Sorlinia > Sorlinia diaphorinae. The sequence goes on from NZ_CP107052.1 coordinate 223,520, forward strand.
GTCCGGCACCGATCGTCAGATGGCCGACTTCCGAATTGCCCATTTGCCCCTCAGGGAGACCGACATCCTCACCGCTGGTGCGCAGGAAGGCGTGCGGGCTTGTCTGCATCAATGCATCAAAATGCGGCGTCCGCGCCTGGCGCACAGCGTTATTTTCATACGCCTCACGATAGCCGAACCCATCCAGGATAACGAGCATGACCGGGCGCGGCCGCGGGAAAACGTCAGCAACCATTAAATATCTCCTGTTCTCCGTCAGCATCATGCCGCAATCTGACGTAAATGCGAAGTTTATGCGTTCTCAAAATTTATGTAAGCCCTTGAAGCGCCAGAACAAGCGCCAAGATCTCTCTATATGCCGGTCAATCAGATACCGGTATTTTCAGTCAGGAGAAAGTCACGTGAGCACGCATGACGGCCAACGCGATGAAAAACCCCATTTAACGGCGGCACAGCGCCATATCATCGAAAATCATGGCACGGAACCGCCAGGGTCCAGCCCGCTCCTTTATGAGAAGCGCCGGGGTGATTATCGGTGCGCCAAATGTGGGGCCTCGCTTTTTTCTTCTGATACGAAATATGAAAGCGGGTCCGGCTGGCCGTCATTCTGGGACGCCAGGGAAGGCGCTGCCGGCACGACGGTGGACCACCGCCACGCCATGGAGCGGACGGAAATCCACTGCGCCAAATGTCAGGGGCATTTGGGGCATGTCTTCCCGGACGGTCCGCAACCGACCGGACTGCGCTATTGCGTCAATGGTGCGGCCCTCAATTTCGTTGAGAAACCGTAGATCCGCCTTTCACGTCGGGGTGAAGTTTCTTTGCTTCGGAGACAGACGCGGCAGCGTTTTGTTCCGGGCCGAGCACGGCGGTGACAAGCCGTGACGATGATGTATGCGCGCAGAAGGCGTGTTGGATATTTTGCGGCGTCATATCAAAAATAGCCTGCGCCTCCTCGTCCTGCTCGTTCAATGACAACCCACTGATGTGCAGGCTGAAATAAATATTGACGAGGCTGCTGAAACTGGCGCGGCTCATCGGGATCGCGCGCAGCATGGAGGCTTTGACCGTCCGCAATGTATCTGCCGAAATGGGCGCATCGCAGAGTTGGTTAAGTTCCTTCGCGGCCAGTTCACGCGCTTTATCGACTTTATCCGGGTCCGCACCATATGAGATCGTAAACGCCCCCCGATTCCGCGCCCAAACAAAATCGCTGCTGACGGCGTAAACGAGGCCGGTCTCAACGCGCAATTTCTGCAGGAGTCGCGCATTGAAGCCACCACCCAGCACCTCATTCCCGAATTCAAGCGCGTGACGGTCCGGGTTGTGGATGCCCTGGTCGATCGTCTCGACCAGCGTCACGTCGCTTTGCGTTCTCCCGGGGTCGGCGACGTAAATCTCGCCCGGCTTGTTCTCCGGTCGGGGCGGGTAATCCAGCGCCACTTGTGACTCCGGGTTCTTCCAGTTCCCGAAAGCTGATTTGACGAGATCGAGAGCGTGTTTCGAGGTGATGTTACCGATAATGACGATCGTGGTGCGGTCGGGGCGAAACACTTTACGATAGGTTTCGACCACATCCTCATGCGTGATCGCGCGCACGGAAGCGGGTGTCGCCTCACGAAGAGCGGCGTCTTTCGGCGGGTTGAGTTTCTTTAAAATCTCAGTATTCAGCCGGTAATCCGGCGTCGAGATCACGCCCGGAAGCGACGCGTTTGTCTGCTGCTTCACGATTTGAAAGTCTTTGATCGGGAAAGCGGGATGCCGCTCAACCTCAGCCATGAGGTGAAAGGCAGCATCGAATTTATCGGTCAGTGCCATGACGGAAAATACCAGCCCCGTATCCGCATCCGCGCCAAGATCGTCAAGCGCTTCAGCGAATTTGACGCGATCATGCGTCGGACTGCCATAGAGGAAAAGCTGATCTGTGAGATTGATCAAACCTTCCTTACCGGGAGGGTCCTGTATGGCGGGGATATTTTTCACGCCACCAGTAAGCTGGATTGTCCTGCTTTCAGGTTCAGACTTCACCATCAGCGTCAGGCCATTATCCAGATGGAACACCTCCGGTTGAGGCAGCGGCTTGGGCAGCTTCAAGCGTGAAAGCGCGTCACTGGCCCAGTCCGGCAGAGAGGTGCCTTTCTGGGGGGTGGGAAGAAACTGCTCCGCCACTTTACCGGCAGGTTCCGGCGCGTCACTATGTTGACTGGGCAGGATGATCCCGGTCAGGGCCCTTTCCGGCTTCAGCACGTCTCGTGCAAGCGCATCGACGTCCGCACCCGTTACGCGTGCTGTCGCGTCCACCAATGTCTGGGGCGAGGCTTTCGGGTCGATCGCGAGGGCGTCTGCCCAGTTCGATGCCAGGCCGCCAATGCTGTTGGCGGAGGCGGCGGCATCCATCAATGATTTGCGCTTCGCCGCGGCAACGAGGGAGGGGGCGACGCCGTGCAGGCGGACATCCTCAAGGATATGGCGCACTTTTTTCAGGAGGGGCTGCAAGTCCTTACCCTGGGGAAAGGCCGCGTAAACCATCAGGACGCCGCCTTTAAGCCGAGGTGCATATGAGGCTGCCACATAAAGCGCCTCGCCCGATGCGCGCAGGGCAGCGAGGTCGCCCCTCTCACTGTTGAGCGTATCCGCAAGCACCTCCATCACAGGGTAAGCGGCATCGGCCGCGCCCGGCGCGGGGAAGGACATGATGAACATGCCTGAGGCGTAGTCACTCTGCATCCGGATGGTTCGGGCCGCCACATCATGCTGATGGAAGGTCGGCCGCGCGGGGAGGGGGTGCGACGGTATTTTGCCAAATTGCGCCGCGACCTGTCGGAACGCCTTTTTCGGCTCAACATCCCCGACGATCAGGAGGATGGCGTTATTGGGCTGATACCATGTCTCGTAAAAATGACGCAGGCGCGCCGTGTCGGTTTTGTCGAATGAGTCCCGAGTGCCCAGCGCATCATGCGCATAGGGCGTGCCCGCAAAGAGATAGGCGTTCTGCTTGACGAGATAACGCGCGATCGGTTTGGAAAGATTAAGGGAGACTTCCTGTTCAATCGCGCCACGCTCACGCTGCCAGTCAGATTTCGTGAGAGAAAGATGCTGCATGCGATCCGCTTCGATCCGCAGCAGGAGATTCAGATTTTCAGCCGGTGCCTCGAAATAATATTGCGTGATGTCGTCCGTCGTGGAAGCATTATTGATATTTCCGAGATGCGCGCTGATGGCGGAGAGCTGGCTGCGACTGACTTCAGATGTGCCATTGAACATCATATGTTCAAGCGCATGGGCAGTGCCGGGGAAATCATCCGATGTCATGGCCGACCCGACGCGGTAGATCATCTGCGTGCGGACGACAGGGGCAAAATGATTGGGCACGATGACGACCGTCAGGCCGTTCGGCAGAGTGCGCCGCAACACATTATCCTGCGCACCAGCCTTCATACCCGGCACGAAACGCCCAACTGCCAGAGCCTGCGTGCTGAAGACCCCGTCAAAGGTAAATGCCAGCAGGAAAATGCAAGGGATGAGTCTGAAAAAATTCATCATGGGAGGTGCTGGCCCTTCAAGTATGACGCGACGTTATCACAGCGGCGGAAAATGTCTATTTGACGTTCACGCTATTTATGAATCTGAAAACGGAACAGTGCCAGGACGTTACATCAGGGTCGCTCGGTTTAGTTAATGTCGACAAGATGGTATGGTCAAAGCCTGTCGAGTCAGCAAGGTGCCGTTATGTCGTTCGTCTCTCGGGTCAATCAGATGGATCTCTGGATTCTGGATCGTGTTTTCCAGCCGATCGCTGATCGCCTGCCGGAAAAATGGCCACCATTTGAAGTCGGAATGAGCTTCCAGCTTGGCGCGCTGCTATTTTACGCGACGTCGGTCATTCTGATCATGGTGGTGAACGGGTTGGGATTGGCGTCCGCTTTTTTTGACGTCCTTTCATGGGCGGTGGGGCTGGCGCTGTTTGTCGGGATCATGCGCATGCGCGTGCTTGTCCGTCCGGGACATGCCAACCCATTGCGCATCATGTTACAGGGTTTGCGGCCGCTCTCCATCGCATTTGCGCTTTTCTCGCTTTGGCGCGGCGCCGGGCCGGGTCAGATTTCCGATCTCGCATGGTGCTTCATCGTCCTGTCAGATGTCGCATTTTCTGTCGGGCTTTACTTCATTTCCTGCCTGCAGAACCCGCCCCAGGTCAAAATCAGTGAGAAAGTCGTCCTGCTGCGTCCCACGCGTTGAAAAACGCGGCCTTATGACGGCCTTGCATTACTGAAGGGCTCATTGAGGTAGGATGCCCTGTCAATCACCGGCGCGAAGCTGAAAGCGTGGTAGAGTTGCGCCGCCGCGACGCCCAGCACAATGCCCGCGAAGAGAGCAATGTAAACCATCATCATGGAGCGGGATCGCCCCTGCGTCTCGACTTCCAGAAGCGCGCCGATTTCAGCATGAGATTGCCGGACCTGAAACATCTCACGCTGAAGGGCGAAAGATTGCGCCTCAGCGCTGCGCAGGCGCACATCCATCGTCTGCAGATTGGAGGTCAGAACCTGCACATGTCGACGCAGACTGGCGTTTTCCTCGTCAAGATCCGCTTTGTGACCGGCAGTGGTGCGGCGTCGGGTGGGTTTAGGTGGGTCAATAATGATCGTGGCGAAAAGATTTTTCAGAGCACCCCCTGTGGTGCCGTTTTTTCGGGCACGTGCTTTCAGCGCGGAAAGGGCGGCATGGGATTGGCCCTCTTCTTCCTCCAGAACCAAGGCGAGGATATCGGAGAGAATTTTGATTTCCCGCGTGTCGATATTGCTCATCCCCCGCCCTCAAATGCCGTTTCATCAGGGTGCGTCATCCGGGGGGCGGCGGCGCGTTGCAGGCGGTCCATGATGGCCTGCCCCAGCCCGTGACCCGGCATATTCATCACCGCAATGCCCTTCAGGCCCTGCGCGCAGCCAGCTTTATCAAGAAAGTGCAGCCCGGCATAGAGGCGCGCGGCGGCTTCCACCAGGTCGCCCGATGCGCTTAAATTCCAAATGAGAGGCGCGTGGGAGAGGGGCGTGCCGAAAGCCAGAAGCGCCTCATTTTCGTGACAATTCCGGGCATTGAGTCGCAGGGGCAATGTCGGTGCGTAATGCGACGACATCATGCCCGGGCTGCGAAGAGCCGCGTCATTGCTGCCGGGGGAAGGGGTCGTCTCTTTTTGCGCGAAGGGACCGATAACGTGCTCGAGCGCCTCGATCGTGATCGCGCCAGGGCGCAAAATAACGGGGTGCGCGCCGGTCAGGTCCAGTACGGTGCTTTCAAGCCCGACGGGGCAGTCGCCCGTATCAAGGACAGCGTCAATACGTCCCTCCAGCCCGGCGACGACATGCGCGGCATTTGTGGGGCTGATCCGGCCGGACGGGTTGGCGGACGGGGCGGCAACCGGCAGCCCGACCGCCCGCAAAAGCACACGCGCGACGGGATGCGCCGGAACCCGGACCGCCACCGAGGCGAGACCCGCGCAGGCCAGGTCACAGATTTGGCTCTCTGCGTGGCGCGGGAGGATCAGCGTCAAAGGTCCCGGCCAGAAAGCTTCAGCGAGGCGTTGGGAGATCGGCGTTGCAATGACTTCATGTAAGGCCGCTTCAATCGTGGGGAAGTGAGAAATCAACGGGTTGAAGACGGGTCGGTTCTTTGCCGCGAAAATTCGGGCGACGGTTTCGGCGGAAGTGGCGATACCACCCAGCCCGTAAACCGTCTCCGTCCCGAATGCCACGAGGCGGCCGTTACGCAGCATCTGCGCGGCTTCAGCAATAGAGGCCGTTTTCGCGTGCAATAGCCGCGTTATCACGCCCAGATGACCCGATCGAGCACGTGATCACTACAGCAGATGAAACTCGAATTGAGCCACCCCGCCTTGCCATAACGCAATGTTTCGCCAGATAAATCGCGAATGGAGCCGCCCGCTTCCTCAATGATGGCCTGAGGGGCTGCGGTGTCCCATTCCATGGATGGGGTGAAGCGCGGGTAAATATCCGCTGTGCCTTCCGCAACCTGCATGAATTTGATGGATGACCCCGCCGGGACGATGGAGTCGATCTCGTAATTTTTTTGCCATGCGATGAAATGCGGGAGGTTCATGCAGCGCCATGATGTCACGACGCGCAGGCGTTCCGGCGCCGGCGCGGCGCAGGTGATGCGTGTTACGCCGTCAGCATCTTTCCGCCACGCGCCGTGTCCGCGCTCTGCGTAATATTGTGTTTGGTGCCCCGGCAGGGTGACCACCCCGATAACGGGCTGCCCAAGATGCACCAGCCCGACATGGATCGCGAAGTCATCGCCCCCGGCGGCGAATTCATCCGTGCCGTCAATCGGGTCGACCAGCCAATAAGTATCGTCATATAATGGTGCGCGGCCCTCCGAAACGCTTTCCTCCGCAATAACGGGTATATCGGGCGTGACATGGCGCAGCTTTTCAATGATAAAATGCTCAATGCGGCGGTCAACAGTTGTGACGGTTGAACGATCCTGCTTTTTATGCACAGTAAAACCGTCCTGACGACATTGGATAATATCCAGCGCCGCTTCAGCGGAAATCTCGATCACTGACTTGAGAATCGCGTTATTCTGGGGGCAGGGTGTCAGCACGTCATCAACACTTTTTTGAGGAAAAAATAATCTTCGGGGCCATAAAGGCTACCAACTTAACATGTTTTTCGGTTTCGCGGCATATTGATAGTGCGAGCGGAACTGTTCACGAATGATCAAGGTGAGCGCGCCGTCAGGGGGGCCACGTATGGCGCCGGGCAGGGTGGACCGGATGCGTGTCGCGTGGTGGCCATTTCGGGCAGATTCATCTTCCGCCTCAATCAGAGGGATGTCATATGCTTATTCTCCGCGCGATTATCGAGGCTCATTTTTTGCGGAATCGGCCACGCTCAGGGCGGCAGGTCCCGCCTTTGGCGCTGTTCCATGCGCAGGGGGGTGGTTGTGACCTTTGCACCGGCAGTCTCAATCGCCTGCAATCCGCCGCATGGGAAGATCTGTCATATGGATTGCGCTTCGTCCAGACGCCTTATGAAGCGGAAATTATGGTCCTGACCGGTTCCCTGACGCGTGTGGCCTTTGAAGATATCCAGAATATCTGGCAGGTGATGCCCGCGCCGAAAGGCGTCATTTCCATCGGCAATTGCGCCATGGGTGAAAGCGATTTTGCGGGGCTGTATGCGGTGATCCGCGGCGGCATGACACCTCACCTGAAGCAGCCTGTCAAACTCAGCAGTCTCATCCAGGGCTGTCCCCCCACCCTTGCCCAGATTGCTGACGGTTTGACTGACATGTGTCGCGACGCGGTCAACCCCCGACAGGCCCGCCCCGCTGAAGCCGCGTCATGAATGCTGAGCTGATTGCGGTCGTCCTCGCTGTGCATGACGACACCCCGATGGTGCGCACATTGGAGGAGGGGCGCAGCCTGCCTTCCGGCCCGTTAAGGACCACCCATACCTCCCTGCAAAAAGGTGTGCGCGACTGGGTTGAGCAGAAGACGGGCTTCCATCTTGGCCATGTTGAGCAGCTTTACACGTTCGTTGATCCGCCCTGCACGGATGGCGCGCGCGTGACGCGTATCTCCTATCTGGCGCTGACACGTGTCGGCACGGACACGGAAAGGTGGAAAAGCTGGTACGATTACCTTCCCTGGGAGGATCGGAAATCCACAGTAACATCGCCGATGGTCGCTGTGCTGGAGGAAAAGCTGCTGGATTGGGCGGGGCATGATCATCTGCGCCAGCAGCGCTGCGCCTTTAATTTCGGCCTGAATGGGATGGCCTGGGATGATGAGCTTGTCCTGCAGCGCTATGAACTGATGTGGGAGGCGGGTCTGCTCCCGGAGGCGCCTCACTTTATGGGCGGCGTCAATTTCGGGCGCAGCATGACGCGTAATTCCCGCCGTATCCTCGCCACCGCCATTGCGCGTGTGCGCGCCAAAATTAAATATCGCCCGCTTGTTTTTGAGCTTCTGCCCGAGATTTTTACGTTATGGGAGCTTCAACGCACGGTGGAGGCGATTGCGGGGCGGGCCGTGCATAAGCAGAATTTCCGACGCTTGATCCTGCACCAAAATCTCGTTGAGAAAACGAGTGGACTTTCCGCAGCAAATAAAGGCCGCCCGGCGCAGCTCTTCCGCTTCAGGCGGGAGCTTGTCGGATCCCGGCATTTCATGGGGTCGAAGCTGCCACTGGTCAAATCATCCTGACGGGCATCAATCGCATGTGTCACAGCGCGCATCGCGTGACTTGAAAAGACTTGCCTTGACTTTCAGGCAGCGCGACCGATATTTTCGATCATCTTCTTTTTTTGGCAATCTTTATGCTCAAATCGAGCATAAATCGAGGAATGTTGCTGATGGCGTTCAATGGAAAAATATCGGTCTCGCGTGATGCGCTTTTCGCGCCGGTGGCGCGCCTGATGACGCGCGATGCCTGGGAAGCCCGCTTCGCAGACGATATTGAGGCCATCCTCGCGCTTAAAAAAGAGCGGAATGCCGTGATCTTGGCGCATAACTACCAGACGCCGGAGATCTTCCATTGCATCTCCGATATTCGGGGTGACAGCCTCGCTTTGGCGCGTGAAGCGGAAAGCACGGATGCCGCCGTCATCGTCATGGCTGGCGTGCATTTCATGGCAGAAACCGCCAAACTCATGAATATGGACAAAACGGTCCTGATCCCGGATGACGCAGCGGGTTGCTCTCTCGCTGAGTCCATCACCGCGGCCGATGTGCGCGCGCTCAAAGCGGCGCATCCCGGTGTGCCGGTGGTGACTTACGTGAATAGTTCTGTCGCCGTGAAAGCGGAGACGGATATTTGCTGCACATCAGGCAATGCGCGGCGCGTGGTTGAAAGTCTCGGCGTGCCGGAAGTCATCATGATCCCCGATGAATTTCTGGCGCAGAATATTCAGAACGAAACCGGCATCCGCATGATCACCTGGCCGGGACATTGTGAAGTGCATGAGCGCTTCACGCCGGGTGAAATCCGCCAATATCGCCGCCTCCATCCGGGCGTGACGGTTCTGGCCCACCCGGAATGCCCGCCAGACGTTGTGGCTGAGGCGGATTATGCGGGTTCAACAGCGGGCATGATCGATTATGTCGGGCGGTCCGGCGCGAGCAAGGTGCTGTTGGTGACGGAATGCTCCATGAGTGACAATCTCGCCGTCATGCACCCGGAAGTCACGTTTGTGCGCCCTTGTAACCTCTGCCCGCATATGAAGCGCATCACACTGGCGTCGATCCGCAAGTCTCTTGAGACAATGGGGACGGAAGTCACCATCCCGCCCGAGATGGCAGCACGCGCGCGTCAGGCTGTGGCGCGGATGCTGGCCGTCTAGACGCTGATGTTAAATAAGCCGGAGAATCGTCTGGACGGCCAGCCCGTCATTATCGGCAGTGGCCTTGCCGGGCTCGTGACGGCGCTGATGATGCGGCGGCACTGCATCATCCTCTCCCCCGGCGCGCCTGCGGAGACAACATCCAGTTATCTGGCGCAAGGCGGTATGGCCGCGGCGATCGGGCCGGGTGATACGCTGGAACAACATATTGCCGACACGATCGCCGCCGGGGCGGGATTATGTGACCCGGAAGCCGTGCGCGCGATCCTCTCTGACACGCAGGCGGTTATCGCAACGCTTGAGCGCTTTGGTGTGTCCTTCACCCGCGATCATGACGGGTCCTATCATTTCCATCGCGAGGCCGCGCATAACCGGGCACGTATCCTGCATGCGCAGGGGGACGGGTCAGGCCGGGCCATGATGGAAGCCCTTATGGCGGCGGCGGCCAGAAGCCCGGATATCACATTTCTGCACGGCGCACGCCTGACCGATATCGAAATTGATGACGGGCATATTGCCGGGCTGTGGCTGGAAGACGGCACATATATCGCGACCTCCCAATGTATTCTGGCGAGTGGTGGCGCAAGCGGGTTATTTCCGGTCTCCACCAATCCACGTGGTCATGATGGCGGCCCGATTGCGATGGCGCTGCGCATCGGCGCGCGGGTGATGGATCTGGAATTCACGCAATTTCACCCGACAGCTCTTGCGATCGGTGCGGTTGAAGGCCGTCACTTCCTCATCAGCGAGGCCGTGCGCGGTGCAGGGGCCGTCCTGGTTAATGAAAAAGGGGTGGCTTTCACGAACCCTTTGCAATCGCGGGATATTGTGGCCCGGGCGGTGGCGGCGCAGGAAGGTGCGGGCCACAAAGTCTTTCTGGATGCGCGCGGCCTGTTTCCCGATGGGTTCAAGCATCATTACCCGACGATTTATCAAGTTTGTCGTCAAAATCAGATCGACCCGGATCGAGACTGCATTCCCGTCACTCCCGCCTCCCATTATCTTATGGGTGGGGTGCAGACGGACCTCGCCGGACGCACGAATATTGGCGGCCTCTGGGCCTGCGGGGAAGTTGCCGCGACAGGGCTGCATGGGGCCAATCGGCTGGCAAGCAATTCCCTTCTGGAAGCCTGTGTCATGGCCTCCCGGGTCGGGCGTGCCTTGCAGGATATGACGCTGCCCCCATCGAAACGCTGCGCGCTGAAACCGCCCCCCGTCAGGCGATGTGCGGCGGATGTCAGGACGGTCATGGGACAGCATCTTGGTTTGCTGCGCGATGGTCACGGGCTTGAGGCGGCTTATCGGGTTTTTTCAGCCAATATGGCGCATGATGACCACGCTTTGATCGGCGCGGCCATGGCATATGCTGCTTTCAACCGGAAGGAAAGTCGCGGCAGCCATTACCGGGTCGATGCGCAGCCAGCATCGGACCCGCAACATAGCGTCCTGACAATTGATGATCTGAAACAAACTGCCTGACAAATGAGGGAATGCGCAATGTGGCCACGTCACTTACCTGATCTGGAATGGAGGCCGATCATTGAGGCGGCGTTGCGGGAGGATCTCGGCATTGGCGGTGACGTGACCTCGCAATTGGTGATTGATCCTGCCGCCTCCGCACGTGCGGTTTTCCGCGCCCGCAAAGCAGGTGTTCTCGCAGGGCTGCCCGCGGCGCGACTCGCTTTTTCCTGCCTTGACCCGCAATTACATTTTAAGGCGATGAAGCAGGATGGGGACAGGCTGCACCCTGGTGACGTCATTGCCGAAGTCTCGGGCAATGCGCGCACGATTTTGGCGGCAGAGCGCACGGCCCTTAATCTGCTCTCCCATCTGAGCGGGATCGCATCTGTAACGCGTCAGATCGTTGATAAAGTCGCCAGTTTCGGGACTCGCGTCACCTGCACGCGCAAGACATTGCCGGGCCTGCGCGCGCTTCAAAAGTACGCGGTTCTGATGGGGGGCGGCCATAATCATCGTTATCGTCTCGATGATGCGGTGATGATCAAGGATAACCACATCGCGATTGCGGGCGGTATTGCGCCCGCCCTGACGATGGCGCGTCGCCATATCGGCCATATGATGAAGATCTCTCTTGAGGTGGATTCACTGGCGCAGTTAGAGGCGGCGATGATGGCGGGCGGGGCGGATATTTATCTTCTCGATAATATGTCGCCGGAATTGCTGCGCCGCGCGGTGGAATGTGTCGCGGGCAAGGCCGTCACGGAAGCCTCCGGCGGCATCACGCCGGAGACCGCTGCTTCTGTGGCGGAAACAGGGGTAGACGTGATATCACTCGGCTGGCTGACGCATAGTGTGACGGCGCTCGATATTGGTCTCGATATCAGCAGCGAAGTTTAAAATTTGGCGGATCATATCTCACCGCTTTCAGCCATCCAGAAGGCGTTCCAGCGCTTTTAAGGTGCCGTGGCGTTCAATTCGCTCCTCCCATCGGCGGATCTCCGACATAATGGGGGGGCGCTGATGCAGATTGAAATGCTGAAACACGGAGAGTGACAGGGCGTCATGGCGGCTGGCTTCACGCTCCGCGTCGGGCATTTGCGGCTCAAATGGTTCAAATTCCTGCCCATCATCCGTGACGCCGCGCAGATATCGGGTGAAACATGCCAGGACGAAGACCATCCGCGTCACATCACCATCTTCCTCCACGACATGATTAAATGTCGGGGCGAGAAAAGTGGCGAGTTTGCTCCACCCGTCACCCGTGATGCGCGGCAGGCGGTCGATGATATGGGGATTGCTGAAACGCTTGATGATCGTCGCCCGGTAAATATCGAGATCCATGCCTTTCGGCGCGGGAAGCGTGGGCGCGACGTCCCGACGGAGAAAAATATCCACCAACTCCCGGATAGACGGGTTTGTTATGGCGTCCCGAACATCATTGAAACCCGCAAGTTGGCCCGGATAGGCGAGGACGGAATGCGCGGCATTCAGCATACGCACTTTCATGAGTTCATACGGGCCGACATCCTCAACGAATTGCACGCCGACTTCCTCCAGATAGGGGCGGCCATTCACGAAGCGGTCCTCAATGACCCATTGTGCGAAATCCTCTGAGATGACGGGCAGGGCGTCCTGGATGCCGCTGGCTTCATCAATCGGCAAAGCATCTTCCTTGAGGACAGCGGGGGTAATGCGATCAACCATCGCATTGGGGAATGTCACGTTTTCCTCAATCCATGCGGCCAGTTCCGGGTCCAAAGCTTCAGCGTGGGCCACCACGGCCTGATGGGTGATGCGGCCATTATGGCGGAGATTATCGCATGACAGGACGGTGAAAGGCGCAATGCCGCGGGCACGGCGTAATTTGAGCGCCGCGACGATAAAGCCGAATGCGGAGTGCGGATGGTCCGGATCTGCCAGTTCCGCCTGTGTTGCGGGGTGATCAAGGCGGTAACGGCCGGTGCCCGGCTCCTGATTATAACCGCCTTCCGTGATCGTCATGGAGACGATCCTGATTTCCGGCGCGGCCATCCTCTCAAGCACCGCGCGCCTGTCATCGGGCGCGAAGAGATAGGATACGATGGACCCGATGATCTGATGCGTCTCGGAGCCGTCATTTTTATAGCGCGTCAGCGTGTAGAGATTATCCTGCGCCGCAAAAACATCGCGTTTGAGGCATTCATTTTCATCATCCAGCAGGCCGACGCCGCAGATGCCCCAATGAGTATTGCCGGAGTGATTGAGGAGCTGGTCAACATACCAGGCCTGATGGGCGCGATGAAAATTCCCGACACTGAGATGGACAATGCCCGCCCGAACCTGGCTGCGATCATAACTAAAGAGGTTTTTACCGGCGGGAAGCGCCGTGAGCGCGCGCTGATTGAGCGGGATCATGAACAATGTCCTTGCATGCAGATGTGTTGTCCTGCACTTCTTTCGATCCGTTGAATCGAAGCAGTCCTGTGAGGGGGATGCAAGCGAAACTTCAGACGATCCAGGAAAGTTTACCGATGCGCAGAACCCGATGACAGAAGGATTTATCCCGGAAATCGCCGTCATCGGTGCGGGGCCTGCGGGATTGATGGCGGCCGATTTTCTCTCCCAAAAAAAATTTCATGTCACGGTCTATGAGCAGAAGCCCAATGCGGGACGGAAATTTCTGCTTGCGGGTCGGAGTGGCCTTAATCTGACCCATGCAGGGGGGCTTGACCACTTCCTGAAGCAATACGGTGACGGCGCGGCGTGGTTGCGTCCGGCGCTCGAAAGTTTCACGCCCGATGACGTCATCCATTTCGCGGAAAATCTGGGTCAGGCGTGCTTTACCGGGACGAGCGGAAAAATATTTCCCGTCGGGCTGAAAGCCTCCCAGCTCCTTCGCGCATGGTTGAAGCGCCTGAGTGATCGGGGTGTCACATTTCAGTTTCGCACGCGCTGGAGCGGTTTCGGTGATGACGGCACTATTTTACTCGCGCATGAAGGCGCCATCGCGGTGAAGAAACCGGATGCGGTCATCCTCGCTCTCGGGGGCGCGTCATGGCCCCGCACCGGGTCAGACGGGGATTGGACGGATCATTTCCAAACAGACATGATGAGTCCGTTTGCACCCGCCAATTGCGGTTTCCGCGCCGCCTTGTCGCCTGAATTTTGCTCGAAGCATGAGGGTGCGGTGCTGAAGAGTGTCACGGCGCATTTTGAGGGACTGAAAAGCCGGGGTGACATCACGGTCACAAAAGACGGGTTGGAGGGCGCACCGATTTATGCGCTCTCAGCCCCTTTGCGCCAGCGCATCGCCTCGCAGGGTGCGGCAAAACTTCATATCGATCTGCGCCCGATGATGACGATGGATCAGACACGGCACAATGTCGCACGGTTGCGACCCCGGGAATCGCAATCGAACCATCTTCGCCGCCTCGGACTCTCACCCGTGGCGCGCGGCCTTTTTCAGGAGGGCTGGTTTGATCATCGAGAGGGGCTGGATCTGGCGACCGCCCTGCATCATGTGCCCGTCACGCTTGCGCAACCGGCAGACATGGCGCGCGCTATTTCTGTGGCAGGGGGCGTGCGCCAAATGGCGGTTGATTCCGGCTTTATGCTCCGGCAGCGACCGGGGGTTTTCATTGCGGGGGAAATGCTGGATTGGGAGGCGCCCACCGGGGGTTACCTCTTGCAGGCCTGCTTCTCCACCGGTTATCTCGCCGCTTTATCGGCTGAGAAATGGCTGACTCGACATGCGGGCTAAGGTATCGATGCGTTTATGAATGCGGCAATCTCCCTGGGGCAGGGCCAGGATGGACGTGATGTTTTGCTCAACCTGCCGGAACTTCTGGCGACGCGCCTGCTGGTGCAGGGCAATTCCGGTTCAGGCAAATCCCATCTTCTGCGTCGCCTGCTCGAACAAACCGCCACAACCGTGCAACAGGTCGTGATCGACCCGGAAGGTGATTTTATTGCCTTGGCGGAACGCTACGGCCACCTGATTGTCGATGCGGCGGATCAGAGCGACACCACCTTGCGCGCAGCGGGGGAGCGGGCGCGCATCCACCGCGCCTCCGTGATTCTGACGCTGGAAAGTCTCGATGCGGAGCGGCAGCTTCGTGCTGTCGCGGCTTTTCTGACGGGGATGTTCGAGGTGGCGCGCAGTCACTGGTATCCCGTTCTGGTCATCGTTGATGAGGCGCAGCTTTTTGCCCCGGCCGCCGGTGGCGATACGACGGATGAGGCCCGACGCCTTTCCCTCAATGCCATGACGAACCTCATGTGCCGTGGGCGCAAGCGCGGCCTTGCCGGTGTCATCGCAACCCAGCGCCTCGCCAAACTTGCCAAAAATGTCGCGGCGGAAGCCTCAAATTTCCTGATGGGGCGCACATTTCTGGATATTGATATGGTGCGGGCGGCCGATCTGCTGGGGATGGAGAAACGTCTGGCGGAAGGGTTTCGCGACCTCGCGCGCGGGCAGTTCATGGCGTTGGGGCCGGCTTTGAGCCGCCGCCCTCTCAAGGTGATAATCGGCGCGGTTGAGACGCGCAGCATGGCGGCCGGGCCGGAATTACTGCCGTTCGAGGCGATGCGGGGTGAAGATCTGCGCGATATCATCCTTGAGCCGGTGGCCAGCTTCACCGCCCCGCCACCGCGTGAGCCCCGACCGCCACCGCCGGACCTCCTCAAACAGTTGGAAGCCTATACAGCGGAGCGGCAGAAACCCTCAAATGACGCGTCCGGGCAGGCAGCGGCCCTATTGGAGGAGGCCAGTCCGGAGGATATCTGGAAGATGGTCAAAGCCGTCCATCTGGAGAGTGAGGCGGCGACGCGGCCGCTTCCCGCTTTGTTTCAGGATTTTCAGTTGCGGGCGCGCATCAGCCAGATTGATGTGACACTGATCGGGCTGGAAGGCTTTCGCCTCATCCTGGGTGGTATTCGCGCCGGGGTGGATTACGCCTATGCGCAGGGCGCCATCTGGGCCGAAGCTGTCCAGATCGCGGCGTCTTTGCCGGAGGACGTGCAGGGGGTCGGCCTTCTCCTCGCTTTTGCGGCGCAGCAAGCCGCGCCCTGCCCGAATGACGCCGCGATTGCGGCCTCTTATGGCACATTTTCCCTCGGGCGCGCCCGGCGGCAATTGACCTATTTGCAGGAGCAGCACGTTATCGTGGTGCAGGAGAGCAATCGGGGCCGCCGCGTCGCCTTTATCGGCACGGAATGGCAGACAGACTGGGCCCCCGCCTAAGCCCTCCTGCTGCTTGGGAGCATGTGAGATTGTGCCGGGGGAGGTCGATCCATGACAAATGATGAACTCGTTGTGATCCGCCAGATCAATGGCGACGACGCCGTGTATGACGCCCATCTCTCGGGTTACGATGTGATCGTGCCGGTACAGATCCATCAGGACGGGGCGCGATGCGCGGTTAAGCACCATATGAAGGAGATTTTTTTTTCCGCGGCGCTTATTATCGATATGACGGTGAAGGCCGCGTGAGGTTGGGGGGAAAATTTTCGCACAAGCGCGGTCGCCTGAAAACGGCCTGAAACGGCACGGCTTTTGAGGCGTGTAACGCATTCCACGCGTCGGCCCGTATATCGGCAAATCAGGCTTTGAAGCCGATGCGCTTTTCTCGACCGGGCGACCGATCTCCGGCGGTGCTGGAGGGTTGCAGCGGGTAGCAACAGCACATAGGCCAAGCCACCTCCGCGGAATAATCATCTGCATCACGAGATAATTGAACCGGCGTTCCCCGTCGGGCCCGCATAGATTGCTGGTCATCATGAGTCATATTCACAAATTGATTGGGCGGCCGCGCTGTTTCGCGCCAGACATTCATGAGAATGATTCATATCCATAAGCAAATTACCGACACTAATCATCACGCGCCCGGAGCCCTACCTTGTAGAGACTGTGCGAAAGCCCCGATTTGGAGGAAGGGTCACGATGATGACGGCAAAATTCAACTATGGCGGTAAGGTCGCCTTCATTACTGGCGCCGGCACCGGGATCGGACGCGCAGCCGCTCTTGCATTCGCGAGAGCAGGCGCGAACGTCGCGATCGTCGGCCTTAACGACGACAGCAACAAGGAAACTCTCAAGCTGGTCGAGGCGGCCAACGGCCGCGCCATTGCGCTGCTGGCCGACGTCGCCAATGAGACAGAAGTGGAGGCCGCTATTAACAGGACGGTCGAGATTTTCGGTCGTTTGGATTTCGCTTTCAATAATGCGGGCGTCGAGCAACCGGGCATGTTGTTCGGTGAACTTGACAATGACGAGTGGCGCCGACAGATCGCAGTCAATCTCGGCGGCGTCTACTTCTGCATGAAGCACCAGATCGGGCAGATGCTGAAACAGGGCGGCGGCGTGATCATCAATACTGGCTCGGGTGCCGCCGCGAAAGGTTTCCCCAGGCAGGCCACATATTGCGCCGCGAAGTTTGGCGTCGTCGGCCTTAGTAAGGGGGTTGCACTTGATTATGCCGACAGGAACATCCGTGTGAACGTCGTGTCGCCCGGTATCATTGCGACGCCGATGATGGATCGCTTCTCCGGCGGCACAGAGGAAGGTCGCAGGAAGGTCATCGCCCAGGAACCAATCGGCCGAATGGGGCGACCCGAAGAGATCGCTGGCACGGTCCTATGGCTCTGCTCGGATGTTGCGGCCTTCACCACGGGAGCGAACATCATCGTCGATGGCGGCCAGACGACCTGAAGCCGCCCGGGCGCGATTCACGAATCAAGCGCGACGCCGCAAATGACGCAGGCGACCTGATCGCGGGGCTGAGTCCGCCCATATCGATCGAAAAAGGAGACGGGCATGAGTGGACAAAGTGAACTCCGGATCAACACCGAACAAGGGGCGGTTGAGGATCCCGGGCGGCGAAACCTCCTCAGGTTATCCGGCGTGAGTGCGGCCGCCCTGGGCGCCGCATCGTTACTGCCAACGCCTAATGCAGAGGCTCACACCATGACAGATGATTGGGATAAGGTGTTTCCCCGAAGCGCCAACGTCGACCATCAAAAAATCTCTTTCAAAAACCGCTATGGCATCACCCTGGCTGGTGATCTCTATCTCCCCAAAAACCGCGCCAACGGTCGCCTGGCGGCGCTGGCGGTCGGCGGGCCATTTGGGGCGGTCAAAGAGCAATCGTCCGGCCTTTACGCGCAGACCATGGCGGAGCGCGGTTTCGTCACCCTGGCCTTCGATCCGTCTTATACCGGGGAAAGTGGCGGGGCACCCCGCAATGTTGCCTCACCCGATATCAGCACTGAGGATTTCATGGCGGCCATCGACTCTCTCGGCCTGCACGACGCGGTCGACCGCGAACGGATCGGCGTCATCGGTATCTGCGGCTGGGGCGGGATGGCGTTGAGCGCTGCGGCGGTGGATAAGCGCGTCAAGGCCGTCGTCGCCAGCACCATGTACGACATGACCCGGGTTATGTCGAAGGGCTATAATGACAGCATGACGCTTGAACAGCGTACGCAGACCCTCGAACAATTGAGCCGGCAGCGCTGGACAGATGCGGAGCGCGGCACCCCTGCCTATCAGCCGCGCTACAACGTCGAGCGCAAGGGCGAGCCGTTCATGATCGACTACCACGACTACTATATGACGCCGCGCGGTTATCACCCGCGCGCTGTCAATTCCGGCAATGCCTGGACGATTACAACGCCTCTGCCTTTTAATAATCTTCCCATCCTGACCTGTATTTCGGAGATTTCGCCGCGCCCGGTCCTGTTCGTTCACGGTGAGAAGGCCCACTCGCTGTACTTCGCCCAAACCGCCTATGCGGCTGCAGCGGAACCGAAGGAGCTGATGATCATCGCCGGCGCCAGTCACACCGATCTCTACGACAAAATGGATGTGATACCGTTTGACAGGCTGCAATCGTTCTTCAACCAGCACCTTGCCGCGTGAAGCGAGCAGGCACTGACACCTATAGCTCATGGAAGATAAATAGAGACCGGGGGACAAGGGCATGTTCAAGTCGTTTCGCGGCGACGCCGTCATCGAACCTGGATTGGCTGAACCTGTCGTGGCTCAAGATCATATGCGCATCCTATCTGACTGGGGCGAGGTGGCTGCCGATCTCGCCGACAATCAGGCCGCACGATCGCTCGGATGCTGCTGCTCACCGTCGAACTAAGCGACCATTTCCGACAGGAGAAGACGCGCAATCTTCTTGCCCCGCTGCCAGGGATCATCATGTTCGGGAGGATATCCGGTGACATGGCAATTCTCGACCGTCTGGGCGCCATCACAATGCCCATCGAAGCTGCCGACTGTCCGCCATCCGGACGCTCGGTCGATGCGCCATCGGATAGCTGTATTTTCCCGCTTTCAGCTTTATAATCGGAAGCAGAAGCGTGAAAAGGAATTATGAGTGCACCGCCAGAACGTTAATGGCATGCTTGCTTTTCTGGCCGTCGCACGAGAGCGCAGCCTCACCAGGGCAGCTGCGCGGTTCGGGATTTCTCAGTCGGCCTTGAGCCATACGATCCGTCAGCTCGAGGCTCGCCTGGGCGTGCGCCTGCTCACGCGCACCACGCGGGCGGTCGCACCGACAGAGGCTGGTGAGAGGCTGCTGAACAGGATCGGCCCGCACTTTGACCAGATCGAGATTGAGATCGATGCTCTGAACGCGTTGCGCGAAACTTTGGCAGGGACAATCAGAATCAACGCGTCGGACTACGCCATCAGCAGCGTGCTTTGGCCGAAACTCAAGATGTTTCTTCCGAAGTATCCCGACATCAGGATCGAACTTCTGCTCGATAATGGTCTGACCGACATTGTCTCCGAACGCTATGACGCGGGCGTCCGGATGGGCGAGCAACTCGCGAAAGATATGATATCCGCTCGTATCGGGCCCGATATTCGTTTCGCGGTCGTCGCCACTGAAGCGTATTTCTCGCGTCGCACCATCCCGGAACGGCCTCAGGATCTGACGCAGCACAACTGCATAAATTATCGGTTTCCCACGTCAGGCGGGCTTTATGTCTGGGAGTTCGAAGAGCGGGGTCGCGAGATCAAAGTTAAAGTTGATGGCCAACTCGTCTTCAACAACATCTTTCATGTCCTCGATGCTGCACGCGCCGGCCACGGAGTAGCTTACGTTCCTGAGGAAATCGCGATTCCTCATATAGAAGAGGGTTGTCTCCGACGCGTTCTGGAAGATTGGTGTCCTTATTGGGACGGCTATCACCTCTATTACCCGAGCCGCCGCCAATCATCGCCCGCCTTCGTGACGTTCGTCGAGGCGATGCGCCACCGCGGATGACCACGGCCATCTAGTTGGTCCTGCCTGACGGTGCTTGAAATGCGACCCTTCACCATCTGCCGCATAGGGACCGTCGGCAAAAGCGAGCTTGACGGTCTATCGACTGAGGTTGTGTTTCACCGAAACATCGCCGATTTTTGCGAGCGAGCGCTCATCCGTGAGAGTCGCAGCCCGCCGCGGCTTCCCGGTGAGGGACGGATCCCCACCCGCCTGGATCTCGTTTTTTTTAAGCGTGCACCGCGTCGCGTGCGGCCGCCAATGAGACGTCAGGGTAGCTGCCGATGGCGAGACGCTTCGCAATTCCTGCCCAGCGGTATTACAGATACCAGAACCGCGCTCCTGTGGTTCTAACACCGAGATACAGGGCGCCAGCGTCTGAAACGCGATATCGCTTCCCTTTTGCGGCTCACTTCCTACTTTTTATATCCGTTAACACGCTGCCCCCACCCTTTTTTCGTTGCCCCCAAATTCGTGCGCTTGCATGACAAGGGGTGAGAAGCCGTGAGAAGAGTTTATGGCGGTAAAAAGGGGAAAATCAAGGGTCGCGAGAGGGGATGAGAAGCCGTGATAACGGATATTGGCGGACCCGAAAGGATTCGAACCTTCGACCTTCGCCTTCGGAGGGCGACGCTCTATCCAGCTGAGCTACGGGTCCATCGGGATGTTGCATAGCCAATTTCCCGCCCCGACGCCAGAGCCATGCCGTAAAAACTTGCGTCCGCCGCGACGACGGCCTGATCCGCCAGCCGCATGTCGCTTTCTTGCATAAGAATCCGCTTTCCGGCAGGATCGGAACGCGGCGAGGCCCGTTTTGATGAGGGTCGAAGATCAAGCCTGCGCAGACTGAGAGACAGGGTGTCACATTTATGGAACAAGAAAAACACCTCATTCTGGTCGATGGGTCGGGCTTCATCTTCCGGGCTTTTCATGCCCTGCCACCGATGCACAGCCCGGATGGCACGCCTGTTAATGCGGTTTACGGTTTTACCAATATGCTCTCCCGCCTGATGCGAGAGCATGTCGGCACACATCTGGCTGTCATTTTTGACGCGGGGCGGCAGACCTTCCGCAATGACATCTACCCCGCTTATAAAGCGCATCGTCCCCCCGCCCCGGAGGACCTTGTCCCGCAATTCGCCTTGATCCGGGAAGCGACAAAGGCCTTCAATGTCCCATCCATTGAATTGCCAGGCTGGGAGGCGGATGATCTTATTGCTTCTTATGCCGGGGTGATCGCCCTTGAGGGCGGTCGGTGCACGATTGTTTCCTCAGATAAAGATCTGATGCAGCTCGTGACGGAAAAAGTGCAGATGCTTGACCCCATCAAGCAGCGCCCGATCGGGGTGGAAGAGGTCCTTACCAAGTTCGGTGTACCGCCGGAACGCGTCGTGGACGTGCAGGCCCTGATGGGGGATTCGACCGATAATGTGCCGGGCGTGCCCGGTATCGGCCCGAAAGGTGCAGCCCAACTTGTCGCTGAATTCGGGCGTCTGGAAGATGTGCTGACGGCCGCGCCGGGTATGAAGCCGTCAAAGCGCCGTGATGCGCTGATCGAACATGCGGAAAATGCACGCCTCTCCCTCAAACTGGTGACTCTGGCACGCGATGTGGCGCTGCCGGAACCGATTGAGGCGCTGGGCTGTCGCGACCCATCAGGGGACATGTTGGGTGGTTTCCTGGCGCAGATGGGGTTCAACTCCATCAGCCAGCGCCTTGGACTGCGCCATGTTGCGCGACCAACCCCTTCGCCAGCCGCGCCGGATGGCGACGCCGCAACGCGAGACGCAACAGCCCCAACGGCTTCACCCGTGAAGCAGCCGGATTTCGGCCCCTATGAAACGGTCACAACAACCACGCAGCTTGAAAGCTGGGTTCAACGCATTAAGGCTGAGGGCTATGTTGCCGTCGATACGGAGACGGATAGTCTTCAACCGCGACGGGCGGCGCTCATCGGGATTTCTCTGGCGGTGCGTGCGGGGGAGGCGGCTTATATTCCGCTACGCCATCAGGGTGACCTTGAAAATCTGGTGCCACCTCAACTTGAAACGGCACAGGTTCTCGCCGCGCTGACGCCGGTCTTCCATGATGATGCGATCCTGAAGATTTTTCAGAATGCAAAATATGACCTGCTCGTTTTTCAGAATGCCGGTGTGACGGGTATCGCGCCCATTGATGACACAATGCTGCTCTCCTACGCCCAATCGGCGGGCGCGCACGGGCATGGGATGGATGAGCTGTCCCTCCTCCATCTGGGTCATCGCCCGATCACTTATGATGAGGTGACGGGCACGGGGCGGCAGCGCATTCCGTTTGCGCACGTCTCTGTCGATAAGGCGACGTCCTACGCGGCGGAAGACGCGGATGTGACATTCAGATTATGGCTGAAGCTCAAGGCGATGCTGGTGCAGAATCGCGCCGTGCGCATTTATGAGACGATGGAGCGGCCGCTCATCCCTGTCCTTCAGAAAATGGAATGGGCCGGCATCAAAATTGATGTCGCTGAACTTCAACGCCTCTCTACTGATTTTGCCGCGCGTATGAAGGTGATGGAAGCGGAAATCCATCAATTGGTGGGGCGGGACTTCAATATCGGTTCGCCCAAGCAATTGGGAGAGATCCTTTTCGATGAAATGAATCTCTCGGGCGGCAAACGCACCAAGGCGGGGGCCTGGGGTACGGACTCCTCCGTCTTGCAGGAACTGGCGGATCAGGGTCACGCGCTTCCGCAACATATCCTCGCCTGGCGGCAGCTCGCGAAACTGAAATCGACTTATACAGACGCGCTTTTAGAGCAGCGGGACCCGAAGACGGCGCGCGTGCACACATCCTATCATATGGCAGGCACGACAACAGGTCGCCTTTCCTCAAATGATCCGAACCTGCAGAACATCCCGATCCGCACGGAGGAAGGGGCGCGCATCCGCCACGCTTTCATCGCGGAGAAGGGGCGTAAGCTTGTCTCGGCGGATTACTCCCAGATTGAACTTCGCCTCCTCGCTGCCGTGGCCAACATCCCGACCCTTCAGGAAGCTTTCGCGCTAGGGCAGGATATTCACGCCCGCACGGCTTCGGAAGTCTTCAATGTGCCCGTTGAAGGCATGGACCCGCTGACCCGTCGCAGGGCCAAAGCGATCAATTTCGGGATCATTTACGGCATCAGCGCGTTCGGGCTGGCGCGCCAGTTGGGCATCCCGCAAAATGAGGCGCGGCATTATATCGCGACGTATTTTGAACGTTATCCGGGCATTAAAACCTATATGGACCGGACAAAAGAGGAAGCGCGGGAGAAAGGCTTTGTCGAGACGCCATTCGGTCGCCGATGTTACGTCCCCGGCATCACTGAGAAAAATGGCGCGCGACGCGCTTATGCGGAACGTCAGGCCATCAATGCGCCCCTTCAGGGAGGTGCTGCGGACATCATCAAAATGGCCATGATCTCGGTGGATCGTCAGTTGAGCGACAATGATTTTGATGCGCAACTTCTGCTGCAAGTGCATGATGAGCTCGTTTTCGAAGTGGCTGCGGATAAAGCGGATATGTTGGCAGGCTTCCTCCGTGAGACGATGAGCAGCGTTGCCGATATTGGGGTGAAACTGGTTGTCGAGACCGGTATCGGTGATAACTGGGCCGAGGCGCATTGAGCGGGTTAGGATATGCGGCGGGGGGGCGTAAATCGTCGCTCCGACGGTATTTCAGGGTCCTGACGGGCCTCATCCTGACGCTTTTCCTCGTATCTCATGCCGCCCTGGCGCAGGGTGCGGCCGATAACGTGATGCAGCATGCGCAACCCAATCGCGGGGGTACGCTGCGCGTCACGATGGCGTCACCCAGTGAGACTTTGGACCCACAAATCAATTATTCCAGCGCTTACCTCCAGATTTTCGTTTCCGTCTATGACGGGCTTCTCGCTTATCGCCGCGCATCGGGAAAGGAGGGGCTGGAAATCGTGCCGGACATTGCGGAGGCCCTGCCCACGGTCAGTTCTGACGGGCTGACATGGCGTTTCCGCATCCATGATCATATATATTTCTCAAATGGCGCGGCGCTGACGACGGATGATGTGGTCGCATCCATGCGGCGTCTCTTCCACGTTGGCAGCCCGACAGCGGACTCATTTTACCGCAATATTGTGGGGGCAGAGCAATGCCTGCAATATGCTGCGCAATGCCGCCTTGAAGGCGTCACGGGCGATGTAAAAAACCGGACGGTCACTTTTCAGCTACGTCAGCCTGACCCGGAATTCGCGCAGAAACTGGCCTTCAACCACGCCGTGATCCTCCCGCGTGACGTGACAGGGCGGGATAGCGGCGCTTCACCTCTGCCCGGGACCGGCCCTTACCACATCACAAAATATGATTCATCGACGGGGATGCGTCTCGAACGCAATCCCTTCTTCCGAACATGGTCGGAAAGGGCGCAACCTGATGGTTATGTCGACCATATTCAGGTTGATTTCGGCCTGACGGATGAAGCTGCCGTGACGGCGGTCGAGCGCGGACAATATGATGTCATGCTGGGAGAGAAACCGCAGGATCGTTACAGTGAACTGGGTGATCGTTATGCGCATCAGATACATTTGCAACCACTCCTGGGATATTATTACCTCGTCCTGAATGTCCGGGAGCCGCCTTTCACTTCCCTTCAAGTCCGTCAGGCGCTTAATGAGGCGATCGACCGCCGGGCCGTTGCCATTTTATATGGGGGTGAGGCGGTGGCGACGCCATTATGCGACCTCATCCCCTATGGCATGCAGAAAGGGCCATCGGACTGCGCCGCGCGGGCGCATCATCGGCCGGATCTGACAAAGGCGCGGCAACGCATTCAGGAGACGCCCTTTGCAGGCATGGCAGTGACGCTTGTCGTGCGTCATAATGCGGTGGACACGAATATCGGGCTTTATGTGCGGGATCTTCTAGAGAAACTCGGTTTCAAGGCCTCCATCCGTACGCTCGCGCCGGCCAGTCTCAGCAGCTATATCGGCAATTCCGACCATCATGTCGCCATGGCTTTGACAACATGGTATGCTGATTATCCATCCCCTGCCGTATTTCTTTATGATCTGCTCGGATGCGAAAATATCCATCCGGGGCTCGATATCTCAACCAATGCATCAGGTTATTGTGACCCCGCTCTGGAAAGCCTCATGAAACAGGCCATGATGTCTCAGAACAAGGCGGAAGCGGCACAACTCTGGGAGGCGGCGAACGCGATGGCGATGCGCGCGGCGCCGCTCATCCCGCTCATCCAGCCACGCTACATTGACTTCGTATCCGCGCGACTTGGCCATTATCGTTATTCATTGCTGAACCATCTCATCCTGTCGGAAGTCTGGGTGAAGTAGCTCAGACCATGGTTCGCCTGAAAAAGGTGGGTCAAAGGCGGCAACCCGATGATCACGCTAAAGTGCGATTTTTAAATGCAGAAATTCATCTTCTCAGCGTTAAAGACATGTTACAAATCGTCGAAAGATGTCTGTTAAAATGTTACATTATAAGAGATACGTGCCATGCCTCATCAAATGATGGTTGCTGTTTTCGATACAGCCCGCCATGCACGTGCGGCCATGCTGCAATTGGTTAAGGCCGACATCCCCGCTCATTCCATCCACCATTTGCGACGTAATCCTGTCTTGCGATGCACGGCACGCCGGAGTGAGCTTTCCCGAACGCAGCGTCGTCGCACCGTCACGCGCGGTGCATTGATCACGATTGACTTGACACATATCCTCCCCGACACAGCCCGGGAAATTCTTGCGGCGCATCATCCTTTCGATGTCCGCATCATTCAGCAGGACGCCGCGATCGGCACACCGACCGATCAGCAATATGAGCCGAGCGACTTTAATGACGTCGTTGAAATGACGGAGTTCTACGCGAGCTGACGCGGGTTGGGCCTGTCATGACGCCGGAGCGGGCTCCACGGCCCGGAATGCCCTAACGACCAATGTCGCGCCGGTAAAATCCGTCATCCCATTTAATGGTGCTGACAGCTTCATAGCCACGGGTCAAAGCGGCATTGAGGTCATCCCCGAGTGCGGCGACAGCGAGGACGCGCCCACCATCCGCGACGAGGTGGCCATCTTTCATTGACGTGCCTGCATGAAAGACTTTGACGCCTTCCAGCGCATTCGCCGCCTCTATTCCCGCAATCACACCGCCTTTTTTCGGCGTGGCGGGGTAACCCTGCGCGGCGATGACAATCGATATGGCGATCTTATCACTGAAGCGAATGGGCAGGTCCCCGATCCCGCCTTTGGCCAACCCGGAAAGGATCGGCAATAAATCGCTTTCAAGACGGAGGAGAAGGGCCTCAGCCTCCGGGTCACCGAAGCGCACATTATATTCGATCAGCTTCGGCCCGGCATCTGTCAGCATCAGCCCCGCGAAAATCACGCCTTTAAAAGGTGTGCCGCGACGTTGCATCTCAGCCAGCATCGGGCGCACGGTGAGATCAAGTGCGGCCTCCTGGGCGGCGACGTCAAAATCCGGCGGAGGGGAGACAGCGCCCATCCCCCCTGTATTGGGACCGGTATCATTTTCACCCACGCGCTTATGGTCCCGGGCCGCGCCAATGAGGACAGCCTCCGTCCCGTCACAGAAAGCAAAAAGCGAGACTTCCTCACCGAACAGGCATTCCTCCACAACTATGCTACTGCCGGCGGACCCGAAACCGCCATGGGTCAGCATCGTGTCGACGGCTTTCTGTGCTTCCTCCACCGTTTGGGCGACGATCACGCCTTTCCCGGCGGCGAGACCGTCCGCTTTGATGACGATCGGCGCACCCCGCCGCTGGATAAAGTCATGCGCCGCCTCAGCCGTGTCAAATCGCTCCCACCGGGCTGTCGGAATGCCAGCAGCGTCGGCAATCTCTTTGGTGAAGGCTTTGCTACCCTCCAAAGCTGCGGCGGCCTGAGTTGGCCCGGCACAGGCAATGCCTGCCGCGTCACACGCATCGGTAAGCCCGGCCACAAGCGGCGCTTCCGGCCCCGGCACGACGAGGTCGATATTCTCCGCCTTCGCGAAATCCACCAATGCTGCGATATCGGTCACGTCAATATTGATGCAGGTGCCGAGTTCAGCCATGCCGGGATTGCCCGGCGCCATGAAAAGTGCCGAGAGCAGGGGAGATTTGCGCAGACACCAAGCCAGAGCATGTTCCCGGCCACCGGCGCCAACGAGGAGAACCCGCATAAAAATCCTTGCGAAACGAGGTTTGTTTTAAAGCCCTCCTAGCATAGAATGCGGCTCATGAGTGAGAGCGAAGCGCAAATTTCCGACAACGTGCCGCAATATTCGGTCTCCGAACTCTCAGGTGCGATCAAACAGGCGCTGGAATCCCGTTTCGGGCGCGTCAAGGTGCGTGGTGAGGTGACGGAACTTAAACGTTACCCGTCCGGGCATATTTACCTGTCCCTCAAGGATGAAGGCGGCAAAATCGCGGCCGTGATCTGGCGCGGCGTGGCCGGGCGGCTGGATTTGATGCCTGAGAACGGGATGGACGTCGTCGCGACCGGGCGCGTCTCCGCCTATGGCGAGCGCTCCAGCTATCAATTGATGATCGATCAATTGAGTTTTGCCGGGGAGGGCGCGCTTCTGGCGCGGATTGAGCAGATCCGCGTGAAATTATTGCAGGAGGGGTTGTTTGACCCTGACCGCAAAAAGCCATTGCCGTATTTTCCGGCGCGCATCGGAGTGATCACCTCATCGCAGGGTGCTGTGTTGCATGATATCTGCACCACGATTGAGCGCCGCTTTCCGCGTGATGTACTGATCTGGCCGGTTGCGGTGCAGGGGCAGGGCGCGGTGGAGCAAATTCTCGCCGCGCTTGCGGGGATTGTCGCCGCAAAACCGGATATCGTGATCCTCGCGCGGGGCGGTGGCTCGCTGGAGGATCTCATGGCGTTTAATGATGAGCGCGTGGTGCGGGCTGTCGCGGCTTTTCCGTTGCCCCTCATTTCAGCCATCGGGCATGAGACGGATACCACGCTGGTGGATTACGCTGCCGATCGCCGTGCCCCGACACCGACGGCCGCGGCGGAAATGGCTGTGCCGCAGCGCAGCGAGATGCTGGCGGACCTGGCCCATCGCGCCGCGCGCCTGCTCAGCGCCGGAAACCTCGTGCTACAACGTGCGGCGGCACGCCGTGACCGTGCGGCAAGCTACATGCCGGACCTCCCGGCCTTGCTTGAAACCTCCCGTTTAAGGCTGGATGACCGGACGCAGCGCCTCAGTTTCGCTTTACCCTCCTTCGTGCAGAAATTGCGTGCTCGACATGACAGGGTCCAGACGCTTCTAACGTCACCTCAGACATCCATCGCGGCACGGCGTCAGAACGTCTATGAGGCGCAGGGGCGCTTGCGGGACTGCCTTAATCTGTCGGTTTTCAAAGCGCGGCGCGGCTTTGACTCGCTCCCTGATCAGACACGCATCATGCGGGCGTCACTTGTCCTGAAGCGTTCCGTGTTTGATGGGGTGTCACGCCAGCTTGAAGCGATGTCGCCCCATGCTGTGCTGGCGCGCGGCTACGTATTGGTGCAGGATGGCGCAGGTCGGCCCGTGAGTTCCGCCCATGATCATCCGCAGGGGGGTGCCGTCACCCTGACTTTCGCGGATGGTGAGCGAAAGGGCCGCATTCAGCCCGATGCAGGTCGCGCAATGCCGCAAGGAGATCTCGGATTATGACATGCCCCTTAATGTTGCGCCGTGCACTTCTCGCCCTCTCGCTTCTTCCGGCTTTGGCCGCCTGTGGCGCGGCCCCGCAACAATCATCGCCCCGGACGCAGACATCAAAGCCGTTTTTCACCAATGACGTCTCGGCCCCCCGCGACACGCCGCTTTGCGGCATTGCCGCGCAGGAGGCAAATGCGATGGAAATTGCAAATTACACAACGCCATTCCGAACCGGCAATCGCTGCGTGCAAAATGCCTGCTTCTCGCCTTTAACGGGGTCGTTTATTGCCGCATCAGGCTATCGGAGTGTCTGCCGTTAATGGCGCGGTGACGGAGTTGGGACGGCTGAAACGGCCTTGCTCTCCTGGCTTCCGGCCGTAGAGGGCAAAGGCCTTATATCGGCCTGAAATCCGGGCGGCCGCTCAAACGTGTCTGATCGGATTTCCTTTTCAGCAACCGGTTTTAAAAAAATAGGATCAGACGCGCCGAAGGGGAAGGGGCGCGCGGCCCCTTCCTGATTATCGGCTCCACCAGCCTTTACGGCGTGGCGCTGGTTTTGCATCGGCATCATTTGCTGCCGGCGCTTCCGCCACAGCCTGCTCTTCCTTTTGGACGGTCGGCGCCGCGTCCGCTTTTCGGGTCGGTGCGCGGCGGCGTGTGCGTGGTTTGGCGGGGGCCTCGTCACTCTGCACGGCGACATCCGCCTCAGCCTCCGCGCTTTTTACGCGTCGCGTCGCACGGCGGCGCGGCGCCGGGCGCGGCGTTGCCTCCGCGGGGGCATCCGGCTCAACTGCGTGGTCCGATATCTCAGCATGGTGCGATGGCGCATCCTGTGGCGCGGCGATCGCGGGCGGTGCGGCGTCGATGACCTCCGTCACAGGTGAGGAAGTGTCACTCCGGCGACCGCGCCCACGACGTAAGCCGCGACGCGGCCCGCGGCGTCCTTCCGGCTTCTCGGAACTGACGGGGGCGGGCGGCGGCGTTATTTCCGCTTCCTGCACCGCCGAAGACACATCCATAATGACCGGCGACTCTTCAATCATGTCGAAAATATCGAAGGAGGCCCCGGCAAAAGGATCAGCCGGTGTCGGGCGGCTGCGCCAGAGATCACCGTGTTCGTCGCCGCGGCGCGCATGTGACGCCACTTGCTGCTTCTGGCGCGCAGCAACTTCCTGAGGTTCCGTGATCTCGATCTGACGCACGACGCGCGGGCCGCGTTGGGGCGCGGACTCTTCTGCCTCGTGCCGTTCCGCATGGTCCTCCGCGCCGACATCTGAAGCCGGTGACGCGTCGGAAAATTCCTCATTCCGGCGTCCACCGCGGCGGCGTCGGCGGCGGCGTCGACGACCTGTCTCCGCATTTTCTCCGTCACCGGCTCCCGATGAGGCTTCCGACGCTGAATTTGCGTCATCCTGGTGTGGAGCGACGTCCTCATGCAGGTCATCTTCCCGTTTTACCGGCCCACGCGGCGCGGGGGCCGCTTCGCGATGCTGTGTCGGGGCCTCCTGCGTGCGCACGCGCTCAATCCGCATATCCGCCGCGAATAACGTATCATCAGCGACGAATTTGACGCTCATGGCGTGACGCTGTTCAATTTCACTCAGCCATTGACGCTTCTGATTGAGGATATAAAGCGCAACATCCGAGGAAACATGAACTGAGATTTCGGAAGCGCGCTGACGGAGCCCTTCCTCATCAATCGTGCGGAGCACCTGCAGGGCCGCACTTTCTGTCCCGCGTATATAACCCGTGCCTTTACAATGAGAGCATGGGGTGAGGACGGCTTCCGCGATGGAGGCACGCAGACGCTGGCGCGACATTTCAAGCAGGCCGAAATGGGAGATCTGGCCAATCTGGATGCGCGCGCGGTCTGACTTGAGCGCTTCCTTCAGCCTTTTCTCGACCATGCCATTATGGCGCCGACTTTCCATGTCAATGAAGTCGATCACGACGAGTCCCGCAAGGTCACGCAGGCGCAATTGACGCGCCACTTCTTCCGCCGCCTCAAGATTCGTGCGGAGGGCCGTATCCTCGATATTGCGTTGCCCTGTGGAACGCCCTGAATTCACGTCGATGGAGACGAGCGCTTCCGTCTGGTTGATGACGATGTAGCCGCCGGATTTCAGCGTTGCGGTCGGGGAGAAAATTGCATCCAGATGCCCCTCGACGCGGTTACGGGCAAAAAGGCTCTGGCCGTTATTGCGCCATAACTTCACCAGATGCGCGTTATGCGGCATGAGATTGCGCATGAAGTCCCGCGCGCTTTTCCAGCCCGGTTCTCCATCGACGAGAATTTCGGTGATGTCCTTGCTGAAAAGGTCGCGAATGGCGCGCTTGATCAGATTGGCTTCCTCATAAACCAGGGAAGGCGCGATGGAGGAAAGCGTGCGGTCGCGGATATGATCCCATAATTGCAGAAGATATTCGCAATCGCGGGTAATCTCCGCTTCCGGGCGCTGTGCCCCGGCTGTGCGGACGATCATGGCCATGCTGCGCGGCAGATCCAGCTCCGCAATGATGTCGCGCAGGCGGCGCCGGTCATTCTCGGAAGTGATTTTACGTGAGACGCCACCGCCGCGCAGTGCGTTCGGCATCAGAACACAATAGCGGCCCGGCAGGGAGACATAGGTTGTGAGGGCGGCACCCTTATTGCCACGCTCTTCCTTGACCACCTGGACGAGAATGATCTGACGCCGGCGAATAACCTCCTGAATGCGGTAATTCCGCAGGAATCGCGCCATACGCCGGGCGGAATTGCTTTCCTCGCCTGTATCATTTTCGCCGCCGACGACTTCCGGCGGGGGTTGGTCCTCACCGTCATCCTCAGTGTCACTGACCTCATCGCTTTCCGGGATATTATCCTCAACCGGCGTCTCGGTGATTTCAGGTTGATCTTCGATGTCCGCATTCTGAAGCGCCAGAAGCTCTTCACGGTCTGCTACCGGGATCTGGAAGTAATCCGGATGAATTTCGCTGAAAGCGAGAAAACCATGGCGATTGCCGCCATAATCGACAAAGGCAGCCTGAAGGCTCGGCTCAATCCGAATGACCTTGGCGAGGTAGATATTGCCTTTTATCTGCTTCCGCGTTGACGTCTCAACGTCGTAATCCTCAAGGCGATCGCCGTCCATGACGACGACCCGCGTCTCTTCCGCGTGGGTCGTGTCGATCAGCATACGTTTTTGCATTAATGTATAAACTCCGATCAGCCGAAGCTGATATTATGGCAGGCCTGGCCAACACAGACGGGGCGCAGGCGATGGGTGATAAAAACCTCTCCGGAGCCATACGAGCAAGGACGTGCGCCTTGACCGTGACGGGGCGTCGCGACATGTCCAGCATCGTGACGCACGCGTGCGGCTGCATCCGGTGATGCAGTCCATCGGGTGAGGCACAGAGCGCGAGACGAGCCAAAATTTGCCAGCTCCAAAAGTTATAACCTTTTGCCGATCAGGCCGGGCGTCACAACCCATTGAAAACCGCGTGGAATGCGGGGGTCGGACACGCAACCGATCAGATCGGCCAATGGAAGTCAGATGGCAGGAAACCCGGGGGATCGGTTGATCCGACCGCGAGGTTCAAACGCCGTTCTGAAACCCTTCCTTCCCCACAATGACTTAAATCGCTGCCTTTCGCAAGCAAGCTCTCGCTTTCGAGTCATATTCTTGCTGATCCTGCCTCATTTACGACTTTTTTGGAAAGTTATTTACGTGATTTTTTCGGTTCCGATATCCTGCGCATTTGGGGCCGAGATGGCGACAAACCGCCCCCTGCCCTGTTTCCGGTCCTTAAATTCTTTTTGTCAGACCATAATCACGCTGGTGCGGAAGCGAGATATCGTCTAACGTCCCCCGCATGGTGCTTTCAGGCAAAATTTTTGGCTTATCATCCGTGGCGACCCTGCCATTGGTGCCGCATGCCTGCGCGCTTCTCTCGCTACGACTTATCTGCCCCTGAGCATGGTGGCCGTCTCACGGCCTTGATGCGCAGGGGGTATTTGTCGTTTTCAGCCTGAATTCAAGCGAGAGAAAATTATGACCATCCAGCACCCTTCCTTTGGCGATATCTCTGAAAATCGTGTCATCATTTTTGACACGACCCTCCGCGATGGGGAGCAATCGCCCGGTTTTTCCATGAACCTCGATGAAAAGCTGCGCATGGCGCGGGCTCTGGAAAATCTGGGCGTCGATGTGATTGAGGCCGGTTTCCCTGTTGCGTCACCGGGTGATTTTGAGGCGGTCAACGCCATCGCCAAAGCGGCGGAGGACGTTGTTGTATGTGCCCTTGCACGCAGTGGCGGCCCGCGCGACATCGCGGCGGCGGGTGAGGCGATCGCCCCCGCGCGGCGTAAACGCATTCATAATTTCATCTCCACCTCGCCGCTTCATATGAAATATAAATTGCGCATGACGCCCGAGACGGTGCTGGAGCTGATCGCTTCAGGCAATCGCGCGTCAAGGCAATTGTCGGATGATGTGCAATGGTCAGCGGAGGATGGCGCGCGGACGGAAATTGATTTCCTCTGTCGCTGCGTCGAGGTCGCGATCAGAAACGGCGCAACAACAATCAATATTCCGGATACGGTCGGGTTTTCAACGCCTGAGGAAATCGCCGCGATTTTCGAGACGTTGCGGCAACGCGTGCCAGGGGCGGAGAAAGTTATTTTCTCGACCCATAATCACAATGATCTCGGGCTCGGGGTCGCGAATTCCCTCGCCGCACTCACGGCAGGGGCCCGGCAGATTGAATGCACCATCAACGGGATCGGTGAGCGCGCCGGCAATGCGGCATTGGAGGAACTGGTCATGGCGATTCGAACGCGTCATGACAAATTGCCCTTCACACATGCGGTACACACACCCTCATTGCTCGGCGTGTCACGACTGCTCACCGGCATTACCGGTTTTGATGTGCAGCCCAATAAAGCCATTGTCGGGCGCAACGCCTTTGCACATGAGAGTGGCATCCACCAGGATGGCATCCTCAAAAATGCCGCGACTTATGAGATCATGACGCCGGAAAGTGTGGGCTGGACGAAATCCGCCCTCGTTTTGGGGAAACATTCCGGGCGCGCGGCTTTCCGGGATAAAGTCGCCTCGCTCGGTTACACATTGTCGGATGCGGAAATCGAACATGCTTTTGCACGGTTCAAGACGCTGGCGGACCAGAAAAAATCCGTATTCGATGATGACATCATCGCGCTGGTTGGTGAGGAGAATCACCTTGACGCGGCCATTCAGTTTGACGCCATCAAAGTGCAGTCCGGCTCTGAACGGGATGCATGGGTTGAGCTGACATTGACCGTGTCGGGCGCGCCCAAAACAGCTTCTGTCACGGGCAACGGGCCTGTCGACGCGGCCTTCAAGGCGATTGCGATGATCTGTGAGAATGACGCGCGCCTTGCGCTTTTCAGCGTTGCCGCCGTCACGGGTGAAACGGATGCTCAGGCGAAAACGACGGTGCGGCTGGAGAAGAATGGCAGAACGGTCGATGGGCAGGGGGCGGATGTGGATACGATTGTCGCCGCCGTGAAGGCTTATGTGCACGCGCTGAACAAGCTGATGACGAAGGCGTCGCGCCGCGCGCCGACGGAGCTTTCCGCGTAAAGGAAGTCACTGTGATTTGGTTAAGAAACCGCAATGCGACCGCTGTCAAGGCGTCGCAATGCGGCCTTGCGCTGTGCAGGCAGCTAAATTTCGACTTTCAAACCGATTTTTTTATTTTCTGCCCTTGCTCATGGTGTGGTCGCTCGCTAAGCGGGAAGACGTGACAATTGCCTCGCTGCAAATCTGAGTCGCGATGAGCCGCTTCACGTCTTCAACGTGCGGCATTTGTGCATCCCCTTTCCTGGCCAGGAGGCTTGAATGTTTTCACGTCTGCTGGGTCTCATGTCGGCAGACATGGCTATTGACCTCGGCACCGCCAATACTCTCGTTTATGTCAAGGGAAGGGGCATCGTCCTTGATGAGCCCTCCGTTGTTGCCATCACGGAGGTGCGTGGCAAGAAGCAGGTTCTCGCTGTCGGTGAGGAGGCAAAGCATATGCTGGGCCGCACACCCGGCAATATCACGGCGATCCGTCCGTTACGGGATGGCGTGATCGCGGATTTCGACGTTGCGGAGGAGATGATCAAACATTTCATTCGCAAAGTGCATAATCGACGCGCTTTTGCCAGCCCGCAGATCGTCGTCTGTGTCCCATCAGGTTCAACAGCCGTTGAGCGCCGCGCCATTCAGGAAAGCGCGGAAAGTGCCGGTGCACGCCGCGTTTTGCTGATTGAGGAGCCGATGGCGGCGGCCATCGGGGCCGGACTGCCGATAACGGAACCCTCGGGCAGCATGGTCGTCGATATTGGTGGTGGCACGACGGAAGTCGCCGTTATCTCACTGGGGGGGATCGTTTATGCGCGCTCCGTCCGCGTGGGTGGCGATAAAATGGATGATGCCATCATCTCCTATATCCGCAAATCCTTTAACCTGCTGATCGGGGAAAGCTCGGCCGAACGACTCAAGATCGATCTCGGCTCCGCCAGTATGCCCGAGAATGCGACGGATGGCGGGCCGGTGCGGGCTGTGAAGGGGCGGGACCTCATTAATGGTGTCCCGCGGGAAATCGTGGTGTCACAGGCCCAGATCGCGGAAAGCCTCGCCGAGCCGGTGATGCAGATCATCGACGCTGTCGCCACCGCGCTCGAAAACACCCCGCCGGAACTGGCGGCCGACATTGTCGATAAAGGCATTATGCTGACGGGTGGCGGGGCAATGCTGAACCGTCTGGACGATGTTTTGCGCAGCGCAACGGGCCTTCCTGTCAGTGTCGCGGAAAACCCTTTGACCTGTGTTGCGATAGGTACAGGGCGGGCACTTGAAGAAATTCGTCGTTTGAGAAGCGTGCTCGTCTCGATGTACTGACCCGAGGGAGAAGCTTCCCGATCATGCTTTCCATCACGCTGCGTCAATCGTTACAGAAGCTTCTCCTGCCTGTTTACCTGTTTTTCGCGATGGCCCTGATGATTATCGGCATCTCCGCCCCATCATCAGTCGAGGGCCTGCGCGTGCGCATCTTTGATTTTCTGACGCCCGCTTACAGTCTGGCCGCACAGCCGGGACGCTGGGTCGGGCGGTTCTGGAGTTATGCGAGTGATGTCACGCACCTCCTCGCTGAAAATGCGGAGCTCCGCACGGAGAATGCGCGGTTGCGTCAATGGTATGATGTCGCTGTTGCGCTTGAGGATGAAAACCGACGTCTCAAAGCCAATCTGAAATGGCTGCCCGAGCGCACGATCAGTTTCGTTACGGGGCGGGCCATCCGCGATGCGTCCGGCCTGTATAATCGCTCCGTCCTCATTGCCCTGCCGGAAGCCCATGAGGTGCATGTTGGTGACCTCGTTCTGGGTGGCACCGGCGTGATTGGTCGAATTTCTGAAATCGGGCCGTCAACGGCGCGTGTGCTGCTGATCAATGACCCGGTCAGCCGTATTCCCGTTTTTCTGTCTTCTTCCGAAGGGAGTGCGATCATGACGGGTGACGGATCTGCCACGCCGCGCCTGATGTATTTTGCGCATGATGACCACCCGGTTGAAGGCGAGCGCGTCGTGACCGGTGACCAGGCCGGTCAGGAAAATGCCGTCACGGCTTCCGGCGTGCCAAATGGCGTTTTTATCGGCACCGTGCATTACAACGCGTCTCACACGCCGGTCGTTATTCCGGGGGGGCATCTCAACCACCCGGATGTTCTTCGCGTGCTTGATTTCAAGGAGATTGACGCGCATGGCCCCGTGGCACCGGGGCGAGTCAGGAAAATCAATAAGGCCAGAGACCGGTTCGGCCTCCCTGAAAGTATTTTCCCCAATGTCTGGAAGGGGCAGGGATGAAGAGGTCATCTGCGTGAGGGAAAGACGCTCTTCAGCACCGACGACGATCTATCAGAGACGTCTGGACAGTGTCATACGCGCGGTGCTGCCCTCACTCTTCATTATCGTCGTGACGTTTTTACTCACCGGTGTCATCAGTCCGGTGGGCAAAGAGGGTTTTGTCTTCGCCGTGGCGGTGGATACTGTCTTTTACTGGACGATTTTCCGACCGGCCTCGATGGATGCGACCGCGGTGTTCCTCATCGGGCTCGTGCTTGAAACCATCAATTTCTCACCACCGGGGACGCTGCTCTTCTCCCTTCTCGTCGTGCATGGAGTCGCGCAAATGTGGCGCTATGGGTTGAGCCACATTAATTTCATTCTGGCGTGGCTTCTCCTGACCTTGCTGGCCCTTGCCATGGGTGGTGTTGAGTGGCTCGTCTCCTGCATCAACATGGCCCGCGGATTGCCAGTGACACCTGCGATTTTCCAGGCTGCGTTGACTTCTGGCATCTATCCTATATTGGCGACGTTATTCGGCTGGTTGCGGCGAATAGGGGCAGATGCAGAAGATATTTGAAATAATATCTCATTCATCCGCCTATTATTTGCGTTATAGGGGTCAGGGGAACTAAATCCCGTAACAAACGGGACTGAGTGGCGTCCGGAGGCGTTTGGTTTGGTCGGATTGAATTGGAAGCGCTTGAAGACACGCCGCTCCGCCTTGCGCGCGATGGAGACGGCGCGTCCTTCGCGCGGCGTTTTCACCCGACGGGCCATGCTCCTGGCGGGCGGGCAACTGGGTATTTTCGGCTTTCTCGGTCATCGGCTTTATGATCTGCAACTCGTGGAGGGCGCGCATATGAGCGCGCTGGCCGCGCGCAACCGTACCAGCAAACGCCTGCTGGCCCCCGCGCGCGGCGCGATCACCGACCGTTTCGGTGTGCCATTGGCTGGAAACAGCCAGAACTGGCGCGCGCTGCTGATGCCGGAGGAAACAACGGACATCCACGCGACTGTCGACCATTTTGCCCAGATTATCCCGTTAGAAGATTTTGAACGCACCCGCATTTCGCGGGATATCAAAAATCTGCGACGTTACGTGCCGATATTGTTGAAGGAGTTTCTCTCCTGGGACGATATGGCGCGGATTGAGGCGCAGGCCTTCTCTTTGCCCGGCGTGCTTGTGGATGTCGGGTCGACACGTACCTATCCTTTCGGGCCGCAACTGGCGCATATTGTGGGTTACGTAGCGCCACCGACGGAAAAAGACGTCGCTAGAACACCCTTATTGGCCCTGCCCGGAATGCGCGCCGGGCGTGAAGGCATAGAGCAGACACAGGATGACCTGCTGCGCGGCGCGCCCGGGATGGTTGAGATGGAAGTCAACGCCTATGGCCGCGTCCTGGGAGAGCTTGAGCGCGTGGAGGGCGCGCAGGGTGATCGCGTTGAGCTGACGATTGATGCTGGTTTGCAGCAAATGGTGCTGGGGCGCATCGCTGATGAATATGCGAGCGCCGTCGTGATGGATTGCCGCGATGGCGCCATCCTGGCGATGACGAGCACGCCTTCCTTCGACCCGGCTCTTTTCGATTCCGGCGTCAGTCACGCGCAGTGGAAAGCCTGGATGAGCGACCCGAATGCGCCATTGACGAACAAGGCCGTTGCCGGTGTCTATCCGCCGGGCTCAACCTTCAAGCCCGCCGTCGCTTTGGCCGCCCTCAAATCGGGACTGGTGACGCAAGAAGACCGCTTTGACTGCCCCGGCTATTACGACCTCGGCGGCACGCGCTTCCATTGCTGGCGCAAACATGGCCATGGCAGCGTCAATATGCGTCAGGCGCTCAAATATTCCTGCGACGTATATTTTTACAAAATCGCGCAAAAAATCGGGATGGACCAGATTAAGGACATGGCGTCGCCCCTCGGGCTCGGCGTGACCCTGCCTGTGGAACTGCCCCATGTGCGCGCCGGTAATGTGCCGACACCAGCCTGGCGACGGAAAAAGGGCCATCATTGGAATCGTGGCGATACGGTTGTGGCGGGGATCGGTCAGGGTTTCGTGCAGACGACGCCGCTTGAGCTGGCAACCTACGCCGCGCGCATCGCATCGGGTCGTGAGGTGTCACCCCATTTGATCCGACGCACCGTGACGCGCGAGGGCGTCAAAATAAACCTGCCGACAGCCCCCGGGCTGGAACTCCAACCTGAATGGCTGGATGTTGTGCGCGGCGGTATGTTTGATGTGATTAACGCGCCGGATGGCACGGCAACGCGGGCACGTCTGAACCTGCCCGGCATACAGATGGCGGGTAAAACAGGCTCCGCACAGGTGAGGCGCGTTTCACGCGCACAGCGTGAGAGTGGGCATTTCAATTCCATGAAGCTCCCGTGGGAGCAGCGCCCCCATGCGCTCTTTATTTGTTACGCCCCTTTTGACAAGCCGCGTTACGCGGTCGCCGTCGTTGTCGAGCATGGCAATGGTGGCGCTGCAACGGCGGCACCGCTTGCAAGGTTGATTATGACGGATGTGCTTCAACGTGATCCCTCCGGCCGGGAACACGCCCCTGGCGTGACGGTCGCGGAGGCGGATTAGTGGATCAGCAAAAACGGCTTTGGCGCGCACAGCCAGGTTTTCAGCTTCTGACAAAGTTTTTCCAGATCAACTGGTTTTATGTCGTCCTGATCTGCGGATTGGCCGGTGTCGGCTATATGGCTTTGTTTTCAGCCGGGGGCGGGAGTGCGAAGTCCTTCGCGCACCCCCAGATTGTCCGTTTCGCCTTCGGGCTGGTCATGATGGTGTTCGTGGCCTTCGTCAGTCCGCGCTTTCTGCGACGCCTGGCGATCCCGATTTATCTGTTATCCATCGTGCTGCTGGTGCTTGTCCTGCATATGGGACATGTCGGCAAAGGGGCTGAACGATGGATTATGATTGCGGGCATCCAATTTCAGCCCTCCGAATTCGCAAAAGTCGCCCTCGTCCTCATGCTTGCAAGCTGGTTCCATCGCGTAAGCCATGAGAAGATGGGGAACCCGCTTTACCTCATCCCCCCGGCCATCATGACGCTTCTGCCGGTCGCGTTGATCCTGAAGGAGCCTAATCTCGGCACAGCGGTGATCACCGCGCTGATCGCGGCGGCGATGTTTTTTGTGGCGGGGATGCGTTTATGGCAGATTATCATTCTCGCTGTGCCTTTACCGTTTCTGGGCGGCTTTGTTTACAACCACCTGCATGATTACCAGAAGGCGCGGATCGACACATTCATCCACCCGGAAAATGACCCGCTCGGCGCGGGGTACAACATCATCCAGTCCAAAATCGCCCTTGGCTCAGGCGGAATGTGGGGCGAGGGCTATTTACGCGGGTCGCAGGGACAGCTCAATTTCCTGCCAGAGAAACAGACGGACTTTATCTTTACGATGATCGGGGAGGAGTGGGGCTATGTCGGCGCCATCGCCGTGATGGCGCTGCTGGCGTGCCTCAGTATCGGTGGTGTGCTGATGTCGATACGCTGTCGCAATCAGTTCAGCCGGTTGCTCGCCCTCGGAATCGCCATCGATTTCTTTATGTATTGCGCGGTCAATCTCTCCATGGTGATGGGCGTCATCCCGGTGGGCGGGGTGCCTTTGCCGCTCATCTCCTATGGTGGGTCCGCGATGCTGACAATGATGTTCGGGTTCGGGCTGCTCCTGTCCAGTTGGGTGCACCGCGATGAGCGCGAGAGGGTGGATTAGGGGGCGGTTTCCAAACAGGTTCTGGTTTCAGCGCCGCCCCTTCATGGCAGCCTATCCCTGAATTTGCGAGAAGTCCGCGATCTGGCTCAACACTTCATTGACGCGATTAAGAAGGCGCAGCCGGTTGATGCGGCGGGCAGGATCGGGGTCGTTGACTTTCACGGCCTCGAAGAACTGGTCGAGCGGCGCACGGAGGGTCGCAGCGACTTCCATTGCAGGTATAAATTCTTCCCGCTTCATTAACTGAGCGATCTCCGGATTTGCCGTCTCTAGCGCCTTGAAGAGCGCCTGCTCAGAAAGATCAACGAAAAATCCCTCATCCGGCTCACCCGTGTGCGGGCCATCTTTCTGATTTTCAATGTGCAGAATGTTTGCCGCGCGCTTGCTCGCCGCAACAAGACGTGGGCCATCACCGTTTGCAGATATGATACGAAGCGCTTCGACGCGCTTCTTCAGATCTCGTATGTCATTATCTTTCGCTTTCGACATAACGGCTGCGATGATATCCTGAGCAACGTTGTCATTTCTCAATTGCACGCGAACGCGGTCAGCCATGAACTTTGAAAGTTTCTGAGAGACTGCCGAATGATCGGCGTTCACTGGTTGCAAAGCAAGCGCTCGTGCGAAAACATCCTCCAAAACCAGCGTCAATTCTGCTTCATCTATGATGCGGATAATACCGAGCGCGGCACGCCGCAGTGCGAAAGGATCCCCGGAACCTGTCGGCATCTCGCCAATCGCAAAAAAGCCGACCAAAATATCGAATCGATCCGCCAATGTGAGGGCGATGGCGGCGTTGGATGGTATATCCTCCTCCCCATTAGCGCAAGAGAGATACTGGGACCGGATCGCCGCTGCCACGTCAGAGGGCTCTCCGTCATGCTCGGCGTAATACCCGCCCATTATGCCCTGCAACTCCGGGAATTCACCCACCATGCCGGTCGTCAAATCGGCCTTAGCGAGGAGCGCAGCGCGTTCAGCATTACGCTTCTCCGCATCCGTGAGACCTAACTCTTGGGCGATAAAACCCGATAGCTTAACCAAGCGCTTGACGCGGTCGCCAACCGACCCAAGTTTTTTGTGGAATGTGACGTTATCCAGCGCGCCGAGGCGGGATTCCAGCGTTACCTTGCGGTCAAGTTCCCAAAAGTGCCAGGCATCGGCGAAACGTGCGCGCAGGACACGTTCATTCCCGGCAGTCGTCGCGGCCCCGCCATCGGGAAATTCCTGATTGGCGAGAAACAGGAAGTAAGGCGCAATGCTTCCGCCATCATAGCGCGTGGCGAAATAGCGCTGATGCGTACGCATCGATACCTGCCGCACCTCGTTAGGCAGCTCCATAAAGCGGGCGTCGATCTTGCCCAACATCGGCACGGGCCATTCTGAGAGGCCCACGACCTCATTGAGCAGGCCCTCATCTTCAACGATCCGAAGGTTTTGCGACGCCAAGGCGACGTCAATGTCCTTCCGGATAGCTTCCCGTCGTGCATCCGCTTCGAGTATGACCTTCCGTTCCCGCAACCCCTCCCGGTAACCCTCATACGAGGACACCGCAAACAGCTTCGGCGCGAGGAAACGATGTCCCTGCGATAAATTGCCGGATGTCAGTTCGTGGCCGTCATCATCCCCGCGCGCCAGCGTGAAGGGCACGATGTCGCCATCCAGAACCGCGATAATACGACGCAGCGGGCGCACCCATGTGAAGGCGCTGCCATTTCCCCAGCGCATGGATTTCGGCCAGGTGAAATTCCAGAGTATTTCCGGCACGATGTCCTGCAGGAAAGAGGCTGCGCTGCGTTCCGCGATCTCGCGATTCAGCACCCAGAAGCCTTTTTCCTCCTGCAGATCGGATTTTTTTGCGTCATGCTTGCGCAGGAAGCCCATCAAGGCCTGTTCCGGCGCGGTGACACGCGGGCCACGTTCCGACTGCGTTGAAGCGGGGACGGTGGCGTCAATGGTGACAGCAAGACCGATGCGCCGCGGCCCCCAGAATGGCTTCAAATCGAATGGCTTTAAAGCTGACAGGTGTTGCTCCAAAGCCTGCGCGAGCGCTTCCGCGGCAGGCTGCTGCATGGCGGCAGGGATTTCCTCACTTTCCAGCGCGAGAAGAAACTCAGCCATGATGCACCTCTTTCTCACCCGCGAGCCAGGCTTCACAACTCGCCTTGGCGAGCATGCGCACCCTGCCGATATAAGAGGCACGTTCAGAAACCGAGATCACGCCACGCGCGTCGAGCAGGTTGAAAATGTGACTGGCTTTCAGGCAGTAATCATAAGCCGGTTGCGCCAGCCCGTCTGTCGCCAGGCGTGTCGCTTCCTGCTCCGCATCAACGAAGTGTCGAAAGAGCATTTCTGTATTGGCGCATTCAAAATTAAACTTGGAATAATCCTGTTCCGCCCGGCGGAAAATATCGCCGTACTTCAGGCCTGCGTCATTATAAGCGAGGTCATAGACATTCTCCACGCCCTGCACATACATGGCGAGGCGTTCCAGCCCGTACGTCAGTTCGGTTGAAGGAAGCTCCGTCGCGATGCCGCCAACCTGCTGGAAATAAGTGAACTGCGTCACCTCCATCCCATCGCACCAGACTTCCCACCCCAGTCCCCAGGCGCCGATCGTCGGGTTTTCCCAATCATCCTCCACGAAGCGTATATCATGGAGATGCGGGTCAATGCCGATGGCCCGATAAGACTCGAGTAGAAGGTCCTGACTATTTTCAGGTGTGGGTTTGAGAAGCACCTGATATTGGTAATAATGCTGCAGGCGGTTCGGATTTTCTCCGTAGCGCCCGTCAGAGGGACGCCGGCAGGGCTGGACGTAGGCGGCTTTCCAGGGGCGTGGCCCGAGGGCGCGCAACGTCGTATGCGGGGAGAGCGTGCCCGCGCCGAGTTCAGTATCATATGGTTGCAATATGGCGCAGCCCTGCTCTGACCAGAAGGCATGCAGGCGCAAAATCATATTCTGAAAGGAGAGGGGCTTCCCCCGATCCGATGGCTGAAACGTCACGCTCGACAGCTCCGAAGTCAAATAAAGCCTCCCTCTTAACGCTTCAAAGCGGGGAAGAAAACACATCATCGCATGATACTTGCCAGAATGAGAAATTGCTCCCACATTCAAATCATCAAGTTTTGACGCGGAGAGCGCCCCCATGAACCAGCAGGAACGTGACCTTATTGCGCAATTTGTCGCGCGTGTCGGTGGTGAGCAGAATAATGCCCAGCCAGGCACGGCCCTTGCCCCCATCGACCCGGAAGCGGATCAGTGGATCAAGGAAAATTTCTCCAAACATCCTGAGGCCGCTTACCGCGTGACGCAGATGGCGGTGGTTCAGGAGGCGGCTTTGGCAGAGGCGCATAATCGCATCCGCCAATTGCAGTTTCAGTTGCAGCAGGCGCAGCAACAGCCCCAGCGCGGTGCGTCAGGCGGGTTTTTCAGCAATCTTTTCGGCGGTAATCGCGCCCAGCAAAATGCGTCGTCTCCGCCTCCCGGCTGGGGTGCG
Organism: Candidatus Kirkpatrickella diaphorinae; assembly: GCF_025736875.1. GTDB lineage: Bacteria > Pseudomonadota > Alphaproteobacteria > Acetobacterales > Acetobacteraceae > Sorlinia > Sorlinia diaphorinae. Next base: position 267,360 of record NZ_CP107052.1, read on the forward strand.
CCACAGGGCGCGCCCGGCCCCTATCCGCAGCAGCCCGCGCCAAACCCTGGTTTCGGGCCGCAAGGCGGTTATCCGCCAAATTATAGTACGGGTATGTTTCCGGCTCGCGGGACCGGGTTTCTTGGCTCGGCTCTAACGACGGCGACAGGCGTTGCAGGCGGCATGCTGGCGGCAAACGCCTTGTCCAGCCTGTTCTCAAGCCATCATTTCGGCGTTGACCCCACTGCGGGCGGCCTCGCTGGCGGGGCGGCAACCGGTAATTTCGGTGAGATGGGGCAGGATCCCTTTGCCGGGTCCGGGATCGATGCCGGAAATGATTATGATGTGAATCAGTGGGGCCATGGCGATAATAACCCGAGTTGGGGCGGTGATGATGCGGGCTGGGGTGGCGATGATGGTGGCGGGTTTGACGATTCGTTCTGACGTGATTGGCTGATTCAAGTCGGCCCCGGGCGCGCCTTGAATGCGGCACGCCTTCCATCCCGTTCGACGCGGTCCCGATAGGTTTTTCAACACGCCCGGATACGCGCCTATCCCTGCCATCTAAAGCCCAGCCCCAACCGGCGGGCCATGTTTCGTTATGACTTGCTCAACCCTTTTGCGGGACTTGCGTTCTCTCTTCCTCGGAGTTTCCGATAGAAAAGGCGCTCTTATGAGTGAAGTCAGGAAAAGCTGGGTTAAAGTCGCCGCGTTTGACACGTTGGAGGAGAACATCCCCAAGGCCGTCAAACTGGATGACACACCGCTTATCCTGCTCCGTATTTCAGACGGCGTGCGCGCGTTCGCGGGGAAGTGCCCGCATAAGGGCGCGCCGATGGAGAAAGGGGTTGTCTGCGCCCTCCATAACTCCACCCATGCGCTCGTCTGCCCCTGGCATAAAGCTGTTTTCTCGGCTGAAAATGGTCGCAGGATTGCTCCCCCGGCCCTGGACCCGCTGGAGAGATATGAGGCGATGGTGCGGGGCGGTGATGTCTATGTTTCCGTCAAGTCAAAAGCCCTGCCGCAACCCACGCCCATGCGGCAGCATGAGCATGTCGCCATTGCCGGTGCGGGTGCCGCCGCGCTGGCTGCCTGCGTGACATTGCGGGAATCCGGATTTGAAGGGCGCATCACCATGATCAGCCCGGAGGCGCGCAAACCTTATGACCGCACCGCGCTCAGTAAATCCACCCTCGCCGCCGCGCCTGAAGATATCGAAATCCCTCCCTTGCGGGACGAGAATTGGTACGTGGAACACCGTGTTGACCTCGTGCATGATCAGGTCGTGCGTTTTGAATATGAGACCCGCACCCTTCAACTGAAAAAAGGGGATGCGATCACGGCGGAGCATGTTCTGCTCGCGACCGGATCGGCAGCGAAGCAACTTGATATCCCCGGTATCGGATTTGAGGGCGTCTATACTTTGCGCAGTGCTGCCGATGCCATGGCCATCGCGGGGCAGTTGGGGGACAAAGTGGCCGCCGTCATTATCGGCTCAGGCTTTATCGGTATGGAAGCTGCTGCCGCCCTCCGAAAAAAAGGTGTCGGCGTCACGGTGGTCTCCCGCTCGGAATTTCCGTTTGAGAAACAATTCGGCCCGGACATCGCCTCCAGCCTGCGCCGCCTGCATGAAGATCACGGCACGGCTTTTATCCCCAAACGCAATGTCGTGAAAATCAGGGGTAAAGGGCGTGTCGACTGGGTTGAACTGGATGACGGAACGCGCCTGACAGCCTCCATTGTGCTCGTGGGCGCCGGGGCAGAGCCTGAATTACATTATATAGACGGCCTTCCCCGCAATGCGCGCAATGGTGGCCTGGATGTGGACCATCATATGTCGCTGGGAAATGATGTCTTCGCCGCAGGGGATATTGCAAGTGTACCCTTTGGTGAGAAACGTTATCGCATTGAGCATTGGCGCACCGCACAAAGCCAGGGGCAGATTGCCGCCCGCGCCATGCTGGGCCTGCCTGTCGAGGAATTGACCACGCCTTATTTCTGGACACAGCAATATGATCAGAAATTGGAGTGGGTCGGCTGGCCGGGTGAGGCATATGATCATATTGAGATCGATGGTGACGTTGATAACTTCAAGTTTCTCGCCCGACTTGAGAAAAAGGGAAAACTGGTCGGGGTGATCGGCTCAAAACATCCAAAAGAGATGGGGCGCATCGCCGTCCGCTTTGACGAAGCTTGACATAAGCCGGATTCGGCGGCTTTTTGCGCAGTCAAACGGTGCCCTTAAATCCCTGCCATCGACTTATCAGGTTTTCCTGACCTGATTCGAGGCTTCAGCGATGCCGAGGGCGCGCGTTGACAGCGTATGCCAGAACAGGAAAGCCGTCATGCATCTTTATCGATCCCATTATTGCAACGCCCTCCGTGCGGGTGATGCGGGCACGACTGTGCGGCTTTCGGGCTGGGTGCATAGCAAGCGGGATCACGGCGGCCTGCTTTTTATCGATCTGCGGGATGAACGCGGCGTGACGCAAATCGTCATCCCCGCCGGGACATCCTTGCTGGACGTTGCTGAGCGCCTCCGTGTGGAGAGCGTCGTGACGGTGACGGGTGAGGTTGTCCTGCGAGAGGGGGGGCAACGCAACGCCAACATCCCGACCGGCGATATTGAAATCCGCGCGCAGGATCTGGTGGTGCAGTCCGCTGCGATGGTGCTGCCTTTCCAGGTGAATGGCAGCGAGTCCTACCCGGAAGATCTGCGCCTGAAACATCGTTATCTTGATCTGCGGCGTGAGCAGATGCATCGCAATATTATTCTGCGTTCCAAAATCATTGCGAGCTTACGGCAGCGTATGCAGGCGCATGATTTCATTGAGTTGCAGACGCCGATCCTGACAGCGTCCTCGCCGGAAGGGGCGCGGGACTTCCTTGTGCCAGCACGGCTTCATCCGGGCAAATTTTACGCTTTGCCCCAAGCGCCCCAGCAATTCAAGCAATTGGCGATGATCGCCGGGTTTGATCGTTATTTCCAGATCGCGCCCTGCTTCCGTGATGAGGCCTCCCGCGCGGATCGAAGCCCGGGCGAGTTTTATCAGCTCGATTTTGAAATGGCTTTCGCAACGCAGGAAGATGTCTTTGCGGTGATGGAAGACGTGCTGGGCGGCGTCTTTGCCGAATTCGGCAAGGGCCGCTCGGTGGATCAGGCGCCTTTCCGCCGCATCACTTATCAGGATGCGCTTGATCAATATGGCTCCGACAAGCCGGATCTGCGCAATCCGCTCATTATTCATGACGTGACGGGTGCTTTTGATGGCTCTTCTTTCGGGCTGTTTGCGCAGATTGTCGCGAAAAACGGTCTTGTGCGTGCCATTCCGGCCCCTGGCGCGGGGACAAAGCCGCGTGGTTTCTTTGACAAGCTCAATAACTGGGCGCGTGAGAGTGGGGCTGGTGGGCTGGGTTACATTATTTTTGAGGAAGATGGTGGCAAAGGGCCGATCGCCAAAAATCTCGATGCGCAACGCGTCGCCGCCATCCGTGAGGCCTGTGGCCTGGCCGCGGGGGATGCTGTCTTCTTCGCGGCTGGCCCACGTGAGGATGTGACGAAATTTGCCGGGCTCGTCCGAACGCGGGTTGCGGAAGAGCTTGATCTGATCGAGAAAAACGCCTTCCGCTTCTGCTGGATTGTTGATTTCCCGATGTATGAGCGTGACCCGGAAACGGGGCGGATCGACTTCTCGCATAATCCTTTCTCCATGCCGCAAGGGGGGCTGGAAACGTTACAGACGCAGGACCCGCTGGAGATCAAAGCCTATCAATATGACATCGTCTGTAACGGGATTGAGCTTTCCTCCGGCGCGATCCGTAACCATCTGCCGGATGTCATGATCCGCGCCTTTGAAATCGCAGGATATGATGAGAAAGTCGTGGAGGCGCATTTTGGCGGCATGTTGAATGCCTTCCGCTTCGGCGCGCCGCCGCATGGCGGTTCCGCACCTGGTGTGGATCGCATGGTGATGTTGCTGGCAGATGAACCAAATATCCGTGAGGTCATCCTCTTCCCGCTCAATCAGCAGGGTGAGGATTTGATGATGGGGGCACCCGCCCAGATCACGCCTGAGCGTCTCAAGGAATTATCCCTGGCGCCCCTGCCATCAAAACCCAAAATCATTTCCTGAAGGTGGCCGGCGCGGTTCAACGCGCCGGAAGGAAACTGAACGTGACCGGCGCGTGATCTGACGCCCGGTCTTTCTCACGCTCGGCACGATCAACCGTCGCCGCCTGGAGCCTGTCCGCCATAAAAGGGGAGAGCAGGGCGTGATCAATCCGTAATCCGCGATTTCGTGGCAGGGCACCGGCCTGATAATCCCAGTAAGTATAGCAGGGGTGATGCGGGTGCAGGACGCGCATGGCATCTGTCAGTCCAAGATGGAGGAGGCGTCGCCACGCCGCGCGGCTTTCCGGTCGGATGAGGGCATCATGCGGGTCCAGCGCGCCCGGGGCAAAATCAAAATCGGTCGGGCAGATATTATAATCACCGAGGAAAATGAATGCCTGCCCGGCAATAAGTTTTTGATGTGCGCGCTGCGTCAGGGCCGTAAAGAAGTCCAATTTTTTCTGAAATCCGGCGGGGCCTCCGGAATTGCCATTTGGTAGATAGAGATTGCCGATGCAGATATCGCCGATGACGACTTCCAGATAGCGGGCTTCTTCATAATCGAAACCGTCGAGACCCAGTGAGGTCGCCTCCGGCTTCTGGCGCGTCAGGATGGCGACACCATTATAAGCTTTCTGCCCCATGACGGTGCAATGATAGTCGCCTTCCTTCAATATGGCAGGGAATTGCTCATCCTGACATTTCAGCTCTTGCAGGCAAAGCGCGTCCGGCTGATGCGCCGCCAGCCATTCCGTGACGGCTGTGCCCCTCTGACGCACGGAATTGACGTTCCAGCTCGTGATTTTCAAATTCTGCCCCTCTTATTTTTTTTCATTCCCCGGTCAATGGGGGTCTTTAATCGAGGGAGAAGCTGGAGCCACACCCGCAGGAGGAGGCTGCATTGGGATTGCTCACCGCGAAATGCGCGCCCATCAATTTATCCACCCATTCAAGCCGTGCCCCGGCGAGAAGGCTCATACTCGTCTCATCGACGATGACTGAAACGCCGCCCTGCTCAATCACAATGTCATCCTCATGGCGCGTGTCATCAAGTTTAAACCGATATTGAAACCCATTACACCCACCGGCATCCACCGCAACGCGCAGGGACGTGCCGGAGGGTGCGCTCTGTTCCGTGAGGATTTCCCCGATGCGACGAGCCGCATCTTCCGAGACGGAAAAAGCGGGGCTTTCAGGGGCGGGGTTTTGCGGGGCTGAATTTATCGTCATAATGGGTCAATATAATCGGTAAACCGCTAATCTCAAGGATCACCTGGAGAGCTGCCATGACGCTGCCTGATATTGCCTGCTATGCCGTCCGCCCTGAGACGGCGCGCGGGCGCCTGCATCCGGAAGCGGACTCGCCATCCAGAACGCCCTGGCAGCGTGATCGGGACCGTGTGCTGCATTCAGATGGGTTTCGGCGGCTGCAATATAAGACGCAGGTCTTCATCAACCATGAAGGCGATTTTTTCCGCACCCGACTGACACATTCTCTCGAGGTCGCCCAGATCGCCCGCGCCATTGCGCGCCAGCTCCGCGTGAATGAAGATCTCACTGAGGCGCTGGCCCTGGCGCATGATATGGGGCACACGCCTTTCGGACATGCGGGTGAGGATGCGCTGCGGAAATGCCTGGAGGATGAAGGCGGGTTTGACCACAATACCCAGTCCATGCGTCTGGTCACGAAGCTGGAGCACCGATATCATGGTTTTGACGGGTTGAATCTGACCTGGGAAACGCTTGAGGGGCTGGCCAAACATAATGGCCCGGTCCGAAAACCCACCCGCTATCTGGCCGATTATGACCGCCTCCATCAGCTTAATCTCGAAAGTTACGCGTCCGCCGAGGCGCAGATTGCCGCCATGAGCGATGATATTGCCTATCATGGGCATGATCTGGATGACGGACTGAAATCCGGGCTGATCTGCTTCGAGGATCTTGAAAATCTGCCGGTGATCGGCGGGGCGTTGCAGGCTGCGCGGGCGGTCGTCCCGCAGGATGCGACAAGCCGGAAAAGCCGTATCCGGCATGAAATGGTCCGCCAGATTATCGGCGTGCTTGTGACAGATCTGACGCGGCAATCCCGTCAAAATCTTGAGGCGCTCAACCCGCAGACCGCCGATGACGTCCGCGCGGCCGACCGGCCGGTCATTGGTTTCAGCGCGGACATCCGCGCCGCCAATCATCAGATTCGGCGCTTTCTGATGGACAGGCTTTACCGACATTGGAAGGTGAAGCGCATGACGCGCAAGGCCCGCATGGTGACGACCGACCTCTTTAATGTGCTGGCGGAGGATGACGCCCTCCTGCCGGATGCGTGGCGACGCTCTGCCGACATGGCCGCATCCGTGCGTGACCGCAGGCGCGTCGTGGCGGATTATATCGCAGGCATGACCGATCGTTTCGCCATGCAGGAGCATCGACGTCTGACGGAACTATCGGTATTAGGTTGAAGCGTTCATTTTACAGTTAAGAGAAGTCAGGATTCATGGTCGATCACGTTTCAGGTGCGCAAAATTGTCTGTTCAAGCAATATCAGCAGGTGGTGCGGCAGACCTTGCGCGATATCGTGCCTGATCTGCCGGATGACATACTGGACCGCGTGGAACTGACCCCGACGAAAGACCCACTCCATGGCGACATGGCGACAAACGGCGCGTTGCTGGCCGCAAAACCGGCCCGGCGCAAACCGCAGGAGATCGCGGCGTCTCTGGCGGAAAGGCTTCAGCAGCAGGAAGGGATTGCTTCGGCCGAGGCTGCGGGGCCGGGTTTCGTCAACATCACCCTTTCCCCCGGGATTTATCAGAATCTGCTCCCGGATATCCTGCTTCAGGGTGCGGCTTATGGGGAAAGCGCCATTGGCGGCGGTAAGCGCGTCAATGTGGAATATGTTTCTGCCAACCCGACCGGCCCGATGCATGTGGGGCATTGCCGCGGCGCCGTCGTTGGCGATGCGCTCGCCCGACTGCTTCAGAAGGCCGGATATTCTGTCCTGAAAGAATATTACATCAATGATGCCGGGGCGCAGGTGACGGCATTAAGTTGGGTGGTCTATTGGCGCTACCTGCAAAAAATCGGGACATCCCTCACGGAAGACGCTTTCGCGGCCATGACGCCGACCGGGCTGCAATATATGGGTGATTATCTTCTGCCCGTCGCCGACGCGCTGGCTGAAAAATATGGCGCGATCCTCGCCACCCCTGAGAAAACCCCCGCACCGACGGAACAATGGTTCGAAACGGTGCGCCGCGCCGCGCTCGACGCCATGATGTCGCAGATCCGCGCTGATCTCGAAGCTCTAGGCATCTCGCATGATGTTTTTTCAAGCGAAGCGGATGTTTATGCCGGGGGAGAGGTGGATCGCGCCATCAAAAGCCTTGAGGGGAAAGGCCTGATTTATGAAGGCGTCCTTGAGCCCCCGAAAGGAAAAACCCCGGATGACTGGGAGCCGCGGCCGCAAACCCTCTTCCGATCCACGTCCTTTGGCGATGATGTTGATCGCGCCCTTAAGAAGTCGAACGGGGAAAACACTTATTTCGCCAATGATGTAGGCTATCACAGCCAGAAAGCCAGCCAGGCCGATTTGCTGATTGATGTGCTGGGTGCGGATCACGGCGGTTACGTCTCCCGCATGCGCGCCGCGGTGCAGGCTTTGACGGACGGACATACAGCTTTTGAAGTGGTGATCTGCCAGATCGTCCGGATCTTAAAAGCGGGCGTGCCGGTGCGCATGTCCAAGCGCGCGGGCACTTTCGTCACATTGCGTGATCTCCTCGATGAAGTGGGCAAGGATGCCGTCCGCTTCACCATGCTGACGCGTAAGGCCGATGCGCAGATGGATTTCGACCTGGACCTCGTGATTGCTCAGACGCGCGACAACCCGGTCTTCTACGTTCAATATGCCCATGCGCGCTGCTGCTCCGTTATCAGGGCGGCGCGCGATATGTTTGGTGGAGACGTGGATGCAGCTTTGGCGGGTGATGCCCCTCAGCTTCATACCATCGCATCTGCCGCTGAACTTGCCGTCATTCGCCGCATGGCCAGTTTCCCGCGTACAGTTGAGGGCGCCGCCCTGGCGCGGGAGCCGCATCGCATCGCCTATTATTGCGGTGAACTTGCGGCAGACTTCCACGCTTTGTGGAATAAGGGTCGGGAAGACACCACGCTGCGCTTTCTGCGGGAAGATGAGAAAGAAGCCTCTCTCGCAAAACTGGCGCTTGTGGCCGCCGTCGCCAATGTGCTGCGTTGTGGCCTCGATATCCTGGGTGTGACCCCCGTCGAGGAGATGTGATGCAGAATGACGATCGGCCGGGGCATGTCGCACCGGAGGGATATGACGTAGCCGGGCAGGACCCGCGCCAGACATCTCAGGATGATTTTCCCGACCAAGGCTGGCAGGAAGATCCATCTCACGCCGATCGGTCTGCCGCCTCTCTTTCTCATAGGCGTGAGCGCCTTGGCGTCGTCTCCGTGGATGCGGACCCACCTCCCGCCCGCCTCAGAAGGCGTGTCAAACAAGTGCAGGCGGAAAGCCCGGCATCAGAGCCTTCGGGCCGCGTCGCCCGGTTGATCGCCCGCCTGTCCCGCGCGCCCTCCATGCCGGAGGAAGATTTGTCACGCCGCCGCAATCCCCGCGCGGCGGATCAGCGGCGTGACATGGCGATGGGGCGTCAAAAAGTCACGGCTTTCGCGCAATCTGATAAAATGACCCGCATGCTGGTCTATGGCGCTGGTGGGATCGGCGCCATTCTCGCCTTGATTGTCGGTGTGCGCTCCCTGCTGGATGGCCATCGCGGGGAGATCGCTATCATTGCCCCGCCGCCCGTCCCGGTGCGGGAAAAACCGCTGGACCCTGGTGGTATGCACGTTTTGAGCGGGATTCCCGCTGACCTGGGCATGGCGGGCACGGGCAGGGCTCATCTGGCGCCGGGACCGGAACAACCGAAACTGGCCGCTTTAGCCGCGCGCTATGCAGCGTCGCAGCCTGACCCCGCTGAGACAAACGATACGCCACCGGTTAAGGAGACCTCACCCGCAAATACGCCAACGGACAAGCCGCAGGACGCACCGGCGCAGGCCCCGGCAGTCACGGCGCCGGTCAAAACGCAGCCAACGCCCGCGCCGGAGCCGGATCGCGCGGTTCAGGCCGCGCCGCCTGCGCCAACGGATGCCAGCGCCAACCTGCCCGTGCGCAAAGCGGTGCTTTCCGCTTCACCGCCCGCCAGTTCATCCTATATTCAGCTCGGCGCTTTTAATCAGGCGGTTAAGGCGCAGCGTGAATGGACGCGCATTACCCGCCGGATGGAAGGGCAGCTTTCCCGCAAACCCGTTTATATCGTGCCGAAACTCATCCGTGGGCAGATGCTCTACCGCATCTGGGTGGGCGGCTATCCCTCTTTCGCGCATGCGACGGCGGCATGTCGCGTCGTGAAAGGGCGCAAATTGCCCTGTTACGCCGTCCAACGGTGAAAAATGTTTGAGCCGACGCCCGCCCGCGCCGAGAATTTGCCGGAAATAACGCCGAATGGGGCGGAAAAGCCATGGCTGGCGCTGGACGGTTTTGAAGGGCCGCTTGATCTCCTTTACGACCTCGCGCGCGCGCAGAAATTTGATCTCAGCCAGCTTTCGATCCTGACGCTGGTCAAGCAATATCTCGCTTTCATGGAACATGCCCGTCAGGTTCGCATTGAGTTGGAAGCGGATTGGCTGGTGATGGCGGCATGGCTGACCTGGCTGAAATCCAAGCTGCTTCTGCCGCAGGATGACGCGTTGCAGGATGTGCAGGAAGCGACCGGGCAGTTGCAGGACCGGCTGGCGGCTTTGCAGCAGGTGCGCTGTGCCGCCGCGTGGCTGTCAGGGCGGCCCGTTCTGGATGAAGTCGTTTTTGCGCGGGGAGAGGAGGAATGCTTGACTGTCATTGACCGCTCCGGCCTGGCGACCGATCTGCCGGTTCTGATCAGCGCTTATCTCAGCCTGCATCGCCGTCGTCACCGTAAAAAAATCTACACGCCCAAACTTGCGCAATTCTGGACGATCGGGGAGGCTATTTCGGCGTTGCAGCGCCTTTTGAATACGACAAAGCGCGGCAACTGGCGCGCCCTTGAGGAGATTTTCCGCGCGCAGGCGCTGGAGACACCCTTCGCCTTCAAAGCTGCTTTTGCCGGGGCGCTGACGGCCTGCCTTGAACTGGCAAAGACAGGCAGTTTGCAGTTAGAGCAGTCAGAACCCTTCGCGCCGATAAAATTCGGTCCGTCTGTCACGGGGGAGATATCGTCATGATGGCGCTGCATTTGCTGGAAGGGCTGATTTTCGCGAGCCGGGAGCCGGTGACGGAGGCCGCCATGCGCGACGTCCTTGGGCGATCAGGATTTGAACCCAGCCTCGTGCCGCAATTGCTTGAGCAATTGGCGCAGGAATATCAATCCCGGGCCGTCACATTGCAGAAGCTCGGCCAATCCTGGCATTTCCGCACGCGGCCGGAATATGCGGCGGCACTGACCCGCGTCATTGAAAAGCCCCGGCGTCTGACGCGCGCCGCGATGGAAACCCTGGCCATCATCGCTTATCATCAACCCTGCACGCGTGGGGATATTGAGACAATTCGTGGGGTTTCCCTGAGTCAGGCCGTGTTTGACGCGCTGATTGAAGAGCGCCTCATCGCCCCGTCTGGTCGAAAGGACGTGCCCGGCCGCCCTGTTCTCTGGGCGACCACAGCGCGTTTCCTCGCCAAATTCGGGCTCGAAAATCTCTCCGCCCTCCCGCGGCGGGAGGAGTTGATACTGGACCCTGATTTGCTGAATGTGCCAGAAGATGACGCGGAAGATGTCGCGCCGGTCGCGACTTCCTGAGGCAGGGCACATCATGTTCGATTTCAGTTGGTCCGAAGTTGCGGTTGTCGTCATCATCGCCCTGATTTTTATCGGGCCGAAGGATCTGCCCGTCGCGATCCGCTCCGTCAGTCGCGCCGTCAAGGCGATCCGCCGCATGGCCAGCGAATTTCAGACGCATGTGGATGATTTCGTGAAAGAGGCGGATCTTGACGAGGCCACATCGTCCTTGAAGGATCTGCACCCCACGAAAATCCGTGATCGCCTCCTCAAAAACATCGACCCGGACCACACTTTGCGCGACGGAATCGACGTGACGCCGCCCCCGCCATCACTTTCCTCCCCATCGCATCGCCCTACGGAACGCAATCATCAGGAAGTTGCGCCCGAGGTGACGCGGACAGCACCTTTGTCAGACATATCAGCGCCGGGAGAGCGCGCCTTTCCCATCGGCGATATACCGGCCAGCCTGCCGCCCGCCACCGCGCAGCGCATCGCGCGGGAAAGCCGGGATAAAATGGCACCGCGTTACCTGCCGCCTGTCCGTGTCATGCATGGTGGTCGGCGCGTCAGTCTGGACTCAGGCGGAAAGCCTGCGAAAAGTCGGCTGGATGTTTGAATCCCTTTCGCGCCCACGCAATAAATAGGCCCCGAAACCGTCGCGATCACAATCCGTCATTGGCGACCCCACCCGCATTTTTGATGTCATGATCTCGTCGCGCCGGCGCGCCATATGTAGTATGTCACGCAACGGGGCCGCAGTGCTGACAAGCCTAAATGGCAGAACATCAGTCAAAGGCCACAAAAAGGGCAGAGGTGGATGACGGATCAGGATCACACGACGATGCATGACAGGGCCATGCCGCTTCTGGACCATCTCATTGAGTTGCGTCGTCGGCTGCTCTGGTCCCTGGGGACGTTCGTTGTCGCGTTCTTTTTCTGTTATCACTATGCCGAGACGATTTATTTCTTCCTCGCGCGCCCGCTTGAAACGGTCATGGCGCAAAAGGGGGAGGCGCTGCACCTGATCTACACAGCCTTGCCGGAGGCGTTTTTCACCTATGTGCGGGTTGCTGTGTTTGGCGGGTTGTTTCTCTCATTCCCGATGATTGCGGTGCAGGCGTGGATATTTATTGCGCCCGGCCTTTATCGTAATGAAAAACGGGCCTTCCTGCCTTTCCTCCTCGCGACGCCTTTTCTGTTTATTCTCGGTGCCGCGCTGGCCTATTTCATCATCTTCCCCGTTGCGTGGAAGTTCTTCCTGTCATTCCAGACGAATCCGGCTGGATATGGCGGTATGCATGTGGAATTACAGGCCAAAGTCTCGGAATATCTTTCCCTCGTCATGAAATTGGTGCTGGCTTTCGGCGTCGCTTTTGAACTGCCCGTCGTGCTGACCCTGCTCGCGCGTGTCGGGATCATCTCCTACAAAGACCTAAGGCGTTTCCGACGATATGCCATTGTTGCGGCCTTCGTCATCGCTGCCATCCTTGCACCGCCGGACGTGATTACGCAGATTGGTCTCGCCGTGCCGCTCATCTTGCTTTATGAGGTCTCAATCATCACTGCGCGATGGGTTGCACCGCAGCGCGCGCCCCATCTTTCTGAAGACTGATAAGAGGTTCAATTATGCATGATCTGCGTGCCCTGCGGAGCGAGCCGGACGCATTTGATGCAGCCCTCAAACGGCGCGGCCTCCCACCCCAATCCGCGGAAATCCTGGCTGAGGATAAAGTGCGCCGCGACGCGCTGACCGCTCTTCAAGCGCACCAGAACCGCCGGAAGAACCTGGCGCGTGACATCGGCCAGGCGAAACGCCAGGGGCAGGATAGTACGGCGTTGGAGGCGGAAGCCACGCAATTGCGTGATGAGATGGCGGCGTTGGAAGCACGCGCGGAGGCGGCCAACCGCCGCGTCACCGCATTGCTGGAAAATCTGCCCAACATTCTGGATGCCTCCGTCCCTGAAGGTCAGGATGAAACGGATAATGTCGTCGTAAAGCAAGTGGGCGCGGTGCGCGCCTTTGCGTTCACGCCCCTCCAGCATTTCGAGCTGGGGGAAAAACTTGCCGCCATGGATTTCCCCACCGCCGCGAAACTTGCGGGGGCGCGTTTCACCGTTCTGCGCGGTGCATTGGCGCGGCTTGAGCGTGCGCTGGGTCAGTTCATGCTCGATATGCATGTGACGCATGGCGGTTATCAGGAAATGTCGGTTCCTCTTCTGGTGAATGATGCCGCCATGTATGGCACGGATAAATTGCCGAAATTCGCGGAGGATTCCTTCCGCACGGAGGATGGACGCTGGTTGATCCCGACAGCGGAGGTGCCTCTGACGGCCAGCGTGGCAGGCGAAATAATTGATCGCGATCAATTGCCCTTGCGGATGGTCGCTTTATCACCCTGTTTCCGGTCTGAAGCTGGTTCTGCAGGGCGTGACGTGCGCGGCATGTTACGCCAACATCAATTCACAAAGGTTGAGCTTGTTTCCGTCACCCTGCCGGAGGAGAGCGCGGCAGAGCATGAACGCATGACTCGTTGCGCGGAGACAATATTGGAGCGGCTTGGGATACCTTATCGCCGCGTGCTGCTCTGCGCCGGAGATACAGGTTTCGGGGCGGCGAAAACCTATGATCTGGAAGGCTGGCTGCCGGGGCAGAATGCGTGGCGTGAGATCTCCTCCTGCTCAAACACGCGCGACTTTCAGGCACGCCGGATGAATGCGCGCTATCGTGCGGAGAAAGGGCCGGAGCATGTTCACACCCTCAACGGGTCGGGCCTCGCTGTCGGGCGGACTTTGATTGCGGTGCTTGAAAATTACCAGAATGAGGATGGCTCCGTTGAGATACCGGAGGTTTTACATCCTTATATGGGCGGCGTGACGCGCCTGACGTGAGCGACGCGCCCCCGCAAATATGCCGCAACTCTCCCAACGTTACGGCAAACACCATCCATGGCGGGTCGCTTTACCTCAGCCTTGTTGATTGATTAAGGACCGCTCCGAATCATCGCCGCAACGCCCGAGGGTTTAATCACGGCGTCGCGTCCGATGGAGGCTGGGGCGGGAAGATGGTTTGCCCGCCCGGCGATGACGCGTGCCTGGCCCGTCATACTGGCGCACGGACTCGCGCCGGTGGCTCTGCTGCCGCAGAACCGACTCGATCCAGTCATTCAGTGCTTCCGTATGTTCCGCAGCGCGATCCGTCTCACGATAAAATTCCAGGAAGCGGATCGAAAGCCACCGCCAGGCCACGAGGCGTTTATGCCGCTTTTCGGCCCGTTCCAGCTCCTCACGCCCTGCTTTGGCGGGCGGCGTCAATCGGCCGGTTCCGGGGGGCGGGACGGCGCGACCCGCTGCATGTTCAGCCGCCCAGGAGACGAGTCGCGTGATGCCATTATCCCGCTCATCAATCGGGCACATGGCATATGTCCAACGTTGGGATAGTTCGAGGCCCTCGACGCCCTCAAGTGCCGCCGCGATTTCCATCGGTTGTTCCATATCGGCGAGACGGTAATTCGGGTCATCCGCGCGCAGAACCGCGCGTTTAATGCGCGTCAACACACCATAGAGACTCTCTGAACCCACCTCATCCGCGACGGCGCGCACGATATCCATGTCGGGCTGCACGAGGGGGCGCAGTTCTACCATGGGTTCGGGCGGGGCCTTCAACATGCGGTCGATCATATGGATATTGCCCGCACCGGCCAGCACGCCCACAATCCCATCCTCATGATGGCCGTAACGCCCCGCGCGCCCGCCAATCTGTTTGACTTCCTGCGGAAGGAGGTCTCGGGACTGCCGACCGTCATATTTTTTCAACGCGCTGAAAATCACGCGCCGGATGGAGAGATTCAGGCCCATCCCAATCGCATCGGTGGCGACGAGAATATCCGCCTCACCCCGATTAAAGCGCGCCGCTTCCGCCCGGCGCACTTCCGGGCTGAGCGCGCCATAGACGACGGCCACACGCCGCCCCCGCGCCATCAATTCAGCTCGCAGGTCAAGCACGTCGCGACGGGAAAAAGCGATTACCGCGTCGCTGCGGCCCAATTGGTCAAGCCGTGTCGGGCCATTCGCGGCGCGGAGGGGGCTTTTGCGCTCCAGAGAGACTTCATCCAGCGGGTCATTGCATAATGTGGCGATCCGCCGAATCAGCGGGATGCAGTCCGGCGCGCCGAGAATATAGACGGTGCGCGCCGGCACGCCCATAATGGCCGCCGTCCATGCCGCGCCCCGGTCCGGATCCGTCAACATCTGGGCTTCGTCAATGATGGCGACGTCGACCGGCGTATAAAAAGGACACATCTCCACAGTTGCCGCAATATGACGCGAATCAGGGACGAGGATGCGTTCCTCCCCCGTCATCAGCGAGGCGGCCACGCCGCGTTTCCCGAGCGCCTCCTTGAATTCATGCGCGAGCAAGCGCAGCGGGGCGAGGGCGAGGCCGCTTTCAGCCTCGGCAAGGGCATCGAGCGCCGCGTGGGACTTGCCGGAATTGGTCGGCCCGGTGATCAGCACCAGGCGACGCTTCAAGGCGCGTGCCGTTTTGAAATGCCCGGCATAGCGGTCCAGCGCCGCCACACGCGCAATGACGGCATTACCGATTTTGGCGCCAACCGCGGGGGCGTCGGGGCGTCGCGGTGCGTCATCCTGGCGAGACCGCCATCGCCCCAGTTGGTGGCGCAATTTGCGCAACATATCGGGGTCGAATTCGAAGCGCTCAATCCCGTCAGATTGTGTCGTGCGCCGCGCAATGGGAAGGCGATTTTCAGCAACCCAGCGCAAAGCTTCCTGCCGCGAGCAATGTAAAAGGGCAGGGACCTGATCAAACCCGACGAGGCTGGCCTCCCATCGGCGTAACTTCTCGATCTCACGCTGTTGTCTCTGCGCGGCTTTCCGGCGGATTTCCTCCTCCCGCGCCGCCTGAGCCTGCTCCTGCGCGATCAGCTCCGACTCAAAGGCGAAGTCTTGCACGCCGAAGATCTCGGCGATGCGACGCGCGAGGTGGTCCACCTGCTGACCGGAGAGGAACTGCCCGCTATCTGACAGGTCCGCTTTGACCGCCGCGAAGACATCGCCCGGCACGTGCGAAATCTCACGGAACCGATCAGCAATCACGATGTCGAGATGATGACGGAGCAACTCATCACCCGCCTCCGGGTGATCAATGCGCCCCGCGGCTTCAATCATATCCTCCTTGGAAATCCAAGGTTCATGCGCCTGCCGGGCGAGATGCATCATCCGGGACGCCCAGTTCTTCCGGCGGATCGTGCATAATATATCCCGCCAGGCCGCGTCGGTGATTTTATCGTCACCGGGCGTCAGAGCGCGCGCAACCAGGCGTAGGGCGCGTGGCATTTCCTTGGCGGAGGGTTCAAGACCGGTCGATTGCGTGGCGGAAGCAAGTGCACGTTGTGCCGGAGAGCAGATTATATCCATATCTTCTGTTGTGAGGATTTACGCAGGGTTACGCAATTGAAAAAGGATCAGAGGTTGTGATACCCGCAATCTGCTGCAAAATCATGTATATAGTGCGGGTGTCGCCGCGTGACGGGCGAAGTCGAGGGTTCCCCTCTCTTAAGAGATGTTTTAGTGATAGTGCAGTATATGCCGCACCAGGCGTTTCTTGATATGCGCACTTAACGGAGAAATTTGCCGCGATGTTCGTCCCAGAGTCTCTTCCGATGCCGACAATTTCTGAACCTCTAAGCGGTTTATTACCGGTTGAAGGGCATCCCGGTCACTATCGCCTTGCACCACCTTCGAAGGAATACAGCCATCTTCACGCATGTGAAGTTCTGTCAGTGCACCATTGGACGGACCGCCTCTTTACTTTCACCTGCACGCGCGACCCCGGCTTACGGTTCGAGAACGGTCAGTTCACCATGATCGGGATTGAGGTGGACGGCAAACCGCTCCTGCGCGCTTACTCAATTGCCTCAGCTAATTATGAGGAGCATCTTGAATTCCTCTCCATCGCGGTTGAGGACGGCCCGCTTACCTCGCGCCTGCGCCACGTGAAAGTCGGGGATACGGTACTCGTCGGGCGCAAGCCGGTGGGGACATTATTGCTGGATAATCTCAAACTGGGCCGCAACCTCTATTTCCTTTCAACCGGTACGGGCCTGGCGCCCTTTATGAGCCTGATTGAAGATCCGGAATGCTATGAACGCTACGAGCATGTTGTGCTGAGCCACACTGTGCGTGTCTCTGCGGAACTGGCTTATATGAATCTCATCCGCCATGACCTGCCGCAGCATGAATTTCTGGGTGATTATGTGACCGGGCAGCTCAAATATTACCCGGCCGTGACGCGCGAGGATTTCGAAGTGCGCGATCGGATCACGACCTTGATTCAGTCTGGCAAGATCTTCAAAGATCTCGATCTCCCGCCACTTGATCCGGAGCATGACCGGGTGATGATCTGCGGTTCACCGGAGATGCTGGCAGATACAGAGAAACTTCTGATCTCGATGGGTTTTGAGGAAGGCAATATGAGCCACCAGGGCTCCTACGTTGTTGAAAAGGCGTTCGCGGAGCGCTGACCCTGCGTCAGGTGGGTACGGGAGCGATGGAGGTGTCCGCCATGGCAGCAGAATTTGATCTCCTCGTTATTGGTGCGGGCTCAGGCGGGGTGCGTTGTGCGCGCATCGCAGCCCAGCATGGGGCGAAAGTGGCGATTGTGGAAGCGCGCCATTGGGGCGGCACGTGCGTCAATATTGGCTGTGTCCCGAAGAAGCTGATGGTCTATGCCGCGGATTACGCCGCAATGGGGCCTGAATCGCAGTCCTTCGGGTGGGAGGGCGCAGCATGGCGGCATGTTTGGGCGCGGTTGATCTCCGCAAAAAATGAAGAAATCGCCCGCCTGAATAATGTCTACACCACCATGCTTGAGAAAGCAGGTGTCACCCTGTTTAAAGGCACAGCCGCTTTTCTGTCGCGGCATGAGGTGGAAATCTCACCTTCCGCGCTTGATCCGTCTGCCGGGAAGCAACGCATCCGGGCGCGCAAAATCGTCATCGCTGTGGGCGGGGCGCCCTCACGACCGAAAATTGACGGGGCTGAACTGGGCATCGTTTCCGATGATGCTTTTTACCTGCCGGAACGTCCCGGAAAAATCGTGATCATCGGAGGCGGTTATATCGGCGTTGAATTTGCCGGAATTTTTTCACGATTGGGCAGTGATGTTACGATGGTGTTCCGGGGTGAGCGTCCGCTCCGTGGGTTTGATGATGATCTGCGCACGCATCTCACCGAGGCCATGACCCGCCACGGTATCACCTTGAAATCCGGCACTTCACCAAAGCGGATTGACCGCCTGTCGGACGGAACGCTGGCCACGACGCTTGATCAAGGTGAAAAGCTGGTAAGCGATTGCGTGTTTTTTGCGACGGGCCGGCATCCGGCGATCGACGGCCTGAATCTTGCTGCGATCGGCGTGACGTGCCAGGAGGGGCGCGTCGTGACAAATGCATCGATGGCCACGTCCGTCCCGGATATTTACGCCATTGGCGATGTGACAGATCAAATCAATCTCACGCCCGTCGCCATCGCGCAGGGCCATATCCTTGCGGATCGGATCTTTGGCGGTCACGACCGTCACTGGGCCTTTGAGACCACACCGAAGGCCGTGTTTTACAGCCAACCCCTCGCCAGTGTCGGTTTGACGGAAGAGGAGGCGGCGAAGGATGCGGCGGTGGATGTTTATCTGACGCGCTTCCGACCCATGCGGCAAAGTCTTCTCAAGGGAGATGATCAGGTTCTGATCAAGCTTGTCGTTGATACACGTGATGAGCGTGTGGTGGGCGCACATATGATGGGTGACGCGGCACCGGAGATCATTCAGGCTGTTGCGATTGCGGTGACAGCCCGCCTGAGGAAAGCGGATTTCGACCACACAATCGGCATCCACCCGACGACGGCGGAGGAAATCGTGACGATGCGCACGGTAACACGCCGCACGCCGCAGAAAAACGCCTGACTCCAGCGGCTTTACTTCCCGATGCCGCACCGAGATAATCGCGCGTCACGTCAAGTCGCGACGTCCGCGCCGCCTTATGGAAGAGAGGCAGGCGCGTGGCTCAGCCATCATGCCCTGAGGGCCTAATTACCGCGTGGTGCGACCCACCCATTACCCGTGGAGTCGCCAACCTGGCCGCGTGCAGTCGGGCTGCTATTGGCGTAGGCCGTTCCGAAATTTGAGAGATTGGCGCCAGTTGTCGGGTCACGCTGAATGTTGGCGTCGTGATCCGGGTCAGGGCCATGTTCAATTTCTGTCGATGGGGCGATCTGATAGCCCGGCGGGGGCTTATGGGCATGGGCGCGGAATGTGTCGCCTTTACCCTGATAATGATAGCCGGAACGCGACGTGCCGCTGCGGCTTGTCCCGCCGTCAGAAGTCTGCGCTTCCGCCATCGCGTCCGATGCCATCAGTAAACCGCAGGCCGCAAGGGTCACGGCGGAAAGGCGCAACATCATCTCGAATCCCCATTTATGAGAATGAATATTTATGGGCACTTCCGCGCAGAATAACCTGCATCACAGCAAGTGAACCGTCCCTTAGAATAGGTGACGGATCCTGTCGTCGTCCAGCATTTTTTAAAATGTCGCCAACCGCCCCCCGCGCCGACAAACTCAACAAAAAACGCATGCTGGCGCGCCGCAATCAGATGCGTTCAATCGGGTCATGATCTTCCGCGCAGCGAGGTTTGGCCGCAAAACGATGAGAGAAATTTCGAAGGCATCGCCTGACCAAAGCGGGACTTCTCAATCTTTCATGAAGCGCCCTGATAAGGGAGTACCTCTCCGATATCCGTTGGTCCCGTTCATAAATCTGGAGCTGTAGCTGTCGGATCAGATCATCGCGTTCACGGATCCACCCATCCCGATCCTGTATCCATTTATCGCGATCCGCGATGAAACGCATTTTTCTCGGCAGAACATAACGGAGCAGAAAGTGGTTATTGAAGGCTTGTGCGCAAACAATGCTCATGCAGCGATCCACGCGTGCAAGTGACTGCATGTCATCGCGATTTTTCGGGATTTTCCGACGATGGGATTTGAGATCGCGGAGAAGAAGCGTAACCCAGAAGCGGATCAAAAACGGTTTCTGCTTCCGGTAAAAATGCGGAATATCCGGCTTGAAACGGGTGATATCTTCAAAAATCTCATCGGCCGTCTTTTTAACCGGTTGATCCCGCCCGGAGAAATTAAGCGCGGCCGCTTCCTCGTAATTCTGGTCGGTCAACCAGCCTGGACCACCAAAATGATCGTAACAATAAACGGGACGATTGGCCAGAATGGCCATCTGCACGGTTTTTCCGATCGTAATAACGGCGTCACAATCATGGAGGATTTCCGGGCACATCATTGCGACATTGCCACCTTCACCCAAGTGATCAACCTGGTAACCTGCCGAGATCAACAGGTCACGCGCCGCAAGTACCTCATCCGGGCAATGATTGGAGACGATAAGGATTTTTCGTATCGCGGTGATCGGGGTGTGCGAGATGTAAACATCCTGCGTCGGGTTGGGAACGACAATTGCCTTCCGGTACGCAGCGCCGAATGCCGCCAGGGCCTTACCAGTCTCTTCGCTATTGACGATGATGCGTGTGGCAATTTCACTCTCCAGGCGGGAGAGGGGCGCTTCAATCTCAATATAGGGGGAGAGATGGGCGAATATAATGTAGGGGAAACCAACTTTGCAGAGTTGGTCCACCGCCTGCGCGTCAAGCAAAAGCGACAGGGCATTTTGCTGTGTATAAATCAAATCGTAAGAAGCTAGGTCAATCTCGTCACAGCTTTTCGCGACAATGCCCGCCTTAAGTAGACTGGCTTCAAGCGATTCTGCGATGTGGTGGGCGTAAACATGAACGACAAATTGTCGGCGCCGTAATTCCTGCCCGAATTCAATAATAACCAGTTCAGAGCCGGAAAAACTGTCGAGGCGGCCAGTGCAAAGCAGGGCTTTCATTTTTTTCACACAAAGCCTTCTTTTTGTTGGAATTTTCTCGATTATACGCTGAAATTTTTCATGCTCCGACGGGCCTTGCGCGGAAAAAAAGAGCGACTTCCAATTCAATGAGCGGCATTTTGTACCTCAGGGCCGAACAATCAAAAGTTAAATCACATCAAAATTTACAAGTGGTGAAAGGGCCATATTTTGAGGCGATGATAAATTTTATTTTATAAAAAATTGAAAAACGTCGCACGACACCGACCATAGCGCGTGCCTCATCGCATGGTGCATCTTCATGGGGTGGGCATGACCAGGCCGCCATTTTAAGGTGGCGCCATGGGCGCACAGCCCTTCGCGGCCTCACGGGGCCGATTTTAAAAAGATTTCACGAAGTGACAGGGTCGCGGGTGACGCTCTAACCGGCATCCTGTATAAGTCCAAACGCGACGTCACTTCGATGGGATGTCGTGAAGTGAAGCTTATTCAGAGAAAGATGGTGTAACCTGGATTATCGCTTCAGGCGACGACGCAGAACGCGCTTGACACGCATCCATGTCAGACGCAGGCCCTCCTGACGGAAGGAAATCAATCCTAAACGCACATAACTGCGCCAGCCTGTGGCCTGCTGCATTTCAGCATAGTGGCCATTCTGCGTGGACCAGAATGTTCCGATGGTCGCAAATCCGGAGGCACCAAGCTCACGACTATGCGGCAGTAAAGCGAGCTCCTCATATTCATAGTCTGTGGGCGCCATGATGAGGCTGCTGAAGAGATCGTGAAGCGTATCGCGCATTTCATTCAGCGTGATATGAGAGATAAATGGCTTGAAATGCGCCGCGAAAAGACGGATTTCATCCTGCATCTGCGCCACGAAATTGCCGATGAGGATTTCATATTGCCGCTGATGCTGCGTCGAGACCGGCCTCACGCCGTCCCCGCTTTCCTCAAAATGGCTGATCTGCGCGTGCGTGGAGGCAAAAGCCAGTTCAAGCAGTTCAACGCCACGTTCAGCAAGGCGCACCCAGTTTCTATCCTGCCCGTGATGGAAGAGAAAGGACCGGATATCCTCATGCATATAAGCGTGCTCAAGCGTGCCAACATAATAGCCGCGAAATTTTTTGCCGAGGATGAGTTCTGTCCGGCGTTGTGATGTCAGTGCCCAGCCGCAATCCGCCATGGCGTCATGAGCCGGGTCAAATCCTTCATCCTGCAGGTAGCGTTGATAGGCGTTCATTTCCCGCGCGGCGATGCGAAGCCAGATCGGGCGGCATTCCTTCATCGCGATCAGGGCCGCAGAGATTTTTGCGGGTGTATCAAGGACACGGTCAAGCGGTGTGTGAATTGAAAGCGCATCGAGTAACTCGGCCTCTCCCTCTCCGATGCCAAGCCGTTGGACGCATTCACGCAACGTGCAGGCCGAGCTTGTGCTGAGGACGGAGCCGATTTCTTTTTCAAAAGCTGTGTGAAAAGCGGGCACCATCGTGAGGCGGCGGGAACTCTGCATGACGCTGGCACGGCCGGGTAGTCCAAGAATATCCCAGACTTCCTTCGTGATATAGCCGTCCCGCGTGGCAAGACGCACATGCGCGACCTGATCAATCTGCATCACCATGTTAAGCCAGGCAGCAAACCCTGTCACGAGGGGGCCGGCATACATCGCCCCAAAAATGCGTGCGATGGGCGCGTCAGGATGACGGACGCGGAATTGCGCAATGAAAGCCAGGGAGAGGGACGCAAAAAGATTATGTGATGTATCGGCGCCGTGTTTCTGCACCTGGAAAAGCTTATGCAGAGCGGGCTGGTTGAACCGACCGTCCCGGAAAAGCTGATCCAGCACTGAGGGGATATGATAGCCGACGACGCCCGCCTTCAGCGCGGCTTCACAATCCGCCTTGTAATTATCGCCAATATGCGTGATGCGCGTGGTGTCGACGCCGCATGACCGGGCGACGAC
Source organism: Candidatus Kirkpatrickella diaphorinae (assembly GCF_025736875.1). Taxonomy (GTDB): domain Bacteria; phylum Pseudomonadota; class Alphaproteobacteria; order Acetobacterales; family Acetobacteraceae; genus Sorlinia; species Sorlinia diaphorinae. Next base: position 290,192 of record NZ_CP107052.1, read on the forward strand.
TTCGTAAAGCGTGCTTTCATGCTTGGACGTCTGATGTTCACAGGAGACAAAAATCTCATCGACCGCTAAGCCGTTTCTGGCCAGCACGGACGCAATCATCGATGCTGGCAGATACATGTCGGAAATTGCGATCACCTTTTTACCAAGGGATCTGGCAAGGTCATAAATCGGGCCGATCGCGGGGGATCGCTTGAGAATTTCTCCCTCTGTCGCGAGTTCCAGCGCTTTCAGCGCCTGGAAGCTTGTCTGGCCGAGGCCGGGAAGTTTGATCTGCTGGTAGATGTCATCAATCGTAACTTCAGCCGACCCGCTGCGGGCGTGATTTTTCTCCCGCGCCAGGCGCTCAGCCAGGATCCTTGCATCGTGAAAACCCTTGACGCCGGATTGCCGCTCCATCAGCGTAAAGACGTCAACCGGCCGCGCAAACGGGCGCACCAGAAGCGTGTCGAAAACGTCGAAAGAAACAATCTCCGCCTGCTCAATGAGAGGTCGCACAGCTTCGACGTGAGGGGGTAATCTGCCCGGTTGATGGCGGACGACATTCACCTCAGCTTCGGCCATCGGGTTCATACTCACGTCTTGCATTCGGGAAGCTATCCAATATCCTGAGGCGAGGAATTTTCCAAGGTGATTTGGCGTCATGGGACGCCGCCGAGGGTCCCGAAATTGGAGAAACTTTGCGAGCAACACAAGTACGAAAACCTTAATTATTTCTTAAATTTTAACCGACGCGTTGGCGCGGCGCCTTTCGCAATGCCGACATTAAAGGGCATAATCGCGATTTTGCTTCATCTTTCCCCGATTTTTCAGTTGTTTCCGCGGCGCCCCCTGCCTATCTATCGAGCCGACGCATTTCAATTTTAGGAAAGATCGAAACCGATGGACCCGGATCGCTTCGCTACCGCGCCTGAACGCTGGACGCCGGCAAGCTGGCGCTCTTTCCCCGTGCGTCAGATGCCGCGATACCCCGATGACGCAGCGCTTGAAGCCGTTGAAGCCCGGCTTCGCAAATATCCGCCCCTCGTCTTTGCGGGGGAGGCAGAGCGCCTGCGCCTCCAGCTTGCCAAGGCGGCACAAGGTGAGGCTTTTATCTTGCAAGGCGGAAATTGCGCTGAAAGCTTCGCGGAGTTTCAGGCCGATAACATTCGGGACACTTTCCGGGTGCTCCTGCAAATGGCGGTCGTGCTGACATTCGCGGCCCGCGTGCCCGTCGTGAAAATCGGCCGCATGGCGGGGCAGTATGCCAAGCCACGTTCCTCCGATGAGGAAACGCGTGAGGGCGTCACGTTACCCTGTTACCGTGGTGACATCATCAACGGGCCGGATTTTACGGAAGCCGCGCGTATTCCCGACCCGGCACGGATGGAAACAGGTTATTTCCATTCCGTGGGGGTAATGAATCTTCTCCGTGCCTTCGCGAATGGCGGTTACGCCAATCTTAACAAGGTTCATAAGTGGAATCTGGGCTTCGTGCAGCGCTCGCCGTCCGGCAAACGTTATGCCGACCTCGCCAATCGTATTGACGAGGCGCTCGGATTTATCTCAGCTTGCGGCTTTGATGCCGCGGCGCCACAATTTAACGAGACTGAATTCTACACCTCTCATGAAGCGCTTCTTTTACCTTATGAGCAGGCTTTGACGCGGGTCGATAGTCTGACCGGTAAATGGTACGATTGCTCAGCGCATTTTCTCTGGATCGGGGACAGGACGCGGCAGCCTGAGGGGGCGCATGTTGAATTCCTCCGCGGTGTCAGCAACCCGATCGGCATCAAGGTCGGGCCGACATCCACCGTTGAGGATCTGGAGAAGCTTTTGCAGATCCTCAACCCGAAGGATGAGGCGGGTCGTATCACCCTCATCTCCCGTATGGGCCGCAGCAAAGTGCGGACGCATCTGCCGCCCCTCCTCGCGGCTGTGCAGAAGACAGGGCGCACCGTGACATGGATCTGCGACCCGATGCATGGCAATACGACCACGACGGCGGATAAGGTCAAAACACGCTCTTTTGAAGCGATCCTGGATGAAGTTATCGGGTTTTTCTCGGTCTTTCAGGAAGCGGGGCTTCGGCCCGGCGGCGTGCATCTGGAGATGACCGGTCAGGATGTCACGGAATGTGTCGGGGGGGCGCAATGTCTGACAGAGGCGGATCTCGCAGGACGTTATGAAACATTCTGCGATCCACGACTGAATGCGGAGCAGTCGCTTGAAATGGCCTTCCTCCTCGCCAATGAACTGACAGGCTGTTTCGCACCGGCGCTGGAACAAGCGGGTTGAGCACGTCCAAACTTTTCGGCCATGCCTCGATCTGGCGTGGCGTCATGGAACGCGCCGACGCGCCGACCCGGAGGATCATGCGGGCGACGCTCTCCGCGGCGGATGTGCCAGGCTGGACGGACGTTTATTTCAACCGCACGGAAAATATCGTCGTCGCCCAGGGCGATATGCAGGTGACATACGCCTTTTTCATTCGTCGCCCCGTCCTCGCGGCCCTTGGGCCGATGCTGGAATGTCTTGAAAAAGTGACGACTGAGAAAGGCGTCAAAGTGGATGTGGCGTTGCCCTTCCGGGAAGGGGCGTGGGTCGGGGCCGGGGAGCCGATTGCGTTCCTCACCGGTCCTTTCTCACAATTAGCGTCTCTGGAAACGATTCTTCTGCAAAAATTGGGGAGTTGCTGCGTCGCGGCGCATAATGCCTATCAAATGGCCGTGTCGATGCCCCGGACACCCTTCCTCGCCATGGATGCACGCCATTGCACAGGGCCGGAAATGCAGATCATGATGGCTTACGCCGCCGCGGTCGGCAGCCGCGCGGCCAATCAGGAAGGTGCTGTCGGTTTCGTCAATTCCGCGAATGACGTGACTGCTTTTCTGTTCGGGCAGGCACATGGTGCGGGGACGATGCCGCACGCACTGGTCGGTTATGCGGGCAGCACCATCCGGGCGGCGGAAATCTATCATGACCGCTACCCGCAGGAAAAAATGACCGTCCTCGTCGATTATTTCGCGCAGGAGGTCACGGACACCATCGCCCTTTGCCAGAGATTTCCGCGCCTGGCGGAAAAGGGGGATCTCAGCATCAGGTTGGACACACATGGCGGGCGCTTTCTTGAAGGGCTCGATACGCAGAAATCCTACGCGATACTGGAGAAGCATGTGCCCGGCGTGACACGGCGTTACCGCTCAGAGGCGGAGCTGCGTTACCTGATCGGGTCGGGTGTTTCCGCAGCGGCATTATGGCGGATGCGTGAGGTGCTGGATGCGCATGGGGGTGCCCAAGTCAAAATCGTCGCCTCATCCGGTTTCGGGGTGGAAAAATGCCTCGCCATGCATGATGCGCGGGCCCCGGCAGATATTATCGGCACAGGGTCTTATCTGCCGCATAAATGGGACGAAACCTACGCGACGGCCGATATCGTCGCTTATGACGGCGTGTTACGCGTCAAATCAGGGCGTGAGCACTTGATGGCGCGCTGGCAGGAATTCAGGAAGAGCAAGTAATATGACCAAGCCCGACGCGCCCGAGGCGCAAAGCTGGACGGTGCGCATCATGGACCATTCCGGTGCATCGGAAGATGATATTGTCGAGAACATTCCCAAATTTGTGGATCTGGCGCATGCGAATGCCTTCGCGCGCGCTTATGTGCGCGACAGCATCGAACGCGGGCGCGTTCGCGGGGCGTCGCCGCGGGATGTTATTGAAAACTGGTATAGTTTCGGTGAAGATGCGGTCGTTGTCGATGCGGGTGATGATGGTTGGCGCTCAGCCAATGAACTTGATGATTTCGCCGCCAACCCCGCCACACCGATGGAACGCGACTGGCGTGCGCTGGACCCGCGCCGCCTGATTGAGGATGACGAAGAATTCTTCCCGGGAGGGGAAGGTTAGATCATCCTTCATGCCGTAATTGCCAGCCAAGGCCACGTGCGGCGCGATGACATAACCTCACTGCCATCGACATATGTTTAACGGGGAATATCTCTGCCAGCTTTTTACGACTGGAAATTTATCTCACGGCGCGGCATAGAGAGCGCATGAAACTCCGCTTTGCTCCCAGTCCTACAGGTTATCTTCATGTTGGCAATGCGCGTCTTGCCATTGCCAATGCGCTTTATGCGCGGCACCACGCGGCGCAGTTTCTTCTTCGTATCGATGATACGGATACAGGCCGGTCCAAAGCGGAATATGAAAACGCCATTCAAACGGACCTCACCTGGCTTGGAATTGCCTGGGACGAAACGGCCCGACAGACGGCCCGGCTTGACCGCTATCAGGCCGCCATTGAAGCGCTGAAAGCGAGCGGACGCCTTTATCCCTGCTTCGAGACGGAACAGGAACTGGCCGCCAAGCGAGAGGCGCGCATCCGCGCCCGAAAGCCCCCGATTTATGACCGCGCGATGCTGTCCCTGACGGCGGAACAGCGCGCCAAGGCAGAAGCAAACGGGAAAGTGCCTCACTGGCGCTTCCGCCTGACAAACGGGCACCGCGCCTGGCAGGATCTCGTCATGGGGGCATGCCAGGTCAAACTTACCGCAATTTCCGACCCCGTGCTGGTGCGGGCGGATGGCACCATCCTTTACACCCTCGCTTCCGTCGTTGATGACCTCGAACTCGGCGTGACCCACATCATTCGTGGTGAAGATCACATCACCAATACGGGGGTGCAGCTCGATATTATTGAGGCTTTGGCCGGGCCGAAAGCGCGTTTTACCTTTGCCCACCTGCCGCTCCTGTTGGATGAAGGCGGGGGTAAATTATCCAAGAGGTTTGACTCCCTTTCCCTCAAATCCCTGCGTCAGGATGGGGTGGAGCCGGATGCGATTATTTCTTACCTTTCCCGCATCGGCAGTGCCCTGAACCCTGAGCCGATGAATTTTGATGAGGCGGCCAGGTCCTATGATATCAGCGCGATCTCCCGGGCGGCGGCGCGTTTTGACATGCGCCAGTTGCTCGGTCTTAATCGTCGCCTGCTTCAGGGCCGCGCCTATGAGGCGGTGAAGTCCCGCCTGCCTTCCGACCTGCCGGAGGCCTTCTGGGACGTCATCCGGCATAATATTGATCTTCTGCCTGAAGCGGCGCATTGGTGGTCGATCGTCAAGGATGACATCACGCCGCCCGCTTTGAAGGCGGAGGCGGATTTCCTCAGCCAGGCCATCACGGTCCTGCCGACCGGCGCATGGGATGAATCGGTCTGGCAGATATGGGTCTCAGCCCTGAAAGCGGCGTCCGGCCGCGCCGGGAAATCGCTTTTCATGCCGCTTCGCCTCGCTTTGACGGGAGAGGAAAACGGGCCGGAACTAAAGGCGATCCTGCCCTTTATCGGACGGGAAAAAACCGTGCGACGGTTGGAAGAGGCGGCGGCAAACTAAGTCTCGTCGCGCTGGTGGCCCGTTTTCCCGACAGCGTCAAGTGACCGCTTCGACTTCCTCCGAGAGCGCCTCGGCCTCCCTCTTCAGCTTTTTGAAGCTTTGACGGCTGAACGGGATCATCAGCAGATAGACGAGGGCGGCGAGGGCCAGGGCGGCCCAGGGGTCAGAGATCAGGAAGGTCGCGTAAAGAACCGTCCCAAGCATGATCGGCAGAATATGCCGTGATGGTATCCTGAAGTTCTTGAACGACCAGACGGGCGTCGTGGAAACCAGCAAAGCTGCGGTCATCATCAACATGATGGCGGAGAGAAGCGGCTGATGAGCGCAGGTAAAGAGCCATTCTGACTGAATGCGGCGCGCCTCCAACCCCATAAAGAGCGGGAAGAGCACAATCAGCGCCCCCGCAGGCGCCGGGACACCGGTAAAGTAATTCGCGGAATAAGCAGGTTTGTCATCATCAGCGAGGCTGGCATTAAAACGCGCGAGGCGCAGCGCCATGCAAACCGTAAAAAGGATGCAGGGAATAAAGCCATAGCGCCCCCCCTCCCATTGCAGCGTCCACAGAAAAAGCAGCAGGGAGGGTGCGACACCGAAACAGACGAAGTCGGACAGGCTGTCAAATTCAGCGCCAAAATGCGATGTCGCATGCAGAAGCCGCGCAATCCGTCCGTCGAGCCCGTCAATACAGGCGGCGACCAGGAGGGCAATCGCCGCTTCCTCAAACCGGCTTTCAATACCAAAGCGAATGGCGCTCAACCCGGCACACAGGCCGAGCATCGTCAGAATATTCGGGATCAGCCGGTTAAAGGACAGGCCCCGCACGCGGGGGCGTCGCACACGAAGGGGGTTGAGGCGTCTTAGGCGCCGCTTTCTGGCTCGGTTATGTGGCATGTTCGCGATATTAAAGTTCTGCAATCACCGTCTCGCCGCCGACCATTTTCTGACCGACACTGACCAGAGGCGTAACGCCGTGCGGCAGGTAAAGATCGGTGCGAGAGCCGAAACGGATCAGCCCGAAGCGTTCACCCGGCTCATAAGTGCTGCCCTCTTCCGCGTAGCAGACGATCCTGCGGGCGATGAGGCCGGCAATTTGGACGATGGCCATATGGCGCCCGTCATCCAGCGTCAGGCGGACTTCATTCCGCTCATTGAGATCTGAGGCTTTATCGAGACTGGCATTGATGAATTGCCCTTCATGATAGGCGACGCGCGTGACGACCCCCTTTGACGGCATCCGGTTGATATGCACATCCAGTACGGAAAGAAACGTGGCGACGCGCCAGACAGGCTGATCCCCCATATCCAATGCTGCCGGTGGGGTGGCCAGTTCCACCGATGTGATATGACCATCCGCCGGCGCGAGAGCCAGGTTGGCGCGGACGGGGGAAACACGTTTCGGGTCGCGGAAAAAATAGAGGCAGAAGGCAAGTCCCGCCAGCCCGACATGCCCGACCCAACGCGTCGCCCGCCATGGCGTGGCGCGGCCGATCAGGGTGAGAAGCCCCGTCAAAGCGAGGAAAGGAGTCGCCGCCTTGTGAGGGGGGGCGATGACGGTTCGGATGGATTGCAAAAGGGACATGGTAAAACCTTTACTGCCTGCACCGGCCAGGGTCGTCAAACGATGTCGACCGACCGGCATATGGAGCGTATCAGCCTGAGACGGCGCCAATCCTACATGATGTCACGCGGTTTAACGAGGGCTTTAGACCGGAAGAGGCACTGGAGAGGGCGACGAGACCCGGAACGACGCCGCACAGTCAGGGTGCATCCCCTTAAGTCGGAAAAAACTGTCGGACAATACGGCGTGTGATTTCCGCGATGAGGCGATCCTGCGCCCGGCGACTCAGCGTCGTGCCTGTGAGATATATGGCGACCGACATCATCGTGCCGTCACGGAGATTGACAAGACCAATATCGCCGCGCGTGCCATGTGCGCCCGCGCCGGATTTGTCATAGACATCCGCCTTGCGCCCCAGCCCGGATTGTATCAGGGAGGATGTCAGTGGGGCATTGCGCATCCAATAAGTGAGGCGTCGCCGGGAGGGGCGGGACAGGACGTTACCGGTCAAAATCTTTTCAATATTGCGGCGCATCGCCTCGGGAGAGGTCGTATCTCGTTCATCACCGGCTTCCGCCGCGTTCAAAGCCGGTTCATAACGGTCGAGGCGGGAGACAGGGTCATTGATCTGCCTTGCAAATCGCGTCCAGCCCGCCGGGCCGCCTAATTCCTGCAAGATGAGATTGGCTGCACTATTGTCGCTCTGCCGGAAGGCGGCAGCGCAGATCGCGTTCAAAGACATACCGCCTTCATGAAGGTGGCGTTTCGCGACAGGCGCGTAGAATTGAATGTCCCTCTCCGTATAGCGGATAAATTGTCGCAAGTCCCGCTTGCCCGAGTCCACCAGCGCCAATAAGGCAGCAACCGAGATGAATTTATGCGTGCTGCACATCGGGAAAAGCTGGTCAGGCTGAAATGCCAGCATGCGCCTTTCACCGTGAAGCCGCGCGGAAAAACCGATCCGACCACCCGTGCGCTTCTGTAAGGCGTCGATATCTCGCGCCCCGCTGAAATCCGCGATTTCCGCGCCGAAAGCCCGTGGCGCCAGCACAGCGCTGATGCCTGAAGCCAGAATTTCTCGGCGGGTCGAGCGGTGAGACATTGTTCGGGCGCCTCGCAAAGTCAGGTGAAGCGCGTTGCGTCCTTCTGCGCGCATCAACGCAGTCTGCCGTAAAAACGCCCGTTCGACACGTTCCTTTTTTCGACAGGCGTCGGGACGTGCTATTCCCTGTCAGGCGTTCTTATTTAAAGCGGTGAGACCAGGATGAAAATGCACGTCACCCCCCTGCGAGCTTTCGGGGATAATTACATATGGATGATCCATGATCCGCAAACCGGCACGATTGCGGTGGTGGACCCTGGCGAGGCCGCACCCGTTTTCGAAGCGTTGGAAAATGCATCGTTGGATGCAATTTTGCTGACCCATCACCATCAGGACCATATTGGCGGTGCGGAGGCTTTACGGTCAGTCACAGGGGCGCGCATCATCGGGGCGGCGTCCCAGGCGCATCGATTGCCGCGCCTTGATGTGGCCGTCAAAGAAGGGGACGTCATTGAGGTGGGGGCCTTGCGCGGCAACGTCATGGAAACGCCCGGCCATGTGCTGGGGCATCTCAGCTTTTTCTTCCCGGAAGGGCCGGCTTTATTCAGTGGAGACACGTTATTCAGCATGGGCTGCGGTCGCCTGTTTGAGGGGACGCCGGAAATGATGTTCCAAACGCTTAAGAAATACGCCGCCCTGCCCGACGAGACGAAACTCTATTGCGGGCATGAATATACATTGTCCAACCTCGCTTTCGCCCGCACGCTCAACCCCAATGATGATGCTCTCCGCGCTTACGATCTGAAAGCGCGGGCCTTACGTGACGCCGGGCAGCCGACCCTGCCAAGCCTTCTGGGGGAGGAGCGGCAGCTCAATCCGTTCCTAACCGCCAATTCGAGTGGGAAACTTGGCCAGTTGCGGGCTTTGAAAGATTCCTTCTGACCGCGTCAGGAGGGGGAAGAAAAGGTAAGCGCGTCGAAAAGCGTCCGTAACTGCCCATGTGCGGCGGGTTCTATCTGCCAGTGCTGAACGCGGAGGCTGAAAATAACGTGGTCGGGCACGTCTCCATCCATTTTCTCCAGCAAGTCCAACAGACGCGCGCGGGCGGCGTCCTCTAACGGTGATTGATGCGCGCTGCGCCAACCTTCAATGGCTGACTTGATGTTCCACATTTCAGTCGTCAATTCTCCATCGCCCTGACCATCAATTTTACCTGACAAAAGCATGGCGAGCGGACCGACATGCCCCGCGACCTGCTGAATATAGGCGCGGCTCAAGTGAAGGGTGCCGGAAGCGGCTTCGCGCTTCAAATCAAGCGCCGCCTTGATTTGCGCGTCTGTGAGCGTCATGGAGAGCAGCGGAAAAGACGCGGCATTATCCGTTCCAAATGTCGGCGACGAAGTGAGCCGATTAGACCGAGCGGAGAGGGCGACGCTGAGAAGCTTCTGCGCATCCGGTGGCTGGATGAGGACATCGCCATCCAAATGCGGTGCCGCGACGGAGAAAGCGGGCTCAGACCGGGAAACAATGGAAAGATCGGTGACGCGGAAGCCTGTCCACCGGCCCAGGCGATTGAGCTTGAGATGGACGGACGAAGCGGTCACAACATCCCCCTCATCACGCCGCGCGATCACAGTCGAGAAATCAAGGCGCGGCCGCAAAAAAAGGTGATGGGTCACGGTGAGGGCGCGCGCTGAAAAATGGTGCCGCGCATCATCAATCATATCGATGTCACGATAAGTGAGCGCCGCCCCGAACAGGCGCGTCTGCTTTTGGATTGCCGGGTTATGAGCCATGTGCCAGCCATGTGCTTCCAACGCGATGATCGCGTGATGCATCTGTTGGTCAAGCATATGACGGGCCGACCAGGACGCCGTCACATGGGCGATGATTGTGCAAATGAGGCACACGGAAAAGCTTTTGATCAGCGTCCACGTGGTCATAAAGAGGCGTCCTTTAAGGTCACGTTTCGGGTTCGAAGCGGTTTTCTCCTGACTTCCCCGCGATTCCCGGTGAGTCAAGTTATCCCCAGCGCGCGTTCCGAGTTTCTTAACTAAAATTTTTGCCAACGCGGCATGTTTTGTTGAAAAACGAAGCGTATCGGGTCCCGGCGGGGGGTGGGGTCTTAATAAACGGGAAATACCGTATCCCCGTTGTTTTTACTTATAAAAATCAGGGTAGAGAGAGTCGTTTCGTTTCCGGTGTCGTTCAGCCCGGCGCGTCGAGGGCCGCGCCTTTATTCCCTTGGGGCATGGCTGGGACAATGTTCTCCTCAGTTACGTCCACAGAGTTATCCACATGGTTATACAAGCCCCCGGATTTTTCCAGCGCCTGCCAGGAGGCATCGATCGTGGCGATGAGGTTTCCGCGGCTGCTATCCATGGCCAAAGCGGGGCCGATGACGATTTTCAACGTGCCCGGAAATTTCGTCCAACCTTTACGGGGCCAGAAAAGACCTGAATTTGTGGCAACAGGGACGACGGGCGCATTGGCCTGCTTCGCCAGCGCCATGATGCCGGGCTGGAGTGGCACGCGTTCTCCCGGTTTGACGCGCGTGCCCTGCGGGAAGATGATCACCTGACGTCGGTCATCGAAACGATCCTGTGTATCCCGGATCAGGCAGCGAAGCGCTTTTGACCCGGCGGAGCGCTCGACCGGGATCATCCCGGATAATATCAGCATCGGGCCGACAAGCGGGATGCGTGTCAATTCCTTCTTGATGATATAGGCTGGCCTCTCAACAAGATTCATCCAGACGAACCCGTCAAAAAACGATTGATGTTGAGAGGCAATCAGGCACGGCGTGTTGGGGATGTTTTCCCGTCCGATAATGACGATTTCAATCCCGCATATTTTGCTGAGCCCCAGAAGCGTCAGGCGGCTCCAGAGCCGGGCATAGGTCAATGCGCAATCCTGGCGCTTGAGGAGGCGGAGCGGCAATGCGCCCAGTCCCATGATAATGGTCAGTATAAAAAAATAGAGCTGGAAAAATATGCTTCGCGCGACGCGCATGACGTGTCCCTACCAATGTTCCCAAACGTGCGAAGGTGGCACGCTGTGTCAAGATAATCAAATGTCAGGTTTCAGATTTTTCCCACGTGAAAAACGCAGTAGCGAGCCGAGCCATTTCATATATTCGACAGTCAGAAGGCGCGCTGTGTAAAGGCTGGAAGGGTGTCGCAGGGCGGGCGATTGAATGGGGTACGGGTAAAGTTCAACTTCCGGGACGGCGCGATGGATTTCCATAATGGCGCGGCGCACGTGATATCCGGCCGTGACAACCAACAGCGTATGAATTTGGTGCGCCCGCACCCAACCTGCCGTTTCAGCAGCATTGCCAATTGTTGAAATCGCGCGTCGGCCGAGCGTGATATGGTCGGACGGCAGAGGTGAGAGGGGTGAACCCTCACGCAGCCGCAATTGCGGCAGGGTCGTACGCGCACCCACGCCGGAGATCAATAGATCCCGTCCGAACCCACGTTCGAGAAGGTCAATGGCAACCTCGACACGCTCCGCACCGCCCGTAAGTGCGACAATCCCGTCACATCTGACGAGGTCATAGCGGCTGCGCATGGCGTCGAGGCTGAACAGAACCAGCCCCGTTAACCACGCGGCGGCCAGTAAGGCGACGCCCGGCAGAATGAGGCGGCGCATCATGGCACGATGTCTTGAAAGCGATGGGGGGAGGGAAATGCGCAATCTGCCATCATCCCGGGTGAGGTCAGATCCGCCGTCCCGCATAGACCGCCACGGTAGAGGCGATGGCCGCGACGAGCATCATCAGAAAGCCGTCAAAGACCAGATTGGAGGCTGTCAATGTCAGGCCTGAAAATGAAAGATGGGCGGGCACGATATTGTCGAGCGAGCCCAGATTAATGTCAGACTGCGCGGACACCATCTTCGCTTTATCCGCCAATAAATTCGTTAAAGAGGGCGCGATCTTCCAAATAATACCGGCGATGAGGGCAATCGGCGCAAAAAATTCTGCAATCTGCTGGAAGAAATGCGCGGCACAGTAAAGCGCCGCGAAAAACAGGCCGCGAATACCGATGAAACGGCGTTCCGGGCTGTAGGAAGATGCTGCCCGTGGCGCGTGTCCCATGGGGGCGCGTAAATCAGGGTCCATTTTGATTATCCCAACAACATGATCGAACTTGTCCTGAAGGGCTTCCTGCCCTGCCTCTCAAATCTCTCTCAGAGGTAGCCTTGGACAATGTTAAATGCAATGATCCAAATGTGAAACTATTTGGCCGTTACATGGATGCAGGACGCGGCAGGGAGGGGATCCGGCCCGGATGACGTTGACGAATGAAAAACCGCTCATCCTTCTCGTGGAACCTCATGACGCCGCCGCCTTGCCGCTGACCGAACTGCTTGAGGGGCAGGGCTTCACGGTGGTCCGCGCGCTGACGGGTGAGGCCGCCCTTGCCGGTTTTGAACTCTCTCGCCCCGACCTCATCGTATCCGACTACCAGTTGCCGGGCATGAATGGCGGGCAGATGGTGCGACAGATCCGTATGAACACCCAGTCGCGTTCAACGCCCATCCTCATGCTGACGGAGGATGGGGGGCTGGGCCATACGCGTGAGGGGCTCGAAAGCGGCGCTGATGCATATCTCTCCAAATCCGCCCATCCGGACCTCATTATTCTGCGGATGCGCGCGCTTTTGCGGGACGGTTCGGACTTCTTGCAGGCGGAGACAGCGGGGTCCTTCCGGCGGGCGCGCATCGTCATCGTGACGCGCCCCCTTGAGGCAGATGAGGATGATGCGGTGGACCGGCCCGCCCGATGGGCGCGAACTGACGATGGCACGTCGCTCGGGGAACTTCTGTGGCGGGATGGGCACACTGTCACAACGGTTTCCGGGTCAAGTGAGATGATCCAGGGAGGGTGGTTCAGTGGAGATGAGGGGCCTGATCTTCTGATTCTCGATCTGACGGCGCCCCATGGCGATAGTGACAGTTTCTGCCGGAGTATCGATGCGCGGCGGCAAGATGTGGTGGAGGCTGGTGCGGCGGCTTTCCGCATTATCGGTGTGGTGGAGGCTGAGCAGTTCCGGCGTCATTCCTCGGCTTTTCTGTTCGATGCGGGCGTTGATGACCTCGTCCCGGATGACACCGCGCCAGAGGTGCTCGCATTGCGCATCAAGGTCATGGTGCAGCGTAAACTGGCGCAGGACGCGCTGCGGGAGGAGGAAATCCGCCGCCAGGTGCGGGAAGTCGCCTTCCAGACAGCGCGGAATGAGGCGCGGGCCGTCGCGGCGAAAGCTGCCATCGCCGAGGCCCTTGCCCAGGCGAATGCCGAACTGGCGGAAGCCAATGCGCGATTGCTTGAAACGCAATCCCAACTGGTGCAGACGGCCAAAATGGCGTCGCTGGGGGAGCTGGTGGCGGGCATCGCGCATGAAATCAACAACCCGCTGGCTTTCATTATCGCGCATGAGGAGACAATCGCGCGCGTCCTGGATGAACTCGCCAACCCACCCGAGGTGCTGACGGATAAGGTGCGGTCCGACCTTATCGGGAAATGCATCAATCGTACCGGCGCCATGCGCATGGGCCTTCAGAGGATCCAGAACCTCGTCCTGAGCCTGAGACGTTTCTCCCGCCTGGATGAAAGCGCTTTTCGACAAATTGACGTGTTCGAGGCGATTGATGGCTCCCTCGCCTTACTGTCACATAAATTTGGTGGCGACATTATCGTGGAGCGTCACCTTGCCGCCCCCCGTACCCTCATCTGCCAGTCAGCACTGGTCAATCAGGCTGTGATGAATATGGTCAGCAATGCGGCGGACGCGATCCGCGCGGAGGGGGCGCCGGTCAACCCGGCACCGGGTGCCGCGCTGGGCCGTATCGTGATTGAAACATCGCTCCAGCAATCGGAGGAAGGGGCTTTTTACGTCATCAGCGTCGCAGATGATGGGCCCGGCGTGCCTGCCGCCATTAAAGGCCGGGTATTTGAGCCATTTTTTACCACGAAGCCCGTGGGAGAGGGGACGGGGCTGGGCCTCGCCATTGCTTATGGCGTCATCGATGCGCACGGCGGCAATATTGAGGTCAGTGAAGCGCGTCTCAAAGGGGGGCGCGGGGATGGCGCGCGCTTCACAATGACAATACCGGTCAAATGGACGCCATCCGGACTCGAAACAATAGGAAAAACAGAATGATCCATCCGACCGCGTCGCCCCATAAAACACCGCGCAGCCTCATCCTGATCGTCGATGATGAGCCGGAAATACTCGTCGCTTTGAGTGACCTGCTCGAAGGTGAATTTGATATCATCTCCACCACCAGCCCCCATGATGCCCTTACCCTTGTCAGAGACCATCCCGAGATCGCGGTTATCATCTCAGATCAGCGTATGCCGGGCATGACGGGGGATGTTTTTCTGTCTCAGGTGCAGGATAAGACGGATGCGAAAAGCATCCTCCTCACCGGTTATGCGGATCTCTCCGTGGTGATCACCGCACTTAATCAAGGCCGGATACAGTTCTACGTGCACAAACCGTGGGATTCGGACGGGTTGAAAGCCATGGTGCGGGAAAGCGCGTCGCGTTTTCACACTGAAAAAGCCCTCTTCAAAGAGAGATTTCTCCTTCAAAGCACTTTAAGTGCCGCCGCGTTCGATATCGTGTTTTCCGACGCGGAAGGCCGCGTTATCCGGCATAATAAAAATCGTGATTTTGAGAGCGATGCTGCCGATCAGCCTGACAGCGATCGGGAAGTGCTGGAGGAAACGCTTTACCCGGCGGAGGAGCGTGACGCCATCATTGCTCTGAGAAGTGAGGTGGTGATTAGGGGAAAGCTCGAACAATGTGTCCCCGTCACGCGCGATGGCGTCACGAACTGGCTGGAGCGGACACGTATCGTCCTGCCCTGGCCGCGCCAGGCTGATGGCGTGCTTCTCCCTCCCGCGCAGCGTTGGCAGGCCAGTTTTGAGAGGGATGTGACAGAGCGCCGCGGGCTGGAGCAGAGGATGCGCCAGGATGATAAAATGCGCGCTTTGGGCACATTATCGGGCGGCATCGCGCATGACTTCAATAATCTGCTGACCGCCATTCTCGGTTCACTCGATCTTTTGCATGACATGCTTCCATCGGAGGGGGAGGGTGACGCGTCAGTCCCGCAAAAGCTTGTCGAAAACGCTATAGATTCCGCCCGCAAAGGCGCGACCCTGACGCGCAGCCTGCTGGAATTCGGCCGACCGAAGTCACCGGCCCTGCAAGCCGTTAATGTCGTCAGGTTGATCCGGAATTTGAGGGAGTTGCTGTCCCAAAGCCTCAATCGCGCAAGCGATGCTGCCGGGGAAACCGGGAAATGCGCATTGGATCTCTCACATGTGGCGGTGCGCGCGGATGATCTTTGTGTTCAAAGCGACCCGGAACAACTCGAGATGGCGTTGCTCAATCTCTGCATCAATGCGCGGGACGCGATGCAGAATGGCGGCACCGTGGCGATCCGCGTTGAGGAGGACATCTCGTCCCCGACCGCAGATTTTGTCGTGATTTCGGTTTGTGATGAGGGGCACGGCATGACGCCCGAAATTGCTGCCCGTATTTTTGACCCGTTTTTCACCACAAAGAAAATCGGTCAGGGCACCGGCCTCGGATTATCGACGATTTACCGCTTCGTCAAAAGATGCGGCGGAGATATCAAAGTCAAAAGCGCGCCCGGGCAGGGGACATGCATTTCCCTGCTTCTGCCAAAAGTCCCGGCCCAGGGGGCTGAGCTTGCGTCTGACATGACGGCCATTCCTGGCGAGACGCGGCAACTGAAAATATTGCTGATTGATGATGAAGCGCCTGTACGGCTGGTGACAGAGCAGTTTCTGCGGCGCAGTGGTCACGAAGTTGTCAGCGTGGCGGATGGAGAAGCCGGGCTCGCCTGCCTTCTGGCCGGGCAGAGGTTCGACCTTGCGATACTGGACCTGATGATGCCCCGCATGAGTGGGCAGGAATGTGGAAATCGCCTTGCGGAGAAACAGCCGGATCTTAAACGCCTTTATATCAGCGGCTATGCTGATGCGGCCCACCGACCGCCACATCACCAGGTGCTTGAGAAACCTTTTACGCGGGCGATGCTGGATGAAGCGATTGCGTCAATCATCAATTAGCCTGCCCGCCATCTTGCTTTGCGACAAGTTTTAACTATCTGGATGAACATGAAAAACACGCATCATAATCCCGACTATGTCGGATGGCACGGCACCACGATCCTCTGCGTGCGACGCGGGGACAAAGTTACGATGGCCGGTGATGGCCAGGTGACGTTGGGCCAGACGATCATCAAGGGCAATGCCCGCAAGGTGCGACGGATTGGCGCAGATAAAAACATCCTCGCGGGGTTTGCGGGGGCGACGGCTGACGCCTTCACCCTTCTGGAGCGCCTGGAAGCCAAGCTCGCGCGCTACCCGAATGACCTGGAAACAGCGTGCGTTGAACTCGCCAAGGATTGGCGCACGGACCGCTATCTGCGCCGGTTGGAGGCGATGATGGCGGTCGCAGATAAGGATCATTCCTACACTTTGACGGGTAATGGTGATGTGCTGGAGCCCGCGGATGGCATCATCGCGATCGGGTCAGGCGGCAATTACGCCCTTTCCGCAGCGCGCGCCCTCATTGAAATTGAGGGTCTGTCGTCGGAGGATATTGCCCGGCGCGCGATGAAGATCGCCGGAGACATCTGCGTCTACACAAATCACTCTGTCACGGTTGAAACGCTTTAAATCAGGTATCAGGAATGGAAACGCCTCAATTCTCCCCACGGGAAATCGTGTCGGAACTCGATCGCTATATTGTCGGGCAGAATGATGCCAAGCGCGCCGTGGCCATCGCCCTCCGAAATCGTTGGCGGCGGGCGCAACTGCCCGATGCTTTGCGTGAGGAAGTCGTCCCGAAAAACATCCTCATGATCGGGCCCACAGGTTGCGGCAAGACCGAGATCGCCCGGCGGCTGGCGCGGCTGGCGCAATCACCTTTCATCAAGGTTGAAGCCACAAAATTCACCGAGGTCGGCTATGTCGGGCGCGATGTTGAGTCGATCATCCGCGACCTGATTGAGGTGTCTCTGAATATGCTGCGCGACATGCGTCGCAAGGATGTTCAGGTCAAGGCCGAAGCCGCGGCGGAACAACGCCTCGTCGACGCCCTGGTTGGAGAGCAGGCCTCAGCGGACACGAAAACCAAATTCCGCCAGCGTCTCCGGAATGGGGAGCTGGAGGATAAGGAGGTTGAGGTTGACGTTCAGCCGGATGGCGGTCGCGATGGCGGGGAGATGCCGGGCCTGACGCCCGGCGCGGTGATCAATATTTCCGACATGATGAAAAACATCATGAATCGCGCACCTCAGAAGCGCCGCCTGACGATTTCCGCCGCGCGTATTCTGTTGGTTCGGGATGAGTCGGACAAGCTTCTGGATGATGACAGTCTCGCGCAGGAAGCGGTGCGCCATACGCAGGACCATGGCATCGTCTTTCTCGACGAGATCGATAAAGTCTGTGCCCGGTCGGCTGAGGGTGGGGCGCGCGGTGCTGATATTTCACGCGAGGGCGTGCAGCGTGACCTTCTGCCGCTGATTGAAGGCACCACCGTGTCCACTAAATATGGTCCGATCAAGACGGATCATATCCTGTTTATCGCGTCCGGCGCTTTCCATCTGGCTAAACCATCCGACCTGCTGCCCGAGCTTCAGGGCCGCCTGCCCATTCGCGTTGAGCTGGCGACGCTGACACGGGATGATCTGCGTCGCATTTTGAGTGAGCCGGAGCATTCCCTCATCAAACAATATATCGCGCTCATGAAAACGGAGGGTGTGACGCTTTCATTCACGGAGGACGCGATTGACGCCCTGGCCGAAACGGCAGCGAACATCAATAATCGCGTGGAAAATATCGGCGCGCGGCGCCTGGCGACCGTTATGGAGCGTCTGTTGGAGGAGGTCTCCTTCGCGGCGTCCGACAGGAAGGATGAGGTGATCGAGATCACGGCAAAAGAGGTGCATGATCGCGTCGATTCGCTGGCTAGGCGGGACGATCTCAGCCGGTTCATCCTCTGATGGCGGCACCTTTCGTCTCACCTCCGGAGGAAACGGCGGCCGCCGCCATTGCGGCCATCGCGGACGAGCTTGCGCTCTTCGATGACTGGACGGATCGCTATCAATATATCATTGAGATGGGACGGCAATTGCCGGCTTTTCCGGAAGCCTGGCAGAATGACGCCCATCGTGTGCCAGGCTGTCAAAGCCAGGTGTGGCTGGAGGCGCAGCATAAAGGCGGTAAGATCTGGTTTGCAGGTGATTCGGATGCGGCCATTGTAAGTGGCCTCGTCGGCCTGTTGCTGCGCGTCTATTCAGGGCGCAGCGCGGCGGAAATCAGCGAGACGCCGCCGGACTTCCTGCACCGTCTGGGGCTTGTCAAAGCCCTCTCCGCCAATCGTGGTAACGGGGTGGAGGCAATGGCGCGGGCCATCCGGCGCGTTGCCGCAGCCGAATAGCCCGAAGCATCTCAGTGCGCCATGGCCGGTTGCGGCACATCCGGCATGACGGGGGACGTCGCTTTATCGAGAGACGGGGTGGTCGTCATCGTGCCTTCTGTCGTGCAGGCGGTGAAGCGTCCTTTATCATCACGGCATTTTGTCGGGTGCGGCGTGGTGCATTTGACGAAACGGCCGGTTTTTTCATCGCGGCAACGGACCGGCTTTTTCTTGACACATTTAACGTAGCGGCCTGTATCGGCGTCGCGGCACGTTTTGGCCTGCACGGCCATTGGCGCAACCAGCAGGCTCAGGGCGAGTGAGGAGGCGAAAAGTCTTTTCAACATCGGGATTTCCTTCACGCGGGAATGCGGGGCTTTGATGTCATGGATTGACGAACATCTAAGCGGCTCAACGTCAGCAAGGTTGCATGCCGGTCCATTTGCATGGCGCCAAAGATGTGAAGCGTGCATCCGGTGCGTATCGGGTCGCGCGGCCTGCGCGCCCGGGCGCGGCATTGCGCTGGTGAGACGAGTCAAAAAAGGTTGTTTCGGAGGGCGAATTCGGCTAGGTGACACTCCTCACCTGCGCGTCCGTGGCCAGATAAGTGGCATGCCCGGCCGCAGAACGCTGCCGCCCGAAAGGGTTTTGTGCAGCCTGGACAAGTTTAAGGAGACTGAAATGCCCAAAATGAAGACGAAGTCGTCGGTGAAAAAACGCTTCAAGATTACCGCGACGGGTAAAGTGATGTGCGGCCCCGGCAATAAGCGCCACGGCCTGATCAACCGCCCTCAGAAAATGAAGCGCACCAACCGTGGTCCGCAGACCATGACGGATATGGACGCGAAGACAATCAAGCAATGGGCCCCCTACGGGCTTTCGTGAGGAGATAGATCATGGCACGTGTCAAACGGGGCGTGACGACTCACGCGCGTCACAAAAAAGTTCTGGAGCTGTCCAAAGGTTATCGCGGGCGCTCATCGACAAATTACCGCATCGCGCTGGAGCGGCTCGAAAAGGCATTGCGTTATGCCTATCGTGACCGCCGCAATAAAAAGCGTGATTTTCGCGGTCTCTGGATTCAGCGTATCAATGCCGCCGTGCGTGAGCATGGGCTGACTTACAGCAAATTTATCAATGGCCTGTCCTTGGCGGGGATTGAGATTGACCGTAAGGTTCTTGCCGCGATTGCCTTTGACGATGCGGCGACATTTGCGGAAATCGTTAAAAAGGCCCAGCAGGCGCTTGAGCAGCCCGCCAAGGCCTGATTTCCCAATCTGGTGTTCAGGAAATGGGCCGTCTTGCTTGAGGACGGCCCTTTTTTTATGTTGCGTGATGACGGGTGAATGATGGTTGACGATCTCGACATTCTGAAGAGCACGACCCTGGCTGACCTTGAAACATTGGGTGATGAGGCTTCATGGGAGGCGCTCAGGGTCAGGACGCTCGGCAAATCCGGCTGGCTGACGCAGCAGCTCAAGGCGCTTGGCCCGCTCGCACCGGATGAGCGCCGCCAGCGTGGCGCGGCGCTGAACCAGGTTCGGGATGTGCTCAACGTGGCCTTCGTACAGCGGAAAAAAGCGATCGAGTCGGATCTCCTCGCCGCCCAGCTGGAAGCAGAGCGCGTCGATGTCACCATGCCCGTCGCGCGTCGTGAGGATGGGCTGCTCCATCCCATTCATCAAACGATTGATGAGATGATCGATATTTTCGGCGGAATGGGTTTCGGCGTGGCGGAAGGGCCGGATATTGAAAGTCAGTGGCATAATTTCTCCGCCCTGAACACGCCGGAGCATCATCCCGCCCGAACGGAACATGACACATTCTACCTGCCGCGCCCACGTGCCGACGCGCCGGAGCCCGTTCTGCGCACGCAGACGTCAGGTGTGCAGATCCGCACGCTGCTGAGTAACGCGCCGCCCATCCGGGTGATTGCACCGGGCCGGACCTACCGCGCCGATCATGACGCCACGCATTCTCCGATGTTTCACCAATGTGAGGGGATCCTGATTGATCGCGACATCACGCTGGCCCATCTCAAATTCTGCCTCATCGCGTTTCTGCGGGCATTTTTCGATAAGCCGGATCTGCCCGTGCGTTTTCGCGCTTCCTATTTTCCATTTACGGAACCCTCGATGGAAGTGGATATTGGCTGGTCCCGCAAAACCGGCAATATTGGCGGGGGGGAGGACTGGCTTGAAGTGCTTGGCGCCGGGATGGTGCAGCCCCGTGTGCTGGCAAATTGCGGCGTTGATCCGGAAGTCTGGCAGGGCTTCGCTTTCGGGATGGGTGTGGAGAGGTTGACCATGCTCAAATATGGCATCCCTGATTTACGCTCATTTTACGAGAGTGACCTGCGCTGGCTGCGGCATTACGGTTTTTCCGCCTTTGAGACGCGTGTTCCGGGTAAGGGGGTCTGAATCATGAAATTTACCCTTTCATGGCTGCGGGAACATCTCGATTTCACGGCTTCCATTGAGGAGATCACAGCAGCGCTGAACCGCATCGGCCTCGAAGTCGAAAGCGTTGAAAATCAGGCTGAGAAATTATCCGGTTTCCGCCTCGCCAAAATCCTTGAGGCGCGCCCCCACCCGAATGCGGACCGCCTGCAAGTCTGTGATGTGGCGGCAGGCCCGGGATATGAGAAGGTGCAGGTCGTTTGCGGTGCGCCTAATGCGCGGACCGGGCTGCATGTCGTTTTCGCCCCGCCGGGCACTTATATTCCCGGCAGTGACATGACCATCAAAGCCGGTCAGATCCGCGGTGAGGCCAGTGGCGGCATGTTGTGCTCCCTGCGTGAGCTCGGATTAGGAGAGGAGAGTGACGGCATTGCTGAACTGCCGGAAGCGGTGGTGCTGGGCCAGCCTTACGCTGAGTTCGCCGGATTGAATGAGACGGTCATCGACATCTCCATCACCCCGAACCGGGGTGACGCGCTGAGTGTCTATGGCATCGCACGTGACCTCGCCGCTGCCGGGCTTGGGCATTTGAAAGCGTGGCTCGCAGAAGTTGTGGACGGGCAGGGTCCATCGACGATCAAATGGAAGATCGATCACGCTGATGCCTGTCCCTATGTTGTGGGGCGGCTGATCCGCAATGTCCGCAACCGGCCCAGCCCCGCCTGGCTACAAAACCGCCTTAAATCAGTCGGTCTGCGCCCCAATTCGGCGCTCGTGGACGTCACTAATTTTCTTCTGATGGATATAGGGCGTCCCCTTCACGTCTTTGATGCCGAAAAGCTTTCCGGCGATACGCTGTCCATGACATTGGGCCATGGTGAAAGCTTCAAGGCGTTGGATGGCAATACTTATCTGCTGAGCGATCAGGATCTGATCGTCGCGGATGAGGGGGGCGTTCAGTCTCTGGCGGGCATTATAGGTGGCGCGGCGAGCAGCGTTTCCAACGAAACACAGCACGTCTTTATTGAGTCCGCCCTCTTTGAACCTGTCCGCATCGCCCTGACGGGGCGGCGCCTCGGCATCCATACAGATGGGCGCTACCGGTTTGAGCGCGGTGTTGACCCGGCGCTCGTCCTGCCCGGGCTGGAAGCGGCGACAAAACTCATCCTCGATCTCTGTGGCGGTGAGGCGAGCGAAATCGTCTCCGCGGGGAGATTGCCCGAATGGCAGCGCACGGCGCGTCTTCGCTTTGAGAAGCTTGACAGCTTCGGGGGTGCCAAGCTTCAGGCTGATGAGGTGGTGGAAACGCTGGAGCATCTGGGATTCACGGTCGCTGCACGTGATGCGGCCTCTGTGACGGTCCATGTGCCGTCATGGCGTCATGACATTGCGGCCCCCATCAAGCTGGACCCGTCGCCAACGCTGGATGACAATGTCGCGGAACGCGCGGCGCAGAGCGTTAAACTGGTGGAGGGAGAGCGGGACCTTATTGAAGAGATCCTGCGGATACGCGGGTTGGATGAGATCGTGCCGCGTCCTCTGCCGGAATTTACGGGCAAGGCGGATCAATCCGTCATGGCGAAACGCATGGCGTCGCGGCGCGCCCGGCATTTATGTGCGGCGCTGGGTTTGACGGAAACCATCGGTTTCTCCTTTGTCTCAACGGAGGAGGCGGCACTTTTCAATGAAACATCCGAGAAATTATCGCTCCTTAACCCGATCGCGGTTGATCTGAGCCATATGCGGCCCACACCGCTGATCAATCTCGTCAAAGCCTGGCACCGAAATGAGGCGCGCGGCGCAGCGCGTGCGGCGCTCTTTGAGGTCGGGCCGGGTTTTTCCCCATCCGGACAGGCGACGTTGCTTGCAGGTCTGCGCGCGGGGGAAACCGCGCGTCGGCCCGGCGCACGGGCGCGGGAATATAATTTGTGGGATGTGAAAAGTGACCTCATGGCGCTCCTTGACGAAATGGGCGTCCCGTCAGAGGCGGTAACCGTGTCGCGCAAGGTTCCGCCTTATTTCCATCCGGGAAAATCGGGCGCCGTCCAATTGGGGCCCAAGACGGTTCTCGGCTATTTCGGTGAACTCCATCCACAGATCGTCCGGGAAATGGGTTGTAGCGGCACTTTGGCTGTTTTCTCGCTCAATCTCGACGCCGTACCGGCCCGAAAAGTCAAAAAGCGTCAAGCGCCGGAAATTCCCAGCCTGCAGCCGATCCATCGGGATTTCGCCTTTATCGTGGATAAAAAAGTGGATGCGCAGGATCTGCTGAAATCCGTCCGCGGCGTGGACCGAAATCTGATCACCGCTGTCAGTCTTTTTGATGTGTTTGAAGGCGGTAATCTGCCCGACGATAAGAAGTCGCTGGGACTAGAGGTGACCATCCAACCCCTCCATACGGCGCTGAAACTTGCAGAAATTGACGCCGTCGCCGAAAAAATCGTGAATATCGCGACCAAAACGGTCGGGGCCGAATTAAGGCAATGAGGCCAGGATGACCCAACCAGCGCGCCCACGTATCGTCTGGCTCCTCGCGGGGGAGGCAAGCGGCGACATTCTTGGCGCGCGGCTGATGGAGGCCTTGTCGCAGCTCGACCATAATATGATGTTTGTCGGGGTGGGCGGCGCGCAGATGGAGGCGCTCGGCCTGCACAGCCTCTTCCCGATGCAGGATCTCTCCATTATGGGGCTTGCGGAAATCCTCCCCCGTATCCGCAAGCTTTCGGCGCGGTTGGATGAGGCGGTGAATGACATCACCCTGCGCAAGCCTGACGTCATTGTCACAATCGACAGCCCCGGCTTTGCTCTGCGCCTTTTAAAGCGGATCAAACATCTCGGCATTCCGCGCCTGCATTATGTCGGGCCTCAGGTCTGGGCCTGGCGGGAGAGCCGCGCCAAATCCTTCCCGCAATTATGGGACCGCCTGTTATGTCTCCTCCCTTTTGAGCAGGGCTGGTTCCAGCAGCGGGGTATTCCCGCGACATTTGTGGGGCATCCTGTCATTCAATCCGGGGCTGATACAGGCGATGGCGCGCATTTCCGGCGGCGGCACGGGATTGCCGATCACGTCCCGATCATCGTGCTTCTGCCAGGCAGCCGGAAGTCGGAAGTGCCACGCCTTTTGCCAATTTATGGGCGCATGGTGGCGATACTGAAAGCGCGCTTCGGCGAGATCTGTCCCGTTATACCGATATCTCCCCTGATGCAGGGTGTCGTGCGTCACGCCACGGCGAAATGGGCCGAGCCGCCGCGAATTATCGTCGATATGCATGATAAATTTGATGCTTTCGCCGCGGCGGGGGTGGCCATGACAAAATCAGGCACCTCGACTTTAGAACTCGCCCTCGCTGGCACGCCGATGGTGGTGGCCTACCGTGTGCATGCGCTCACAGCTTATTTCGCCCGAAGGATGATCAAAGTCCCGTTTGTCGCGATGGTCAATCTCCTCGCCGGGCGGGAAATCGTGCCGGAACTGCTTCAGGAGAAATGCACGCCGGAAAATCTCGCTTCCGCCGTCACCCAGCTTCTGACCGACCCGGATGCGCGCGCGGCGCAGAAAACCGCTTTTACAGAGATCATGTCGCAATTACACGCCCCGGATCGGGATGGCGCGCCCGTCACCCCGGCTGAAGCGGCGGCCTATGAGGTGATGGCGCTTCTGCAACCCTCTGAAAACGTGTCACCCTGAAATCGCGCGACAAGTATGATCACCTCACGCTTTGGGATAGAGTTTTTCCGGCGCGATTTCGGGGGCGGCGTTCTCAACCAGGCCGCCGGGCGTGACGGAGAGGTAAAAGCAACTGCGCCGCCCGGTATGACACGCCACACCCTGCTGGGCGACGCGCAGTAGGACGGCATCGCCATCACAATCGAGCATTGCTGACACTAAAGACTGCACCTGCCCCGACGTCTCGCCTTTGCGCCATAATTTCTGCCGGGAGCGGGAGTAATAACAGACCCTTCCGGTCGTCAATGTCTCCCGCAAGGCGCCTTCATCCATCCAGGCCAGCATGAGGACTTCATGCGGTGCCGTCGCGGATTGCGCGATGGCCGCGACAAGCCCATCCGCGTCGAAACGGACTTTTTGCAGGATTTCCGAGATGGATGTGTCGGAGGGCGGATTATATGTCTGAGTCATCGTTCGGAAACCATGCAGGAGGTGAGGGCATAATCTCAATGCCGTTAAGTCGGAATGACCGCCGCCAGAACGGTTTGCGCAGCAATGCGACGCCAGTTTGCACGTGAGCGAGGCGCATTTCGCCGGCTTCCTGCCCATCTTCCAGCGTCAAGATGGTGCCAGGGTCAGGCAGGCAGGCTTGGGGGGTTGTGACAGGGACAAGACGCTTTTTGACGCCGCCCCGATAATGCATACGCGCCGTGACTTCCTGACCGACATAGCAGCCTTTTATCCAGGATATGCCATTAAGAAGGTCGAAATTCGCCTCCAGCAATAAAGTCTCATCAATCTGATAGATGGAAGAAGGCGGCAGCCCCAGCGCCAGACAATGCGCCGCGTAATCCGCGAGATCATGATCGCATTGCAGCATGTCCGCGCCTTCAAGGATGATCTTCCGCCACCCTGCCTGGGGGAGGCGCGGGTCGGCGCAGGCGCCAGAGGGGGGCGGCACATCCCATCCCGCATAAACCTGCCCTTCAGGGAGGGATATCTCGATTTTTGCCCGTAAGCTGTAGCGTTTAAGCTGGGTCAAGGTCGCATCCGCCCGGGTCGCGTCAATATCCAGCAGCAGCCTGTCATCCTGCGCCGAGAGGAAGAAATCAGCCCGATAACGTCCCTTCGGCGTCAGTAAAGCGGCCCAGATTGAGGTGTGTGCATCGCATGTCGAGACATCATTGGAGACGAGGCCCTGTAAAAATGCGACGCGATCAGGTCCGGCAATTGAAATAATCCGTCGGTCAGAAAGCCTGGCGCATGCCATATGATGTTTACCGCCTTGATACACGTAAAATTGCAACAGTCGCGCTTGACGCGCCCATTGGCTTTAAGCTGTGATAGAAGCGAGCAATTTGCAAGTATCCTTTCCCGTGGCGAGATTTTCGCCCGCCATGCTCTGCGTTCAGTGCGGTTGGCTGTTCGGGAAGACTGCACCGGAGGTAAGGTTTGCGCCGTTTCGAGATCGTCAACCCGGAAGATCATTCCATTGACAGGCGTCTCCGGCGGGGGATGGCCCTTGCCGCTCCGATTATCGGGATCATCGCCATTGTTGCGGTCATCAGCGCCGTCTCAGTGCATTCCTACCATGTCACCCGGGCGCGCGTGATCGGGTTGACACAGACACTCCTGCATGAGCAGCAGAAACTCCTCACGCGTGAAGTCTCGGACTATCTCGGTCCCGCGCCGCAATCCGCCACCATCGCGCAGGACCTTCTGACGGATCCGCTCAGCGATGCGCCGCCGCGGACATTTCTGGATTACGGCCGGTCCCTTCTCAACCACCTCCCGCAGATCGACAGCATGTTCATCGCGGATGATCGCGGCACATTCTGGTTCATCAACCGCGCCCCGAAACAGATCGCGGACGGGGTGGAGTGGGTGCGTCTCCTTCCGGGAAAAGATGTTTTCCGCCATTGGTATTACAACCATCAGGGCCAAATTGTGCGGACGGAGGACAAGCCCGCCAATGGCTATGATGCGCGCCAGCGTGACTGGTATTTACGGGCCGTGCGCCATCCGGGCATCAGTTGGGCTGAGCCCTATCCATCCCAGTCGCGGCATGAAATCTTCTCGACAGCCTCCAGCGCCTTGACGCTCCGAAATGGGCACCATGCCGTTTTCGCCATTAACCTTTCTCTCACGCGTCTTTCCGGCTTTCTGGATAAAATGAAAATCGGGCAGAATGGTAAGGCGATCATCCTTGATGAGAAAGGGCGCGTCGTCGCCGGGAATGATCTGCTGGAGATTGCCGCGCAGGCGCATTGGCAGTTCGATAAAATGGTGATCGACGCGAAGCAGACGCCGGTCTTCTCTCGCGCATTGTCCCTCTACCGCATTTATGGTTCGGGGGTGAAAATCATTTCGGGGCGTAAGACGCGATATGTCACGATTTATTCGTCTCTCGACGCCATCCGTCCCGGCTGGCTCCTCATCCTTCACGCGCCGGAAAGCGATTATGCGCGGATTATCTCGGTCGCGGGTTGGCAGGGTTTTGCTTTCTCTCTGCTGATCATCGCGCTGGCGGCGGGCCTCGCGGGCCTGCTCTTCCGTGAGAAGCGCCGCACGGTGCGCGCAACGCGTCAGGTCGATGATTTGCGGGATTCCCAACGCGTCGCGGAAGGGCTGATCGGTCGGCTCGTTGAGGATGATAATATCTTCGACATTGCCCAGCAGGCGCCGATTTTGAGTGAATCAGTCGCAGAGATCACCGGTATATCGCGTGTGGCGCTCTGGCGGGTTCAGGAAGCGGATCGCCGACTTATTTGCGAAGATGCTTACGAGGCGACGACGGGGCAGCATGGTTCCGGCCGAGAGATTAATCCTGACGAGGCCCAACCGCTTCTGGAAGCGTTGGAGCGCGTCTCCGTTCTGGATAATATGACGTCGGACACGGCCCAAGTTTTAAGGCCCCTCTGGCGGGCGGAGGGCCTGACGGGTGACGTCACGCATTACGCTGTTTATCCCATCCGGCGTCAAAATGGTCTTTGCGGGCTGACCGTGTTGACGGGCGCCATGACGCAGCCAGACGGGGCAAAATTCCTCCCCTTGATCAACGACATGATTGCGCTGCGCTATGCGGCCATTGCGCAGGATGAACGCGCGACATCCGGCGATCGCCATGTTGCTGACGCCGCGCCGCAACCTGTCACGGCGGCCAAAGTCGTTTTCCTGGATGCGGGGGAAAGCGGGTTCGAGACAGGTTGTTTCCCGGCCGTGCCCGTCGCCACCATTCACTTTATTCACCAGGATGCGCCGGATGTTCAGGCGACGGTTGATCTTTTTCAGAGGCTGGCCACTAAGCTGGAGGAAGTTGCGGAGACGTTTGCGCTTTCCGTGGTGCAACTGGCCGGCAATCGTGTTCTCCTCGTCGGTAAATGCGGCGCGGCGCTTGAGCCGGAGTCGGTTTGTGGCGTGGCGGATGCCTTGCTCGAACTGCGCGAGGCGGCCCAACGCATCCTGAATGCCGCCGATATGGTTCGCAATTTCAATATGGGGCTGGATGTCGGGCCGGTGCTTGGTGCGCATGTCGGGAGAGACGGCGCGCGTTACGCGCTGTGGGGTGAAGCTTTCGCCAATGCGGATCGTCTCGCCATGTCTTCGGCGGAAACCGGGTCGATTCAGGTTTCCGATGCGGCCTGGGCAGTCCTGAAAGATCGCTTCCTCTTCCGGCCGCGTGGCGCATTTTTCATGCCGGGCCGCGGTTTGACCGTGACGCACATTCTGGCCGCCCGAAGATGACGGAAGTCAAACTTTTCCTGCTGCAACGCCTCGCGACAATCGGTCGCGTGACGCGGCGCATTTTGCGGGCGACGCTGATCATGCTCAGCGCCGCCTGGGGTGTCGTCATTGAAGCCCTTTCCGTCGGTAATTGGCGGCGCACCGTGCGGCTCGAATTCTGGTCCACTTTGGTGCAGGCAACTGGTGGGGGTCTTATCAGCACGCTCGTGACGGGTGCTCTGGTCGGGTTCGCGCTTGTGGCGCAGACGATTTACTGGCTGGGCATTGCCGGGATGGCGGACGCGGCCAATGCGCTTATCATCACCATCCTCGTGCGTGAGGTTGCGCCCGTGCTGGTCTCCATTATTCTCCTGGGACGCAGCGGCATGCTTTCCCTTGCGCAACTGGGCCAATTGACGCTGGGGCGGGAGATGCGCGTGCTGCGCGGTATGGGGATTGATCCGTTTCTGATGTTCGTCATGCCGCGCGTGCTCGCCATCACGGTCAGTGCTTTCACGCTGGGCGTTGTGTTCAGCGTGATGTCGCTTGTCTCAGGCTATGCGGTGTGCCGGTTCGAGTCCGTGATATCCGTGCCTTTATGGACGTTTCTCTATGAAGTGACCGGGGCAATGCAGCCAATCGATTATCTGGCCATCCCGCTGAAATTCCTCGTCAGTGGTTTCAGTCTCAGCCTCAGCACCTGCCTGACCGCGCTTGATGTGCGGCATGATGATGATTTCTCAACCCTTTTGCCGAAAGGCTTTATGAGTGGGATGCTTGCCATCCTTGTCGTCAATGTTGCGCTCGGGATTACCTTCGGATGAGCGCGACATCACGCGCCTTGCTGGAATTGCGCCAGGCGCGCCCCGCACTTACGCGGAGTCATGACCTGACGGGACGTTATGACCTCAGCCTCAATGCGGGTGACTGTGCCGTCATCTCCTGCATGAATGACCTCCTCTCCGCGGCCTTCGTGGATCTGCTGATCGGATTGCGGCCTCTCGCTTCAGGGCAGGCCTTCTGCCTGGGGCTGGAGTGGCATCGCCTCTCAGCCAAACGTGCGGATGCGTTACGCGGGCGTATCGGGCGTTACACCAATCAGGGGGCCTGGGTCGGGCTTTTCACGATGGATACGAACATTCTCTTGCAGCAAATGCACCACACCACCATGCCCATTGCACAACTCGCGCAGGAGGCTGAATATTTATGCCATATTTTCGACCTGCCGGGACTGCCGACTTTGAGGCCCGACCTCATGCTCGCGCGGGATCGTCGCAAAGCGGGCCTTGTGCGTGCTTTTCTGGCGCGCCCGCCTTTGGTGATCCTTGAAAATCCATTGGATGAGGATACAGGTCTGGACGCGGATATCGTGCTTCAGAAGGTGACGGAGGCACGTCTTCAGGGCACGGGCTTTCTGTGCCTCACGCAGAACCCGGCGCTCTGGTCGCGCTATCGTGGCCGCGGCGTCAAATTCTATCAGCTTTACGAGAACGGTCTGGAACCGATCGCGGGGGGGGAATAATGCTCGGCTTCCGGAGGCGGCGTGACGCCGATGTGAGTGGCGATCCCACAATGAATTTACGTTACGCCAATGAATGGGTCGGCGGGCTTGTGCTTGTCGCGATTGGTGTCTTCATTTTTGCGGTGATACAGGCCGGCGTGTTGCGGGAGTGGCTGACACCCTCGGGACGCCTGCATTTTCAGCTTCCTCAAAGCGGTATTGCGGGCCTCGCTGTTGGCAATGATGTTGAACTCATGGGCACGCGGATCGGGACCATCCGGGAAGTGAAAATCAATGATCATGGCAATATGTATGCGATCGCCACGATTGACCCGCAATTTGAGCCTTTCATCCGTGATGACAGTAAAGCCGTCATTAAAAGGCGCTTCGTCGTGGCCGGGGCGAGTTATATTGAACTGACACGCGGGCAGGGCACGCCGCTGGACTGGACCTTTGCCGCAGTGCGGGCGGAGGCGGAGCAAAATCCGGGCGACCTCATTATCAAAACCGTCAATGATGTCCGGGCGCAGCTTGTCCCGACAATCCAAAGTGCCGAGAAAATGGTGACAGACCTTGCCGCCGTGACGACGGCCCTTAAAGACGGCCAGGGGCTTGCTGGCGGGCTGATCATGGATCACAAACTTCTCGCACGTGCTGACAGGATGACGCGGGACCTGCAACAAACGATTGCCCAGCTTCGACCGCTCGGGAAGCAGGTTGACGCGATCATGAAGCAGACAAACGGGGCGGTCAGCAACGTCCATCAGATTACGGACGGGCTCAAGCGCTCGACGCCGCAAATCCGGTCCACCATCACCAATGTTGACCAGGCAAGTGTTGCGCTTCCGGCCCTGTTGACCCAGGCGCAGATGACGGCGGATAGTCTGCGCAAATTATCGGATCAGCTTCGGCAGTCCTGGATTCTGGGCGGCGGTGCGGCATCCCCTCAGAATGACCTGCCGGTCGGGGAGATTTCACCATGACGCGTCAGCGCCTCAATCGCGCGACGGGGTGCAAGCCCACCGCCCTTCGTCGCTCCCGCTTGTTGATGGCCCTGAGTGGTGCGGTGCTTCTGTCTGCCTGCGGGCGTGGCGCCGCGCCACCCGTGGCGGATCAGAAAATGCAACAATCGCTGGATGCCGGGCGCAGCGCGTATGATCTCGGCTATCGGACGCAGGCCCTCTCCGCTTATCGCGTGGCCTATCAGCGCGCCCTTCTGAGTAATGATCAGGCGGGGCTGGGCTCTGCGGGATATAACCTCGCGGTGGTTCATTTGAGGGATCATCAATGGCAGGCCGCGCTTGATTCCGTTTCGGTGACGGAAAAGGACCTGGCGATAAGGGGGTTCGGGACGCCGGCGCGTCTGGCGCTCGTGCAGGCGGCGGCCTTATATCAGGGGAAGAATTATGCCCAGGCTGCGCATATCGCCTGTCACCTGCCTTCCTCGCCTCTCGCATTCGGGCTGAGGGCGCAATATTTCTGCGGGGTGAGCCATGTTGCGTTGGGTCATGACGCGCAGGCACAGCAATCTTTGACCGTGCTTGACCAGGCGCGCGCGCAGGATCCGCGCCTGAGGGCTGACCGGGCTGCTCTACGTGCGCAGCTTCGATTGGCTCAGGGGCGCTATGGAGAGAGCCTCAATGCCGCGCAGGAGGCTGTCACACTGAATCGCCTCACCGGGAATTACAGTGCGATGCGCCAGATGCTGGATATCGCTTCCGTGAGTGCGGGGAAATTGGGGCGCTCTGACCTTGCGCGTGCGCTGACGCGGCAAAGCCAGCAAAGTCTGGAAGCTGAAAATGCCGCTCAAATTCCGTCAGATGAGCCGGACGATCTTAGCGCTGGGACGGCATTATCGCATAGCGAATAAACGCGGCGATCATGCCGCCTGGCAGGGCCGTGAGGACGAGTGTAATGAAGGCGCGAAGTGTCAGAGGATGAAGCGATAATATCAGCGCCGCCAGCGCGACCCAGAGAAGTGCGCTTAAAATATGGCGCAGGCGTTCCACTGGGACGGAAATAGGGCCTCTGAACTGGGTCACGGCAATGCCCAGAAGCAGAACGGCCCACGCCGATATATCGAAACCGATATGCATCATGATTTCAGACGCCGGGCACCGCCAAGCGCAAGGAGGCCCAATATGGCGGCGATGAAATCAACCGTGAGATAGATGCGGGACGCCTCATGCCAGGCTATCTCGCGCGTTGAAAAATCAAGCACTGGGATGGCCAGACCGGCCAAGGCGATGGCGATAAGCTGACGACGCCAGGCTGTCATGGAGCGTCCCCTGAAAACATCCAGCGAAGCGGCGGCAATGGCGATGATCCAGACTGAAAAGAAGATGCTTGTCTCGACGTGACAACTCTTCACCATTCCTCCCGGAAGCACACGGCTTGACGCAAGATAAGCGAGCATGGCGAGCGGCAACGCTGTCGTCACGGCCAGTGTCGCCGCTTCTCCCAATCTGAAGCTGGACCGATGCCCGTTTGCGCTGCGTCTTTTCATAAGAAAAATGACAAGTCCCGCGGACATCATCCAACTTCCGGCGAGCCCTCCGGTAAAATAGAGGAAGCGAAACGGATATCGGGCCCAACGCGCGTAATGGAGTCCGGCAAGCCAGCCTTTGACATTGGCAATATCCGCTTGATGTCGCTCAAGCCGGACGTCGCCTGTGGGGAGGGGCGCGATGAAGGCGTCGCGGGTGATGACCGTGCTGGCCATATCGTTGCGAAAATATCGGATGTCCTTCTGCGTGAAGGTGATGAAGCCAACCTTCCCCTTGCCAAAAACCCCTTCCGCCTGATGGAGCAACCGGGAAATTTCGGGCGCCTCCAACGGTGCTTGCGGTGGCATGGCGGGTTTTTTCGCTTCATGCACTTTATTGTGCGGCATGGACGGGAAAAGTCGCATCGCGTGGATTGACGCGCCCGTGTAAGCCATCATCGCCATAAACGGGATGAGCAGCACGCCAACCAAGATGTGCGCGTCCGTCCAGGAGCGCACCCAAGGCCCCTGACGCCGGAAAAGCAAAAAATTAGGCAGAAGCCGCTTTAGCTGGATGATCACGCCCGCCCCCAGCGTGACGAGGAGCATCAGCGCCGCGATCTCTGTCGGGATGCTGCCCCAGGGTTTCGGGAGGAACAAGCCATGGTGAAACACATAGAAAAACGTGCCGCCATAAGTGACGCGGCGCGTGCGCAGTGCGCCGGAGGACGGGTCAATGACCGGGCCGATGAAGCTCGTGCCATCATAATGCACGACACGCAAAAACGGGTCACGGATGGAGGGAAGGATGATAAGCGGGATGAAGCCACGCGCCTGCATCTGCGCAACTTCATCGATCGCCGTGTTCATCCCGGCTTCACTTATGTTGGGAGAAGGATCGCGCGCGAGTTCAGGCTGCATCCAGCGCGTGATTTCCGTGTCGAAACTGGTGAGCGCACCACAGGAAAAAATCACAACCAGGAGAAGTCCCGCAATAAAGCCGACCCATGCGTGCAGCCAACCCATGCGTTGGCGCAGCGTGTCACTGAACATGGGGAGAATAATGCGCCTGACTTAAAGCATGTCCCGCGGCACCTGCGCCTTCCTGATGGGGCAGGGCGACATCACGTCGTTTAAACGGAATTGAAAAGAGGGCGAGTAGAAAAGCAGGCATGAGAAAACAGACCAGCAAATAGCTGCAATGTGGCGCGAAAGGACAGTGATAATGTGTTGCCACCCATTGATCGAGCTTCAACGCGCCGAACCCGAGCACCCACACACCGGCCAGCCCGCCAAGGAGCCGGCGCGCACGACGTCCGTTGAAGCGGCGCGCGGCCCGCCCGCGCGCATGATTAAGATTGTGTCTCACTTGCAACAACTTATACGAACCGTCCGAAAAAGCAAAAAACTGGTTAATTTCCAATTGCAACTGTTTCTCATTTGAGACAACTGGAAGGAAGTTGAAGTCAGTTCGACCCTTTGTCAATAAACATTTCACGATGGAGTCTCTTTTGGCGACCTCTCATACCCGCCAATTCTCTCGTTCTTTTACGCGGGTTGGCCTTACCGTTCTCGGCGCCTCAATAGGTTTCACCGCGCAGGCAGCACCGACGACGCCTGTCGATGCAGGGACGCATCAATCTTCAGCCAGCAATGTGACATCCGTAAATGCGTCGGATCGGGAAAATCTCGTCGTCCGCGCCAAACGTGAGAATCAGATGGAAGTCACGCAGAGTGGCGATCTCGGCGTGTTGGGGCATATGAGCGGACTCGATGCGCCTTTCAATGTGCGCAGTTATACCTCCAGCATCATGCTCAATCAGCAGGCCCAGACGCTGGGGGAGGTGCTTGAAAATGACCCTTCCGTGCGGATGACGCTCGGCTACGGTAATTTCTCCCAGATGTTCATTATTCGCGGCCTGGCTGTCGCCGGAGATGATGTCGGGATTGACGGGCTCTACGGCATTGCGCCCCGCCAGCTCCTCCTGCCGCAATTATATGAGCAGGTGCAGGTGCTTAACGGCACCAATGCATTTGTAAATGGTGCGGCCCCAGGTGGGACCTCAATCGGTGGCAGCGTCAATCTTAAACTGAAGCAGGCGGCGAAGGACCCGATCACGCGCCTCACGGGCAATTACGGCTCTCGCGGTCAGGGGGGTGGCGCGCTCGATGTCAGTCGGCGATTCGGGCGAA
Source organism: Candidatus Kirkpatrickella diaphorinae (assembly GCF_025736875.1). Lineage (GTDB taxonomy): Bacteria > Pseudomonadota > Alphaproteobacteria > Acetobacterales > Acetobacteraceae > Sorlinia > Sorlinia diaphorinae. The sequence goes on from NZ_CP107052.1 coordinate 324,595, forward strand.
ATGATCAGTTCGGTTTCCGGCTGAATGCGGCAGGGATGGGGGGCAATGACGCCATTGAGGGTGAAAGGCGTCGTGCTGTCGCCATTGGCGGTGCCTTTGACTGGCATGATGTTTCCAACCATACGCGGCTGATCACCGATATCGCTTACCAGAATCAGGGCGTCTATCATGGTCGCCCGGGTGTGCTGCTGTCATCCACCCTGACATCCGTCCCCCGCCCGCCAGCTTCCTCCGCCAATTACGGATTGCCCTGGACTTACACCAACCTCAATTACCTTTTCGGCCTGATGAGGCTTGAGCATGATTTCACCCCGCATTTGATGGGTTACGCGTCATTTGGGGGGCAGAGCGGGTGGGAAAAGGGCGATTACGCCCAGCCAACCGTCACAAATGTGCAGACAGGGGCGGCCACTTATGGCGGCATGTACGTCCCCGCCGTCACCACCAATGAAAGCCTTCAGGCGGGTTTCCGCGGGAGGTTCGATACCGGGCCGCTGCGGCACGAAGTCAATCTCGGTGGCTCTTCCGTATGGACAAATATGGCGACTGCTTATTCCATGGCGCTGACGAAAGGAGACACAAATCTCTACGGCCCTTACGGAAATCAGGCACATCTGCCGTACAGCTTTTCAGGGGGTAACGTCGATAATCCGCAGCTCAATAATGCGACGCGCCTCTGGAGTCTCTTCTTCTCCGATACGGTCAAGGCTTTTCATGACCGTGTCGCTTTAACCGCCGGGTTCCGCTACCAGAATATCCGGCAGATTTCCTATAATTACGGCGCCAGCCCGGCGGATCGTTACGCGCAGGGCGCCTTTACGCCGGTTGTCGGCCTGACCGTACACCCCACGCGCCACACGGCAATCTACTTCAACCGGTCAGAGGGCCTGGCACCTGGCCCGACAGCGGGCGGCAATGTCGTGAACCTTGGGGAAATCTTCCCGCCTTACCGCACCGTGCAATATGAAGTGGGTGCGAAATATATCCAGCGCAATTTCGCGGCGTCGCTCGCACTTTTCCAGATGAGCATCCCCAGCTCCTATGTCGAGCCGTTGGGCGATACGGGGCGGTCCATTTATACCGTCAATGGCATGCAGCATAATCGCGGCATTGAGCTCAATATCAACGGCACAATCGTCAAGGGACTGCGCTTTAATGGCGGCGCCACCGTCCTTGATGCAACGCAGGTCCGCACGGCGAATGACGCGCAGAATGGTCTCAAATCGCTGGGCGTGCCGGGCTACATGATCAGCGGCAATATTGAATATGATGTACCCAAACTGAAGGGACTGACCCTCGTCGCCCGTGTCGAACAGACGGGACATCAATGGGCCAATGCCAATAACACACAGCGTGTTCCGGCCTGGACGCGTGCTGATCTTGCGGCGCGCTATGTCTTCCTCGCCGGTAAGAAACCGCTGACATTGCGCTTCGGTGTCGATAACATTGCCAATAACAGTTATTGGACGTCCGCCTATGGCGGCTACCTTTATCAGGGCTTGCCGCGCGTCTATAAATTCTCATTCACGACGGATTTGTAACGCAAAAAGGGGCGGTGACATCCGCCCCTTTTCTCTCTCTGCAAAAACCGCCTTGCAGCCTGATGAATCAGGGCAGAGCGGTTTTTCTATGCGGCGCTAATGGGTTTTTGTCGCGGGGCGCATACCGAGTTGCGCCAAAAGGCGACGATCACGATGCTCGCTCGGGTTTGGTGTCGTCAGAAGTTTATCACCACAGAAAATCGAGTTCGCGCCCGCCATGAAGACAAGTGCATGGGCCTCGTCACTCAAAAGTTCACGCCCTGCCGCCAGGCGGACATGGCTTGCGGGCATGGTGATCCGGGCTGTTGCGACCACACGCGCAAAAGTGATGGGGTCAATCGGCGCCGCATTCTCAAGCGGTGTGCCAGCGACACGGATGAGGAGGTTGATCGGCACGCTCTCCGGGTGCTGGGGCAGGTTGGCGAGGGTCATAATCAGCCCGGCGCGGTCGTTCTCATCCTCACCCATCCCGACAATCCCGCCACAACAGACATGAATGCCCGCCTCACGCACATTTTCGAGCGTATCAAGACGGTCCTGATAGGTGCGGGTGGAGATGATCTGGCTGTAAAATTCCTCTGACGTGTCGAGATTATGGTTATAATAATCGAGCCCTGCTTCCTTGAGGGCCGCACTCTGCGCGGCTGTCAACATGCCGAGCGTGACGCAGCTTTCCAGCCCCAGTGATTTGACGCCGCGGATCATCTCACACACGGTTTCGAGGTCATGGTCCTTGGGGGACCGCCACGCGGCGCCCATGCAGAAGCGTCCGGCCCCCGCATCTTTCGCGCGCTTCGCCTCATCAAGCACTTTCTCAATGCTCATCAAGCGCTCTGCCTGCTGACGCTCAGCATGTCGGGCGCTTTGGGGGCAATAGGCGCAGTCCTCGGGGCATCCCCCTGTTTTAATGGAAAGAAGCGTCGAGATCTGGACTTCATTCGGGTCAAAATAGGTGCGATGCAGGCTTTGCGCCGTGTACATCAGCTCCGGGAAGGGCAGCGCCAGCAGGGCCGCGACCTCGTCACGCGTCCAATCGTGCCTTATCTCGGATTTTCGGGTCGTATCCGTGGATCGGGTGACGGGTTGCGCGTGTAAGGCCGTATTCATTGTCGCGAATGCTCCAGAAAACCATCATCAAATCGCCCAGCGATGCCATGAGACGCATCATTTGTCACGTCCAGGCAAAGCCGCGACAGGCGACGTGCGCCCTTCGCCAGCGTTAACATTGTCAGACTTCGCTTGATCCTGCGCGCAACGAGGCGCATGTTATTAGGTCAGGCGAGGTGTCCGCCGCAAGTGGCACGTTTGGGGATCGTATGAAACACTGGCGCATTGAGCAACTGGATTGGGATGCTTTCGACGTATCGAAGGTCGATCCTGAAATTATTCCTATCGTCAAAGCAGCTTCTGTCGTTGAGCGCAATAGTCTGGATTACGCGGCCTACCTTAATAATGTCTTTATTGGCGACCCGGATTTTGCCAAAGCCGCAGATGCGTGGGCGGTTGAAGAAGTGCAGCATGGCGACGCCTTGGGCAAATGGGCCATGCTCGCGGATCCGACATGGGATTATAAATTGGCATTTCAGCGTTACCGACAGACTTATAAAATTGACAAGGATGTCGATGCTTCCATCCGAGGCTCCCGCACAGGGGAACTGATCGCGCGCTGCATGGTGGAGACGGGAACATCCTCGTTTTACACAGCCCTGGCGGATAGCACGGATGAGCCTGTTCTCAAGGCGGTCTGTAAGCAGATCGCTGCTGATGAATTCCGCCATTTCAAGCTATTTTATGACCACATGCACCGTTATCTCGGGCGGGAAAAGCTGGGGGTGATCCGTCGGGCGCAGATCGCCTTGGGGCGTGTGCTTGAAAGCGAGGATGATGAGCTTGCTTCCGCATTCTACACGACAAATGTGCCCGAGGGCACACCTTATGATTACGGGCGCTGCATCGCGGATTACATGGCGCGCGCCATGCCACGTTACCGCCCGAACCATATTCAGCGCGTTGTCAGCATGATCTTCAAGACAATCGGGATCAAGCCGCATTCCGCCATCCAGACAGGCACGGCGAAGCTGATGTACCGGATCATTCAATTTAAATCCCGGCGATATCAGAAACAACTGGCAGGCTGAGACAAACCGCGAAGCCTGTCCCAAGAGCAGGACATCCCGTCAATGAGAAAGAGAACGGTTCAGCCCTGCATGCTTCAATCCCGCCATCTCGTCAGGCGCGGCGTGCTGAGTCTGACGCTGGGCGGTCTGCTCTCCCTTTCAGCATGTAGCGGCGCCTGGCGACATGACCCTTATGAACTGCCCATCGCCCGCTACAGTAACGGGCCAATTGCAGACGCCGCGCCCCCTGCATCGGTGGAAGTGGCGCGACAGCTCATGGAACAGGTGGGTGCTTCGCAATATACGTCACCAGGTTGGCAGCCGGGACGGGTGAGGCAGGTCGTTCTTCTGACCTTCCGGGCTGATGTGTCGGCGGCGCAGAAACAGGCTTTTGCCCTGCGTCTCGCGCGCCTGACGCAGGATTCCCGCCGCCCGGATGGACGCCACCCGATCGACCTGATCGAAATGGGGTGGGAGGGCGCGCCGCACCTCCCTCCTGCAGGGAGGCACTTCCTGTATATTCTGCAATTCCGATCGGAAGGGGACCGTCACTTCGTCATGGGCCCGCCCATCGTGACAGATCCGCATTTTTATGACCCGGCTTACGCGGCTTTTTCCGCTTTCATGTCCGGGCTGATTGTCGACCGCACGGAGTATGGATATCATCCTGCCATCGTTCCGGGAATCGTTGCGCGATCAAAACGCGCATCCTGAAGGCGGGGGGCGACCCTCAGAAATGCTTATAACAGACATGCCAAGCTCGGCATGAAAGACAAATATCAGGAGCTCTGGTTTGACCAAAAAATCTGTTCTGAAAAAGAGTCTTCTTGCCGCGAGTGCGACCTGGCTGGTCGTGGCCGGGGCGCAGCTCGGTCGTGCCGAAACAAAGCCTTATCCGGCAGGGTGGGGTTTTGATACAGCAGGCATGAACCGATCGGTCAAACCGGGGGATGATTTCTTCAGTTTCGCGAACGGCACCTACATCAAAAATATTCGCATCCCGGATGATCGCTCGAGCTTCGGCGCGTTTGACGTTCTGGCGGAGACAGCACGTGAGCGCGTTAAAACCCTGCTGATGGAAGCAGGCAGGAACGCGCCGGACTCTCCGATCACGACAAGTGAGAAACTGGGCGTTTATTATGCGACCTTCCTCGATGAGTCGAAAGCCAACCAGCTCGGCAATGCGCCGCTTAAACCTTATCTGACCGACATTCGTAACGCGCATGATGTCAAATCGGCCGTTGCTCTCTTCGGCAAGGCGTCTCACCAGTTTTTTTACAGTCCGTTTGAAATCTCCATTATGGCGGGTTTTGATGACCCGACAAAATATGTCATCGCGCTCGGACAAGGGCGCCTTGGCATGCCGGACCGGGATTATTATCTGAAGCCGGAATTCGCGGCCAAGAAAAAAGCCTACCGCGCCTATGTCGAGAAAATGCTGGGGCTGATCAACTGGCCCAATGCCGCGCTGGAAGCGACACGCATCGTCACATTTGAGACGGAGCTCGCCAAAGCGGAATGGCCCCTTCAGGCCCTGCGCGACCCTCTACGTCTGAATAACCCGATGAGTCTGGCGCAGCTACAGGCGAAAGTGCCGGAAATCGACTGGTCGCTTCTCCTGACCGAGGCCGGTATCAAGCCGGAGGATTTCAAGTCCGAGAAACTTGTTGTGCTTGAGCCTGCCGCGATCCGAAACATGGCGGCACATATTGCCGGGCTGGATAATGCGACCCGTCAGGCATGGATGGCGTTTCATCTTGCGGATGATGCGGCCCCTTATCTCAGCCATAATTTTGTGCAGGCTTCCTTCGACTTCAACGCGCATGAGCTTGAGGGCCAGCCGAAACTGAGCGCGCGATGGAAGCAATCCGTCACCGCCACGTCCGCCGCCATGGGTTGGGCCATCGGGCAGCAATATGTGAAACGTTACTTCCCGCCGAGCGCCAAGGCCAGCATCACCAGCCTTGTCGGGGAGGTGAAAGAGGTTTTTGCTGAGAGATTGCGGCATAATCCATGGATGTCGCCTGAAACGCGTGAGAAAGCGGGGCGTAAGCTCAATAATTTCCGCATCGAGGTGGGATATCCTACCAAATGGCGCGATTACACATCGCTTGAGGTCAAAAAGGGCGATATTTTCGGCAATGCGACGCGTGCTATGGCCTTTAAATGGCAGCATGATCTGTCTCACGTGGGTAAGGATGTGGACCGGACTGAATGGGAAATGACGCCCCAGACCGTCAACGCCTATAACGAGCCGACACAGGTTGAAATTGTCTTTCCTGCAGCCATCCTGCAGCCTCCCTTCTTTGACCCGAATGGCGACACAGCCGTTAATTACGGTGCGATTGGCGGGGTCATCGGTCATGAAATGACGCATTCATTCGATGATGAAGGACGTCAGTTTGATGAAAAAGGCCGCGTGCATCAGTGGTGGACGCCGGAGGACATCAAGCGCTTTAACGCACTGGCGGATCGCTTCGGCGCGCAATATGAGAAGTTCGAGGTCTTCCCCGGGCTTCATCTCAACAGCAAACTGACAATGGGCGAAAACATCGCGGACCTCGGTGGGCTCACCCTCGCGCTCAACGCCTATCACGCATCGCTCAAGGGCAAGCCGGCACCGGTTGTGCATGGTCTGACCGGTGACCAGCGTGTTTTCCTCGGTTGGGCGCAGGTCTGGCGGGAAAAATTGCGGGATGATGTCGTCAGAAAACGTGTGACCACAGATCCACACTCTCCGCCAAAAGCACGAGTCAATCTGCCAGCGCATAATCTTAACGATTGGTACGATGCTTTTGACGTAAAACCGAAGGACAAGCTTTATATTCCGCCCGAACAGCGGGTTGTGATCTGGTAATTATATAATGGGGATTAAAGCGAAAGGAGGGCACGTGCCGGGCAGCGTCTAGGCATGTTTAAAAAGGAGACTTTTTGCATGTCCGGATTGCAGCCACCTGACGGCACGCCCAACGTGCCGCAAACCGGTGACCCTGGTTTGCGGCGTCATCTTCTTGAACTTGATAACGAGAAAACAGCCATATTGCGGGACCTGCTTTGTGTCGCGCGCGGGCTGTGTCTTGCCGAGGCGGCGTATGTCTCGGTCTTTCTTGATCACAAGGAAGCTTTAGTTTTACGTGTCGGTGCGCTGCCAAAGGAGATCCCTTTTCGCGCCGCTGACTTCCGCAATTATCTGCAGAAAAATCCATTTTTCGAGACGTGTGACCTGTTGCAGAGGTCGGAGCCCGGCCTGGCCGTGCTCATGGAAAGCCCGTGGTATTATCGTTCCTGCGCAATCCTTCCTTTGATGATGGGTGGCGCGCTGATCGGGGCATTCGGCGTGCTGGATCGCAAACCACGGAAGGATCATCTGAGTGACGCGGCCATGTCGGCGCTCCGCTCTCTGGCGCGAAGTCTCGCGGCTACCCTGACCCGAAGCGCGCCATCCGCGCGGCCCGCCAGGCCGTCCGAAGCTTCCGCAACGCCCCGCCACCCCCCAATGCGAAAAAATGAGGACGTTAATAAAGGGGCAGCAGCGGCGCAACGCGTCAATCGCAATGGTCTTGTCGGTTTTTTTGAAGCGGATGTGCAAAGCGGCACAGTGCGCATATCACCGTCACTCTGCCGGATGCTCTCCCTGCAGGAACGCGATATTTTCCCGATCTCGGCCATCAGGCCCTGCATCCCGCGATTACCGACCCGCCGCAATCTTCTGGACGGGCTCGGCCTGCATGATGGTGCGACGCTGGATTATAAAATCCGCCTTGGCGGCGTTGTCACGGAACGCCCCCGATGGCTTCAATGCCGGGTTGCGCTCATCAAAGGTGAGGACGCGCACGCTGCCCATCTTTGCGGGATCGTCTCTGACGCAAGCGACCATGATACAACGATCAAACATTATGACCTTCTCGCCCTTCTGGGGAAGGAACTGCGCCTCGCCCATCAGGCTGTCGATGCTTATCGCATCGCGGCGCGACATTTGGGTGAGAGCCTGGATGTTGATTACGTGCAATGTTTCCACTTTGACGCGCATACGGGGCAGAAAAGCCATGATTATGGCGGTTGGAGCCGTCGCGGGATGGCGCAAGCGCCGGACGTGCCGTTGCAGGGGCAACGAATATGGCAATATCTCTCTCGCGGAATGGTGCTTGCAATCGGTGATCTCAGAGAGGTGAGCTGGCTGCTGCCGGAAACCCGAAGTCACACCGCGGATGGGCCGCGCGCCTTTCTGATGATCCCGACAATCTCTGAGGACCGATTGAAGCACTGCGTCGTGATCGCATCGTCGCGGCCACGCGTGTGGCGCGTCGCAGATACGTATTTCACCCGCATCGTTGTTGACTGGGTTGAAGCGGTCTCCAATCTGACGGAAGCCCGGCTCGGGCAGGAATTTCTTTACCGGGAAATGGCGCATCGTCTCAAAAACACGCTGACGATCGTCCAGGCCTTGGCGCGGCAAAGCCTGCGGGATTGTCGGGACCAGGCCAGTGTCAGATCGTTCGAAAGGCGGGTTCATGCGCTTGCTTCCGCCAATACGACGAGCATGACCCGCAGAAGCAAAAAGGCTGAGCTGAAAGACGTCGCGCAGGATGTGTTGAAATTGATCGCGTCCCTGACACGGTTTGAACTGAATGGCGCGCGCGTTGCCTTGGGTGCGAAAACGGCTGGCTATCTCGGCCTGCTGCTGAATGAACTCGGCACAAACGCCATTAAATATGGTGCGCTTTCAAACGAAGCCGGCAAAGTGCGTCTCTCCTGGCTGGTGGAAGGCGCGGAAGAGGATGCCCGCCTCGTTATCAGATGGGTTGAGACTGGAGGCCCGCGTGTCAAAGCGCCGCTGCGCAAAGGGTTCGGGTCTCAGATGATTGAATATGGCCTGGGCGAGGGGTGTCACGCGACGCTCTCCTTTCCGCAGACCGGGTGTCAGGCAAGTTTCAGCATGTCGATGCGCAAAGCGGGTGAGGATTGATTTTTCAGAGCGTTCCTTTACTCATCACGGCGAAAGCGCGTCGCACTCAGGTCATCATCGCCGACGCCGCATGAATTTAGGATGGACGAATGGGCGTGATCAAACTTGGTTTTCTCCACACGGCACTTCATGCAGGATGTGCGAGCGCGGTGGCACGAGTCATTGAGGCCCACGGGTTTGAGGTTGATTATGTCGATCTCACGCGCGGCGACGTGAAGGAAGCGTTATTCACGAACCAGCTTGATATTTATGCGTCGACCTGGCTGCCAATGGATGATGATCTCCTGAATGGCAATTATCGTGCGGTCGGTGATCTCTATCAGCCTCTGCCGTCCTGGCTGACGGTTGGGGACGTCACCATAGGGGAAGGCGGGGCCGTGACATGTGATGCGATCTACGCAGCGGAGTCAGTCCGTCATCTCTATGCCGACGCGTTACAGTCTTTCAAACGCACGTCGCATAAAGACGTCACCATCATTGATGACGAAACCCTTTACCACCAGTTAAATCACGCGGCGCAACAAGATCAACGTGTGCTCGTCGCGGCGATGCAGCCGCACGCGGCATTTTTTGATGCCCGCTTCCAGCTTATAGAAGCGGGCCTGCCGACGCTCGGTGCGCCGCTGCGGGCGCCACTCCTGATTTCGGAAAATCTCGCGGAAAGTGGTGACCCGGATCTGTTTGATGAGCTTTCTGAAATGATGCTGGGGGTCAAGGTCATGAGCGCCCTTGATTACGCGATCACGGTGGAAGGCGTTGACCCTGAAGATGCAGCTGAGTCCTGGCAGAGAGGCCGACTTATCCCGCGCTGATGTAAAACACGTTTTAAGTATGTTGCTTTTCAGCATCAGTTGTGGCGGTGGTCACGCGTAAAAATTTTATTAAATTGCTGCACTCATTACTGGAAGTTATAGGACGCTCGACTCGTAATCGCGTGGATGAGGCCGATAATCCCGAAGTTTTTGAAGCGCTTATGCCTGTCCTGGCAGGTTGTGCTCATGACGGGGTTATCGTCCCGATACCGGTTCTGAGACAATTCGATGACTGGATCGCGTGAGGGTGGCTTGTTCTGACAGGTCAACTCTAGACGCATCAGGTCGTGGCAAACGATCAATCAGGAGGAAAGGCCCATGAATGCCCTTTCTTTCACGCGATGGACTGCATATCGAGCGATCGACGCAACAGCAATCGAACTTCCCTTCAAGTTCGGATGGGATGCCATCTCGTCGATTTTTTTTCCGCGTCTGGCAAGAGCGCTGCGCCGCTCTGACAAGCAACGGAAATATGGCAACGTGCAGCCGGCGTGGCCCCCGAGTCGATAATCGCGCTCATATGCCCGTAGCCGGAACGTCCTTCCGGACGGGAATCCCCATTTAATTGAAAAAATCTGGTTGTGCGCTTTTGCATTCCCTGCCGTCTCGCGGTGGGGTGTGGCCCTGTGCGCGCGGCCTTCATGGTGAATAAATCATGCAAGTGCTCGTCAATAAAATGTCGCGCATCATGCAGCAATATGGTGTTTTCCTCATTGCTGGATGCGTCATCTCTCCATCATTTTCCGAAGCGAAAACGAAAGAGGACTCCACCAAAACCCCGATTTCAACCGCGTCCGACAGGAAGCCGCGTGCGACACCGCGCGGCAAAAGCGCCGGGAAGAGCGCCAGCTACGAGTCGCGCAAGGATGAGGCGATCAATGTCAGCGCCGGCCGTTACCTGTTAAAGGATCCCAATCGACGTCTCATGACGCCGAAAGATTGGAAGCTCGTCATGCCCGGCTCCAATCCCCTCTATATGTTGCAATATACGGAGGGCGCTTCCCTCTCCGGCACGGATCCATTCGGCGTGGATATGACGACGGCGGGGCTTTATCTGCGCGGTTTCCATATGAATGAACTCGGCGTGACGTATGAGGGCATCCCGCTCAATGACATTGGTTGGGGTGGTCTGACCGGCACGAACGTCCTTAAAATCGGCATTGCACAGGATCTGGGCGGTATTTCCGTATCCACGGGGTCTGGCAGTGTGAGCACGTTTTCCGCATCCGATAATGGCGGAGACCTGCATTACTTCGTGCGTAACCCAAAGGACAAAGCGGGTGCCTCAATCTGGCAGTCTTACGGGAGCAACCAGACGATCCAGACGACGATTTCGGCGGATACCGGTCAGATCGGCCATCATGGCCCGAAAATGCTTGTCGGTTTTCAGCGTAACTATAGCCAGAAATATATGGCTTATGGTGATCAACAGGCGCTGCGCGGCCACTTCAAGGCGGTTCAGGACGTTTCCTGGGGTGATTTTACCGCATATTTTTCCGGCTCGACCGCCAAAGTGACGGAATATAATGATCAATCCTTCCAGATCAACGATCAGCTTGGCTGGCGGGCTGATTATTTCGCGCCGAACTACGCGTACGCCTATAATATCTCCCTGCCGGAAAATGCGACGAAGGATTGTGGTAACGGATTTTCATGCAAGGAGCTGGCAGGGCTTGTCTCTTATAATAGCGGGCATTCCTCACAGGATCTCGTCGGCTCCCTGGCGCATGATTTCCGTATTTCCAAAATTCTTTCGGGTCGCGCTTCGTTTTACATGACGCATAGTGACACGCATGAGGTGCTGACAGATTCGGGCACGCCATCTCTCACCGGCGCGCCTTTCTCCGAGCAGGTATGGCATCCACAAAATCAGCGTCTTGGCGGCACGCTGAGCCTGCGGGCCAAATTAGGGCATCACACCGTGTCCGGCGGCTTCTGGCAGGAACATACGGACTCACGAGCATTGACCTCCTGGTATAATGAGCCGCGCCTCGGTACCGGGGCACCTCTGAGTGTTTTCGGTAATTTCTCTCAATATGGCCCGGCTTTCCAGACGCAGGCCAATTCCCGATGGTCAACATGGGAGCGTCAGCTTTACCTTCAGGATGACATCACCCTTTCCCCCAATCTGCATGCGGGGGTTGGTTTCAAAACGCTGGAAACCTCCACATCGGGTGGCGGGCTTGAAGGGGATGCGCCGCGCGGCACGTTATCAACACGCAATTACTTCCTCCCGCATCTGTCAGCTTCCTGGCAGTGGCATAAAGGGCATGATGTCTTTGTCGATATCGCAAATAATGAATCCGGCTATCGCGTTTCCCCGCAAGGTCAGATCGGTTACAGCGCTTCCGCCTGGACCGCCGGTGATCAGGCAGCTTTCGACGCGGCAACGCGCAATATCAAGCCGGAGAATAACTGGAACTTCATTATTGGCGGCCATGATAATCTTGGTTGGGTGCGCCTCTCATGGGATGCTTATTATGACCTGATCTCCAACCGTCTGCTTTCGGTCGCTGACGATGATGGGGGGCTGAACAGCCTCACCAATACTGTGGCAGCGGTCCCGCATTCTCACATTATTGGCGGTGATGTCGCCATCAACCTGCCGATCACGCGTCGCTTCATGCTGCGCCAGACATTGGGTGTCAGTAAATTCACCTATGATAATGACCTCTTCGCGGATGGAGAGGTCTTCCCGATCAAAGGTTCCGCTCAGCCGGGATATCCGCCGATCACATTATCCACGATGCTGATTTATTCCCATAATGGCACGGAGGCTGGCGTGGGTTCGACTTTCTATAGCCGTCGGCCCTTTTCCTACCAGAACGATATGTATGCCTACGCTTACTGGATGACCAACCTCTATCTGCAGCACACATTCAAGCTCGGCGGGAAGATGCCGCCGGTTACGGCGCGGTTCGACGTCTATAATCTTCTGAACCGTAAGCTCATGGGAACGATTGGGACGAATGGCTTTCCGTTCAATCGGGATAAAGGTTACAGTTTTGGCACGATGCAGCGTCAGGCGCCGCGTCAGGCCATGTTCACATTGGGGGTGAGTTTCTGACATCCTCTTATTCTGATCCAATCTGCGTGCATGGCACCCCATCCCGTTTCCGAGACGGGATGGGGTTGTCATTTTCCGGGGCAGGAAATCAGCCCTCCTGACGGGTCACGTCTTGGACATGCCTGATGCAATGAGTCGCCGTCAGGGAGCGAGATTTGAACAGCACCACCATGCCTTCCCGACGCCTGAAAACGGTGCTCCCGTTTGACAGGCGGGTCGGATTTCGCCAAGACCCGTTGGGTATTTCGCGTTAGTAAGGGAGGTGGCTGCATGGTCGGCCAATGTGCTTTTGTCTTTCCGGGTCAGGGAAGTCAGTCTGTCGGCATGGGGCGTGCGCTTTATGAGGCTTTCCCCGCAGCAAAAGAGGTTTTTCAGGAAGTCGATGAAGCCTTGCAGCAGCGCCTCTCAACCTTGATGTTCGAAGGTGAACCGGATGAGCTGACCCGGACGGAAAACGCACAACCGGCCCTGATGGCGGTCTCAATCGCCGTCCTGCGGGTGCTGCAGAAGGAGGCGGGCTGGCAGTTGGCAGAGAAGGCGCGTGTCGTGGCCGGACACTCACTTGGTGAATATTCCGCGCTCGCCGCTGCCGGGTCAATCTCCCTGACGGATGTGGCGCGGCTGCTCAGGACGCGCGGACGCGCGATGCAGAAAGCCGTCCCCCCGGGTGAAGGCGCCATGGCGGCGTTGATTGGCGTCACAGCGGCGGAGGCCCTTGAGATCTGCGAGGAAGCCCGTCGACATGTTGACGCGTCCGGACACGCCATATTGGAAGTCGCCAATGATAATGGCGGTGGCCAGGTGGTGATTTCCGGCCATAAGGCGGCCATTGAGGCCTCTCTCAACTGCGCGAAAGAGCGCGGCGTCAAACGGGCCGTTATCCTCCCGGTTTCCGCGCCTTTCCATTGCTCACTGATGCAGTCGGCGGCCGATGTGATGGCTGACGCACTCGCGGAACAGGATTTCACAGCGCCGCATGTCCCGCTTATCGCCAATGTGACAGCCTCGGAAGTGACCGACCCCGCAATGATCAGGAAACTCCTGATTCAGCAGGTGACGGGTTCCGTCCGCTGGCGGGAAACTATCGAGAGCCTGCCGGAAAAAGACGTGTCCGTGGTTGTTGAAATCGGTGCGGGCAAGGTGCTGAGCGGGTTGACCAGACGCATCAATAGCGAGCTGACAGCCTGCAACGCGGCAACCCCGCAGGATATTGATGCGCTTCTGCGCGTCATATGACGGAGAAACACATGTTTGACCTTACAAACAAAATCGCCCTCGTCACAGGGGCGTCAGGCGGGCTCGGCGCCGCGATCGCCCGGGCGCTTGATCAGCAGGGTGCACGCATTGTGCTCTCCGGAACGCGCGTTCCGGCGCTGGAGGAGGTCGCGTCGACTTTGAAAAATCAACCCGTGATCTGCGCGGCCAATCTCGCCAACGCGGAAGAGGCAAATGCCCTCATTGGCAGGGCGGAGGCGGAAGCCGGGGCCCCGCTAGATATCCTCGTGAATAATGCGGGGCTGACGCGGGACGGGCTGATGATGCGCATGAAGGATGAGGATTGGCGGCAGGTCTTCACCGTTGATCTGGAGTCGCCTTTTCGGCTGTGTCGCGCGGCGGTGAAAAGCATGATTCGCCGCCGTACGGGTCGGATCATCAATATTGCCTCGATAGTGGGGATTTCCGGCAACGGCGGCCAGGCGAATTACGCGGCCGCCAAAGCCGGGATGATTGGCATGACAAAATCTTTGGCGCAGGAAATCGCAACACGCGGCGTGACCGTTAATGCCGTGGCGCCAGGTTTTATTGAAACGGCAATGACGGAGGTCCTGCCTGACAGCCAGCGGGAAAAACTCTTGAATGCCATCCCGATCGGCCGCATGGGCCATCCTGATGATGTGGCTTCTGCCTGCGTTTATCTGGCGTCGGATGAAGCGGGCTGGGTGACAGGCATGACATTGAGTGTGAATGGCGGTATGCTGATGCCGTGAAGGTGACTCACCCCACCCCTCGTGCCGGAAGCACTTGGCGGAGGGGTGCAAGATGTGCTAAGCGCCCGCTGCTTCATCCGGCGCGATGGACGCGTCAGTACGAGGTGGGCCTCATGGGGTCCGACGCCGCGAGGCCGGTCATCATGTCGGCCTTTGCACGTGGTGTAGACCCGGTGGACCCCACTTGGGACATTAGGTAGGTTTGTAACCGCCCGAGATCCGGGCACACAGAAAGCGGATAAACATGAGTGAAATCACCCGTAAGGTTCAGAAGATCGTCGTTGAACATCTCGGCGCTGAAGAAAGTAAAGTGACGCCGGAAGCGTCTTTTATCGATGACCTCGGTGCGGATAGTCTTGATACGGTTGAACTCGTCATGGCTTTTGAAGAGGAATTCGGCGTTGAAATCCCCGAGCAGGATGCCGAAAAAATCGCGACTGTGAAGGATGCGATCGACTTCATTGAAAAGAAGAGAGAGGACTGACTCTTCAGATAGGCATGACATGCCTTTCCTTCAAGCCTTTCCATTTTCCGCCTGGGCGAAAAGGGAAGGGCGCCGAGAAAGATGACACTGCGCGGCACCCAGAATTCTGTTGTCCTCTGGGCGTCGTCCAACGGAGATCCGTATCCCCATGATGGCGAAATCTTCCTCGACGGAGTCACGGCGTGTCGTGGTCACGGGCATCGGCCTTGTGACGCCGCTCGCTGTCGGCGTCGAGCATTCCTGGAAAAAGCTCATCGAGGGGCAATCCGGCATCCGACGCATCACATCGTTTGATCCCGGTGATCTCCCCGTCCTGATCGGTGGCGAAGTACCGTCCGGCCCCACGGAAGAGGGGGGGCTGACCCTGAGCGACTGGATTCCCCATAAAGACATCAAAAAGATGGACCGCTTCATCCATCTTGGTCTCGTGGCGGGGATTGAGGCTGTCCGTGATTCCGGCTGGATGCCCGAGGATGAAGAGGGGCAGTGCCGCACCGGCGTTATGGTCGGGTCCGGCATTGGTGGGTTACAGACGATTTCAGATGGCGCCTTGACTGTGCATGAGGGGCGGGGCCGTCGCCTGTCGCCTTTCTTCATCCCAAGCGCTCTGGTCAATTTGATTTCAGGCCATCTCTCCATTCGATTCGGTTTTAAAGGCCCTAACCATTCTGTCGTGACAGCCTGCGCGACAGGGACACATGCCATTGGTGATGCGGCGCGTATCATTGCACTGGGCGATGCGGATGTCATGGTGGCAGGTGGTGCCGAGGCGGCACTCTGCCCCCTTGGCCTGGCCGGTTTCTCGGCAGCGCGTGCTTTATCAACCGGTTTTAATGACAGGCCCGATGAGGCGTCACGTCCGTGGGACCGTGATCGTGACGGCTTCGTCATGGGTGAAGGCGCGGGTATCGTCGTGCTTGAGGAATATGAGCACGCCAAAAAACGCGGCGCCAAAATATATGGTGAGGTGCTCGGTTACGGCATGTCCGGTGATGCCTACCACATCACAGCCCCGGCGGAGGGGCATGCTGGTGCATTCCGCGCCATGCAGGCAGCGCTTGAGCGGGCGCAGATCCAACCGTCCGAAATTGATTACATCAATGCGCACGGGACATCGACCATGGCCGATGATCTCGAATTAGGGGCCGTTGAGAGATTCCTGGGTGACGCTTGCGGCAGGGTCGCCATGTCATCAACCAAATCGGCCGTTGGTCACCTCCTCGGTGCGGCAGGCTCAGTGGAGGCGATTTTCTCGCTTCTCGCCATGCGGGACAACACCGTGCCGCCGACACTTAATCTGCACCATCCACAAACGGAGAGCCGCATTGATCGCGTTCCGCTGGAGGCGCAGGCCCGCAAAGTCGATACTGTCCTGTCAAACAGCTTCGGTTTCGGTGGCACCAACGCGTGTCTGATCCTGCGCCGCGTCTGATACGCCGCTTTATCGCTGTCACGGTCATCCTCCTTCTGGTGGGTGGCGGTGCCTGGGGTTTTTTACAGGTCCGGCACATTTACCGGGCGCCCGGCCCCATGCCGGTCGCGGCAGATATCGTCATCCCGCGGGGCAATATGCAGATGACCGTCGCGACACTCCGCGCGGCGCATCTGATCCGTCCCGACCGAATGACGGCGTTTGTTTTCCGTCACATTGTCCAGCTCACGCATCATCAGGGCGCGCTGCATTCCGGGGAGTACTCCTTCCCGGCGGGCGCGTCCCTGCATCAGGTGATCGCGATTTTGCGTCACGGCAAGCCGGTGCAACATGTCATCACCGTGCCGGAAGGTCTCACCGCCGCGCAAATTCGTGATTTACTGGCGGCCGCGCCGGGTATGACGGGTGATGTGCCGGTTCTGGGGGAAGGGGAAATCCTGCCGCAAACCCTCTCTTACCGCTATGGGGATCAACGTCGCCAGATCGTCGCGCGCTATCGCATATTGATGCAGAATGCCCTCCAGAAAGCGTGGGAGACGCGTATCCCGGACCCCGCTTTGACGTCACCACGGGATCTCCTTATTCTCGCATCGATGGTGGAACGTGAAACGGGTCGTGAGGATGAGCGGGCACGTGTGGCGCGTGTTTTCCTTAATCGCCTGAATCGCGGCATGAGATTACAATCCGACCCGACCGTCATTTATGATGTTTCCCAGGGCGAGGGGGTTTTACCCCATCCGCTGACGCGTTCTGAGCTGGCGTTCAATGACGGCCATAACACTTATGCGCAGGACGGATTGCCTTCCGGGCCGATTTGCGCGCCCGGTTATGCGGCCATCATGGCCGTTGCCCATGCCCCGCAAGGTGATGATCTATATTTTGTGGCAAAAGGGGATGGGTCGCATGTCTTCTCGACAACCCTCAAGGCACATCTTGCGGAGGTCCGCCGTTACCGCCATCATCCGCCGCACCCGGCGAAAGGGACGGTCCCAGGGGAGTGACTTTACCGCCGCGCGGGAAGACTTTGGACCTGAATATCGTTTTTGTTTTTGCCGCGATAGGTTGCGCTGATTGTACCGAGATCATCCGTGCCAGCCGGGTTTTCCGCATCCGGATCAGAGGAAGAATGCTGACCTGCTTTTGCTGAAGACGCTTTCGCGTTGGAATATTGCATCAAGGCGCGACGGAGCGGATCGGCCCCCGAATTATTGACGCGCATACTGATCACGATGCTTTCCGGCCCGACAAGCTGCCCATAATAAGCACGGTTGGCGCTGCTGTCTGATGTCAGCTTTGTGCCGCCCAACGACGCACCGGCATAAAGGCCTGAAGATTTCTGCAGGGCGAGAATGTCCGTGTTGCGCGCACCCGCACTGCCACTCTGGATCCCGCTCCCAAGATTGGCAAAGGATGCTGACGCCCCGGCTTCAAACTTGAACTGACTATCGAGAAGGGCCTGCAAACCGCGATCCGACATGATGAAAAACATCATCTGGGAGCTTTCAACGCCAAGCTGAAAGCCGAAAGACGCATTACTGAGCGTGTAAAATGCCGGATCAGACCACGAGCCCTGCGCATCCCGTGCCAGCAGCACACACCCGCCGCCTGACCCGCCAAAGACGATCGACATGCGGAAGAGGGACGGGCAGATCATCACGGCGCGCGCACTTCGCAAATAGCGCCCCGCCCGCTCATGACCGGCTGATTCCACGAAGATGCTCTGCACAGCGAGGGCCGCGCGGTCAACAAGGAGTTGCTGCTTACTCGCCGCGTGGATTTTGCCGGGCAGGTTGATGGCGCATAGCGCGCCCATCGTGAATAAACAGGTCCTGAAAGTCATTCTTCGCATGTTAATCCCTGCTTCCTGAAAGATAAATCCGGACGTCATTTTCAGTCTGACAACATAAGGCTATTTTGCCGGGCGGCGCTATCCCCTTTCAGGAAGGTTCGGCAGATTTGAGCGGTATGTCGGTTGCGCGTTGAAGAGCTTCCGCCAGGCCCGGTGCCGCAGCCAAAAAGCGCGTCGGGCGCGTCGCCCCGCCTTCACCAAAAAAATCGGACGTCACGGCACCTGCCTCGGTCAAAAGAATAAGCGCGGCGGCGACATCCCACAGATTAATGGCGATCTCGAGGTAGGCATCCAGTCGCCCGCTGGCTACATCCGCCGCGGCCAGCGCGCCCGAGCCGGAGGAACGCGGCATGGCGCCCAACCTCAGAAATTGCGTCATGCGTCTGGCATATTCCTCAGTCGTGACAAAGGGGCTCCAGCCCATTTCAATCATGGCTGACTTGCCATCCGTCAAGGGTGAAGCCTTGAGGGGGCGGCCATTCATCCAGGCACCGACACCGATCTGCCCCAGATAAAACTCATCCAGAGCGGGTGCGAAAATAATGCCGCCAACCGGCCGCCCCTGTTGTAGCAGACCGAGAGACACGCACCATCTATCGCGCCCACGGGCGAAGTTGGATGTGCCGTCAATCGGGTCAACAACCCAGGTGAAATGACCTTCGCGTTGGCTGCCATCCTCCTCACCGATAAAGCCATCCCCCGGATAGAGTGCTTTGATGCGGGCTGAAATGAGCTTCTCGACCGCTTTATCCGCCTCCGTCACGTAATCCTGACGGCCTTTGAGGCTGGCGGCGGGGCCGCCGGGCGCGGGGCGCAAGGCCATCGCCAATGCCGCCGCATCTCTGACAATTGGTTGCGCGAAGGCGAGGCGCTGTGCAATAAATGGCGGTGATTCCGCATCTTGTACAAAATGATGTTCAGCCTGGCGGTTGATCGGTGCTTCTGACATGATATCGCCTGTTTCGGGTAAATGGAGACCGTCTTGATAGGGTCTTGCAATTGCCGTTCCATAGCAGTTAGGGCCGCAAAAGCCAAAGAGGCGTCACAATCGCGCCCGAAAATGTGACCTGATATTTCATTTTCCTGAAAGGATGACGAGTGACGCCAAAAAAGGGAGGTCCCCACCCGCAACCGACCGTGATGGATTGGGTCAGGCGAGAGAAGTCAGCCGCGAGCGCCTGTGCGGGCTTTATTTTATTCGCGATCTCGGTCACTTACTCACATGGGGATGAGTTGCTGCGCGTCGTCACGGAGGGCGCAAGTGCGTGCGCTTTCACATGCGCCATCATCCTTGAGAAGAAACCTATTGCGCGTGTACTTTACGCCTTGTTCCTGTTTGCGGCATTGTTGCTCATCATGCTTGACGTCAATATCTCGTCGCAATTATCGCAATTGCGATCTGAGGAAACTTTCGAGCCCTCCGCGGACTGATGGACGTTGCGGGCGCACGCAATGCGTGCCGGCGGCGACAGGGCTAAGCCCGTGAAGACATCCAGTCCTCAATACCCTGAAGGATGGCCTGGCCCTTGGCATTAAAAATCGCCGCGCCGAAACGCGTCAGCACACGCTCCCGCGCCTTCTGACCCATATCGTGCAGCGTCTCAGCGTGCAGCATCAATTGCGCCATCGCGTCGGCGAGGCGTTGCGCGTCCAGTTTCGGAATGATGATCCCCGTCTCTGATGTGACGGAATGCGGTATTTCGCCCGCTGGTGTGGCAATCACGGGCAGCCCGCTCAACATGGCCTCATGCGCGGCGAGGCAGAAACCTTCCCAAAGGGAGGGCTGCATATAAATATGAAGCCGTTTGAGGAATCGCTTCGTATCCTCCACATGGCCGAGTAAACGCACGGGCGCTTGCGAAACGAGGATTTCCGCTTCCAATTCTTCCCGCTCAATGCCCTCACCGGCAATCTCTACCTCGAAGGCCGGGATTTCCGGGTTTTTCTTCAGCAGGGCGGCGGCCTGAATAAGCGTTTTATAACCTTTGACGGGGTGCAGACGCCCCAATGTCCCGATGCGGATGGGTGTGCCTTCACGCCATTTCGCGCTGACGGGATGGCTCTCATCCGCGCGGAAAATCGGCCAGCATGTCAGGGATTTTTCTGGCAGGCCCAGCCTTCGACGCGCCATGTCATACACACATTGCGAATCGGCGATCCATAAATGCGTCCACCGCCGGATGCGGCGAAGCAGAAAGGCATTGGCGGGTTTGAGATGGGCGGAATGCTGCCAGTGCACGGTCGGGACATGGTGCTTTCTGGCCCATAATTGCCCGAGGAGCGTGGCTCGCGTCAGGGATGTCCAGACGAGGTCAGGTTGGTAAGCCGCCAATCGGCGTGCGAGCCAGTAATAAGCTGACAGGTGATCTTTCGTGCCGCCCTCACGGATTTCCAATCTGATCCCGGAGGCGGTGATATTGGGTGCTGCCAGGCGGTCGCGCGGGGTCAGGGCGAAAATTACGACCTCATGCCCCCTGGATTTCAGAACCTGCACAATATCCGGGACGGGGAAAGCAGCGCCGCCACCTTCAACCGAATTGATGAGATAAGCGATCTTCATGTTAATCTGTCATAGCGTCATAAGCGACGGGATGCGGGGCATTTGCGAGAATCTGTTCGACAAGGGCGAGGTCAGAAGGCTTATCGACATCCACCGCGGCCCGGCCATCATCAATGGAAATAAATTCGATCACGGCACCTGTCAGCCGGTGAATGTGCGCGGCGAGACGTTCCGTCGTCAGGCGGCGACGCAGAATATCCCAGATGACGGGCCAGCCAATACCCAGAGCCAGCCGCCAGGGCTTTTTGCGATTGCGCTCAATATTCTGCCAGAATTGGATGACCGCCTTCGCTTTGGGTGTGGCAGCGTAAAACATATTGCACCCCGAAAACTGCACGTCCGCCAACCGGATGAAGGTGCGCTTCGTATTTGGGACATCGCGCAAAATGGCCGCGCGCGTCGCGATGGCGATGGCGAAATCACAGTTGCTTGAGGCTTGCGCCATAAAGTCCCTGACCCATTCCGGTCGCAAAAGCGGGTGGTCGGCCGTCGTGATCAGTAGGGGCGTATCGTATATTTCCAGCGCGCGGGCGACACTGCCGCTCGGCCCATGACCCGTCTCAATTACGGGGATATCACCGACACAGGCGCGTAATGCTTCCGTCGGGGTGGCGCTGATGGCGAGGGCCGAAATCTCCGGGGTGGCGCGCAGGGCCGCGATGACCCAGTCAATCATCGGTCGGCCCATGATCGGCAGGAGGGCTTTCTGGTCGAGCTGCATGGCGCTCTCAAGCGCGTCTCGCCCGCCCCCGCGTGACCCGGCAAGGATAAGCGCCCTGGCGCTCATGCGGCGCGGTTTGTCGGGACTTCCCGTGCGGGGCGCGCGCCTTCAGGGCGCTGCCTTGGTGGTGCGCCCGTATGCTCCATCACCCAGGGATAACGCTGCGCTTCCTTGAGATCATATCCGAGATCAAAAGCGTGGCTGCTGCGCGCCCATTGACGTGCATCGGCGAAGAAACTGCCAAAGAGGCGGTCCGGCAGATAGTTGGTGATGCCGTAATTGCGTTTTTCATTGTGGAAATGATGCAGGACATGAAGCTGCTTAATGCGGTGCACCCAAGCGGATTTCGGTTTGTAGGCGAGATGCTGGATGCAATGGAAAAACTCATAAATGCATGTCACGACGACGCCGGTCGTAAGGGCTGAAAAACTGCCTTGCCACCCCGCAATCGCATAACCGACAGGCATGACGATGATGACGATTGTCGGCAGCGTCGTCGCGGGTGAGCCGAAAAGCACGTCGAGCAGGTGCGGGTCCTGATGGTGATCAAAATGCACGCGTTTCCACAATACCGCGGTGAAAGGGGTGCGATAAAGCCAGCGCGCATGCAGGATGCTGCGATGGATGAAATACCAGGCATAAGGGTAGATCGCGATCACGACGAGAGCGGGCACAATAAAGCCGAACATGCGATGGCTGAAAGAAATGGACGCAAAAGCGCCTGCCACAATAATGCCAAAATAAAGCAATATCGTGCGATGCGTCAGATATGCCATCCAGAGCTGCGGAAGGGACATTTTGCCCAGGTCGAAGCTTCGCCCCGTTTTAAGAGACACCTGCTCTTTACGGGCGCGCCAGAATGCGCGGAGAAAATTGTCGTTTCGAGCCATCAAGCGATACCTCATCCTGCCTCGAGTTTTAAGATCCACGCCCAGATAAGCAGTAAGGTGATCAGAGGCGTCGCGGTTAGCGAAAACAGGACCGGCAACGTGCCCGCATTCGCGAGGGCATCCATCAGACCTTGACCAATCATATACAGCACACCGCAGCCGAGAGCGGCGATCGGAAGCAAGCTTCGTGTACCCGTACGTGGGGGAATGTAGACGACTGGTAGCGCCAACAGGATCATAATGCAAAGTTTAATCGGCAATGATATGTAAGATAAGAGCGCAATTTTGTAAGAATTTGTCGATTGGCTGGTCGGGACAACACCCCTTATGGCGGCCATAAGTGCGGGAACGGAAAGGATTGGCGGTGTTTCGAGGAGGGTCATGATCTCCGACGGGGAAGGGAGATTGATAAAGTCATTTTGATGACCCGGATCGAGGGGAAGAAACTGATTCCCTTCCAATCGCCAACCTGAAATGCCTTCCGCCCGCCATTCCCGGTCCACATAGCGTGCCAACTTTGCGCGTCGTTCCTCGACGAGATGCGTATCCGGTGAGTGCTGGTATGACTCGACATCCAGCAGAACGCGGCCCCCTCCCTCCACCTTATCAACATGAGTGATGCGGCCGAAAGCCCGGAACCAGAGATTGGCCGTCCTGGCTTCAACCGCCGGCGTTGTGGCATTCCACCACGTTCCGTAGGCGCGCTCGGCCCGGGGGGTGACTTCGTGTTTGATCAGGAGAAGAGTCGCGCCCAGGATCAGCGCCGCTGGCACGATCAACCCATAGAGGCGCGGCGTTGACAGGCCGGCAGCGCGCAGACTAGCAATTTCACTATGCTGATTCATCTGCACAAGCAGGAAAATCGTGCCGAGAAGCAGCGATAAGGGCACGCTCTGCTCAAGCAGTACGGGAAATCTCAGGGCACAATAGTAAATGACGCCCGACAGGCCCTGATGTCGGCCAAGTATTGACGACATTTTCTCCAGAAGGCCCAGAACTTCCATCAATGAGATGAAAATCGCGCTGACGAGCGCCGTCCGTGCGAGGACTGCGCTGATAAAATGACGGTAAAGAACGGAGCCATGAAGGCTGAATATTGATGTCATCGCGTGATGGGCACCCCGTTCGGTATCTTGACCTTTTTGGGTCGGAGCCAGCCGCCTTGAGAGCGCGTGACGAAAAGCAGAATGCATATGGCGCAGAAAGTCAATTCAGGTATCCACACGCCGTAAAAACCCTGGACAGCACCGGTGGCGACGAGGCTCTGACCGAATTGCAGGAGGTGGTAAAACCCGACAAGCAGAATGGCGAGCAAAATCATCCCTGTTATGGGCCGTCGCCTTTTGACACCGATCGCCAGCGTGGCGGCAAGCGGCGCAATAAAGGGCATTGTCAGCGCTTGCGCAAGCCGGAAATCAAGCTCCGCGCGCAGATTGGAACGCGGGATCGAGTCAGGATCAGCGGAAGGGGAGATAATTTGATGGGAATGCTCCAACCGTCTGATCAATTCAAAAAGTGTCAGTTCCCGCGCATCCTTGCCGCGTGAGCGGAAGGAGTGCGCGGTCGGGTCATTGATGAAAAACCGGGCACTATGCTCGAAATGGGTTTTATGCAGATCCTGCAGATTGCCATGGCGCGCCGTAATGATATCGCCATCCCAGAGATCCAGCCGCGTTTCAGATCGTGAGGGCAGGGTCGTGATCAACCCTCTCCGCGCAGAGATAAGATGGAGCGTGTCGTTTGTTCCGTTGGCGCGGATGAAAACTTTCTCCAGCACAGAGCCATTGGCGCGTGTTTTCTCGGCGGTCAGCATGGCGCCATCCGTTGTCGTGGCAAACATGCGTGCCTGGAAACGCGGCGTCCAGGCCGCGTGCGCGGCTGAGTAAAAGCCGGAACGGAAATCATAGCGCGCCAGAGGCTGGATATAGCCATAAAGCAGGAGACTGCTGCCGCCGAGCACAATGCCGATCAGGACGTAAGTGTGCGATATGCGGGAGAGGGAGATGCCGCTCGCCATCAGGGCGTCGATCTCATTATGGTCGCTCATCCGGCGTATCGTGATGAAGATACTGACGCTGAACGCCGCCGGGATGGCGAGCCCCAGATAATGGGGCAGCAGGTCGGTCAATAAGGACAGGAATGTCGCCAGCGAGCTCCCCTCAGAAGCGAGATCATCCAGCAGAACGAGCAGCCGCTCAAGGAGCAGGGCCGTCATGACGGTCCCAAGGGAAATCAGGAAAGGCGGGATAAGCTGGCGGAGAAGATAGCGATCCAGCTCACGAAGGGGTCTCTTCCTCACTTGCTTTTTATCGGCAGTTTGAGATGGCGCGTAAAACCGTCTTCCATGACATGATTGTCAGCCAGAAGCCGTTGCGTGATATCAAGCGACCAGGAACCCTCTTTTTTAGAGATGTCGAGACGGTTCCACGACGCGCGGCGCCATGGCTTGGAAGAATGCATGGAGGTTGACGACACGCCGAGAAGAGGGATCTCCGTCTCCGGCACAGTTACAAGCGACTCGTTATGAGAGTGTCCATGCAGCACAAGTTCCGCCCCGCCCTGTTTGATGATTTCGGCAATCTTTCTCACGTCTTTGAGACGTTTCCCGGACTTGACCAGTCCGTATCCGGGAGGGTGATGGATCATGACAATACGGAATAAACCCCTCGTGGTTTCCAGAGCGTTGAGAAGCCGCTGCCCCTGAGCCTCTCCGACGCGGCCCCAGGCTTTGAAAGGCGGCGTCGGTATGGCGCTGTTGACCCCGATAATGGCCACGTCTCTGAATCGCGTGACATAGGGGAATTGTTGCGCCGACCCTTCCATCCAGGGTGACATGAGGTCCAGCCCGTGGCGGACATCTTCCCGGACGAGGATATCATGATTTCCCGGCACGAAATAACAGGGTGCGGGCAGGGCGCGCATCCATTTTTCAGCCTGCTCAAACTCACTTTTATGGCCAAGATTGGTGATGTCCCCAATATTGAGGATTCTGTCCGGTCGATGAAGCGCCATATCCGCCACGATCCGGGAAGAGATTTCCGTCAGATGTCGATATCGGCGCGACATTTTCCAGGAAAGGAGGCTTAAACAGCGTTTATTCAGAAGGTCCCGAAGCGGGAGCTTGCCGGGTGTCGGCAAATGCACGTCTGATATATGTGCAATCGTTGCTTTGTCACTGTCCTGGGCCATCACAAAGCCTCGGCTGCATGCGGAAATAACATAGCCTTCTTCAATGCTCTTCTGGTTCGATGTGGACAACTATGCTATGGCGCTCTGACACACTGCGCAAGGGCGCTTGCGCTGGCGCTGCTGAAACGTCATTTATCAATGATGAATGTAAAGATTTGGCTGATCGCGGTCATGAAATTGGATTAGATTTTCTGTGCCTCTTGCTCTTATAAACAACCCTCGCAGCCGAAAAAACCGTCGATGTCTGGACAGATTTACCAAAAGAGCGCGCCATTGCCTGGCTGATCGCTTTTTTGAGCCGCGGACGCAAGCTGAATTGCGCAGCGTCATCGAAAAATTACATCGCCAGAGCATCAGAACAATCGCCATTAGCGGGGGCGATGGCACGATCAGCGACGTGATGACAGCTTTATATCATGTTTATGGTGAGGATGATCTGCCTGAACTGGCAATATTCCCCTCCGGCAACTCCAATCTCATCGCCCGGGATGTCGGCTTCAAATCCCGCGGGCGGAGGGCTTTTGAGCGCCTCCTCCATGATCCGCAATCTCTCACGAAAGAGAAACGCGGCACGCTGCGGATCAATTGGACGGACCAGGGCGCGCAATTACGGATCGGCATGTTTCATGGCACGACCGGATTTACGCGCGCGATTGAAATCGCGCACTCACCCCATTTATTGAGGTTCGCACCCCATAATTTGGCCGTCGCCGCGACGTTGATCGCAACACTCTGGAAGCTTCTGCACCGCAAATATCGGAATATGTGGCTTGATGGCGATCGCCTGCGGCTTGAGTGCGATGGGGCTGTCAGAAGCGATGGGCCGAGTTTTCTCTTTATTTCCACGGCGCTGGATCGTCTGACGATGGGGATGTGGCCTTTCTGGGATGGTGACGCTGACCCGCGCCGGAACCCGACAGGGCTGCGCTTCCTTAATGTCAGTGGCCATCCTCAACATTTATGGCGTGCTGTCAGGTTGCTCGTCCGGGGGCGGTCACCGAATTGGTTGCGGCAGCATCCATCCTATCACAGTGATCGGGTTGATAGCTTGACCATGACATGCCCCAGCGACTTCATCCTTGATGGTGAAAAATTCAGTTCCGGCCCTTCACGCCAGGTGACGCTTTCAAACGGGCCGCAATTCCAGTTTCTGCATGACTGAAATGGACGCGCTCTCCCGCATCCTGTCTTCGACACTTATCGAGGCGGTTCCGCCGGAAGTATCCGCTTTCGCCGCGCAGATGCTGGGCGCATGCCGTCCTTTAGGCGTGCTGTTCTACGGTGCGGGCATGCGGTCCGACGATCTGGATGCGCTTCTCGACTTCTATGTCATTGTCGATGATATGGCTGATTGGGAATGGCGTAACTGCGTGATCCGTCTGGCCGGTCAATATCTGCCGCCCAATGTCGTCTATGTGCGTCAGACAATCGACGGGCGTCTCATGCGCGCGAAGGTCGCCGTGATGACGATCGATCAATTCACGCGCCGCGCCGGCCCGGCAAGTTATGACAGCTCCATCTGGTCACGTTTTACGCAACCAACGCGACTTGTCTGGGTGCGCGACACGGTCGCGGCGGATCAGATCCTCGTAGCTGTCAGGAAGGCGGTTCTGACCGCCGCGTGGTGGGCCGCGTGCCTTCTGCCCGGCCCGGCCCGACCCGCCGAGATCTGGCGCCACCTCTTTTCTGAAACCTATCGCAATGAATTGCGTCCGGAAAATGCGGGCCGCGCGGCGTCAATCATCGAAGGGCGCGCTGACTGGTTTGAGGCGATATTAGCGCAGAGCTGGTCGCAACTCGGCTTTCCTGTCCGGGAAAATGACGCGGGCGGGTGCTATATGGACATATCGCGGGTGCGGCTTTTAAAAGCACGGCGTCAATGGCGACAAATGCGGCGCCTCGGGCGGTGGTTGAATGCTGCACGCCTCATCAAAGCGGCCTTCACTTTTGAAAATGGCGCGCTTTATCTGGCGGATAAAATCCAGCGCCATAGCGGTCTGGCCATGCGCCTCTCACCTTTTGAGGCGCGTCACCCTCTCATCTGTCTGCCCTGCCTGTTATGGCGCGCGAGAAGCATCCTGCGGCGTTCCTGAATTTCCATTTTCACGAATGCCGCAGGGAAGATGCCGGGCGTGCGCGGCCCGTCAGGCCGTGAGAACGCCGAGATCCTGCGCGGCTTTCGCGAAGGCGGCGAGGGCAGTGTCAATCTGGGCCTGGCTGTGTGCGGCCATCACGGAGCAGCGAAGCAGAGGCCGGTCATCCGGCGTTGCGGGCGGCAGAGACAGATTGACATAAACCCCAAGCTCCAGAAGTCGATTCCAGAAACTTGCCGCTGTCGGGATGTCCGGCAAAGTGACAGCGACAACCGGGCTGACATGCTGGCTGACGGAGAGGCCGAGTTTTTTCAACCCCGCATGAAGCTGCCCGGCATTTTGCGTCGATTGCGTCCGCAAATGGGGTTGCGCCTGTAGGGCTTCGAGAGCGGCCCCTGAGGCAGCGATAATGTCAGGCGGCAGAGATGCCGTGAACATATAGGGCCGTGATGCCAGTCGGATCATCTCGACGCCGTCATGATTGGACACGCAATAGCCGCCAATCGTCCCGAGACTTTTAGAGAATGTGCCGACGACGAAGTCCACATCGTCCTCACAGCCATCCTGCTCAGCAACGCCGCGCCCGTTCTCACCCAGGACGCCGAAAGAATGTGCTTCATCGACGAGAAGCCAGGCGCCGTGCTTCTTCTTGACCTCAGCAAAAGCGCGCACCGGGGCGACGTTTCCGGTCATGGAATATACGCCCTCAATCACGATCAACTTGGCGCCCGGATGGTCCTTGACGCGGCTCAGCCTTTTATCAAGATCCGCCGGGTCATTATGTCGAAAGCGAATAACCTGCGCATTGCCGAGGCGGCTGCCATCATAAATACTGGCATGACTGTCCGCATCAATGAAAAGGATATCATCTTTGCCCGCGAGCGCGGAGATACATCCCAGATTGGCCTGATAACCGGTTGAGAAAATAATGCAGTGCCGACGTCTGAAAAATGCGGCCAGTTTCTCTTCAAGCTGGCGGTGCAACCCGTATGTGCCGTTGGCAATGCGTGAGCCCGTTGTGCCCACCCCCTCTTCCTGAAGGGTTTTGACGGCGGCGGCAATCGCTTCCGGGCATTGGCTGAGGCCGAGGTAATTATTCGTCCCGAAAAGGAGGGTCTCCCGCCCTTTAATCAAACCGATCGTGGCCGAGAGGGGGCGTTCGATCACCACGTCAAACGGGTTGCGCGGCGTGGCAGTCATTAATTGCGATGCGGCGCGGGACAGGCCTTCAAATTTCGCAAAGATGTCCGTCATTGCGGCGTACCGGCCTTGATTTTATTGAGGCAGATCGCGAGGTCCCGGATCGTCCTGATATCCGCCAACTGGTCGAGAGGGAGGGAAACATCAAGGCGGTCTTCAATTTCCATCACGAAATTCATGACAGCGAGGCTGTCAAAAGCAAGATCCTCGACAATCTTGCTTTCAGGGGAAATGTCTCGGGGGACATTCGGCTTGGCGAGAAGCTGCTCGATAATCAGCTGTTCCGTCGCCGCGATCTTGTCAGTCATTATTTTGTCTCCATTGCGCTTCAGGCTACGTCGTATCCGAGGATCGAGGCAATCTGCTAAGCGTGACCAACTCTCGATCCTTGATGTCGGCTGCGCGTCAACCCAAGCCTTTTAGTGATGTGACGGCATGGCGCGCAGATTTGACGTGTCCGTAAAGCGCGACAGAACCGGGTTCAATGTCAGGCTGCGGAACTCTCCTCTTGCGCAAACTGTCCCGCCAGATACATGGCTTTTGCCTTCGCGCGGGTTAATTTGCCTGACGATGTTTGTGGCAGGGTATGCGGCGGCACCAGGACGACCTCCACGTCAACACCGTGACGACGGCGGATGACGCTTGCAATATTGTCTTTCATCTCCGCACGCGCCTCGGCGGAGGTGAGACGGCATTGCACGAGGGCAAAAATTGTCTCGCCCTTCTCCGCCTCGATTGAGAAAACGGCAACATCCCGAGAGCGCACCCCTGTGATGGCGGTTTCAACCGACCACTCAATATCCTGTGGCCAAATATTGCGCCCATTGATCACCATCAGGTCTTTCGCCCGTCCGGTGATGACAACCTGACCATTCAGCATGTAGCCGAGGTCACCTGTATCAAGCCAACCATCGGGGGACAGGACGGCATGAGTCTCCTTCTCCCGACCGAAATAACCGGTCATCATGCTTGGACCCCTGACAAAAATCGTCCCGATGGCGCGGTCCGGCAAGGTTTTGCCTTCACTATCCCAGGCTTCAATATGGTGGCCCGGCAATGCATGGCCGCAAACGACAAATGTCCGCCTGGGTGATTCTGAATTATTGACACCGCGCGCGAACTGCTCAGTCTCAAGATGTTTCAGATCAATCGTGTCGGTAAGAATACCATGTTCAAGCGGCGCGAAGCTGATGGCCAGGGTGGTTTCCGCCATACCGTAACTGGCGACGAAAGCCCGGCTGTCAAAACCATGGACTTTGTAATTTTCAGCGAAATCACTGAGGATATGCGGCCTGATCATATCGCCGCCAATCCCGGCAACGCGCCAGCTTGACAGGTCGAGGCCTGACGGCGGCGGACGGCGGGCGCAAAGCTCATACCCGAAGGACGGGCTATAGGCGATTGTCCCGCGATTACGGGAGATGAGGTCAAGCCAGACCTGAGGACGACGCGCAAATTCCCGCGTGGGGAGGAGGTCTGTCGTCAATTGGCAGCTCA